>JADJKB010000002.1:0-300000 GCA_016706225.1 Myxococcales bacterium
CTCGGTCCAGAAGCACGCGCGCGCCTGCAGCCGCTGGACGAACCGGTCCCGGAATGATCTGCGGGCGCATGCACTACGCGCAAGGAGCGTTTGACGACGCGACCGCGTACCGGAAGCTGAAGGAGACCCTGGAGGAGCTCGACCGCACCCGAGGCACCGCCGGCGGGCGCACCTCTACCTGGCCGTCCCTCCGACGCCGTGCGGGGCATCGTCGAACAGCCGGTCGAAGCGGGCTGTGCCCGCGACCCGACGGCCGGGCACCCCGTACGCGCGGGTGATCGTCGAGAAACCCTTCGGGGTGGATCTGGCCTCGGCCAAGCAGCCCATCGTGACCTCCGGGGGTTCCTGGACGAGCGCCAGGTGTTTCGCATCGATCACCACCCTCGTAAGAGACGATGCAGAACCTGCTGGTGCTGCGCTTCGGGCAACACGATTCGAGCCGCTGTGGAATCGCAGCCACGTGTCTCACGTCGAGCTGACGGCCGACTATTGGCACGGAAGGCCGGAGCAAAGTTCACGAGCAGACGGCTTGATGTGCGACATCGTGCAAAACACCACGCTGCAGCTGTTGTCCCTGGTCGCCATGGAGTGCCCGTCGCCTGGGACGCCGACGCCGTACGCGACGAGAAGGTGAAGGCCCTGCGCGCTCTGTGGCAGATCCGCAGTATCGGAAGAGATCCGCACGAGCACGCTGGTGAGGACAGTAATGCCGCGAGGCGTCAACCGGGGTGACGCCGTGCCCAGCTACCGCGAGGAGCCTGACGTTGCTCGGGAGAGCAGCGTTGAGACCCGTTGCCGTGATCGAGGCGCGTGCGGAGAACTGGTGCGCCATGGAGTGCCAGTTGACATCTGCGCTGCAAACGCCTGGCAAAACACGCCACCGGAAACCGGGCGACTTCTGGCCGCCGCCCCACCTGCTGTTCGACGAGAGCACCTCGGGGCTTCAGGCAACTGAACTCGTTGGTGCTGCGCATTAGCCGGACGAGGGTATCGCACTCCGGTTTGCCAGCAAGATCCCCGGCCAAGGCGTCGCGATGGGACGTTGCCACGGATTTTCGCTACGGCACCGCGTTCGGGCACGAGAGCCCCGAGGCCTACGAGCGGCTCCTGCCGATAATGCGAAGTGATGCGACGCTTCTTCACGCGCCACGACGATGTCGAGCGTGTGGTCGTTCGTCGATCGGATCCCGGCGGCATGGCGGGACAACGCGGCGCTCCTGGCGAGCTACCTGGCTGGCGCTGGGGAACTGCGGGACGCGATGCTGGCGCGGAACGGGCACCACTGGAGCTAAACCGGATCGTGCGCGTGAGCTGACTCACTCTCCCGCATCGAGCGCGAGCTGGGCGCCCTGTGGCAGCCGGATGCCTCGGGACAGATCAAACCCCACGCCACCACGCTCAACCTGATCGCAGTTCACGGTCAGCGCGAGCCATCGTTCCTGGAGACGCTCGACGACGTCGCGGCTCGGCTCGGCGCGCGCACGTTCATCGTGAGTGTGGAGGGTCGCCTCGAACCGTGGGCCCTCGACGCCGAGGTGTCGGCCGTCTGCCGCGTGGAGCCGGGTACGCTTCGAGAGGCGGTGTGCGCCGAGCGGGTGAGCCTGACGTTCGGCGCACTCCTGGGCAAACGCGCGGCGTCGATCCTCGCTTCGCTGATCGAAGCGTCGCTGCCCACGGCGTTGTTCGTCGGTCCCGGCGCACCCGCCGCGGTGGTCGAGGCCCTGTGCCCCGAGGCGGGGGTCGTCAAGCTCGACAGCGCCGAGCTCGCTGGCCGAGCGCGCGGGCAAGCTCGCGGGACTGGGGCAGGCAAAATCCACGATCTTGCCTTCATTCGCGGCCGGCGCTCGCGGAAATGCTGGCGCGGGTGTTCGACGACTGCGGTCTGCGCCCGGCGCTCGGTCGGATCCGAGCGATTGACATCGTGCACGCCGAGCGCCCGGGGCACGTCGGCGCGGGCGTCGAAGCGGAGCTGCTGATCGCGTGGCTCGCGGCGCGGCTCGGCTGGGATGCGTCGCTCCGCGACAAGAGCGGAACGCCGGTTCACGTCAGTGTGCAGAGTGCAACGCGAGACGGCGTGTTGCCGGGCTGCCTGCTACGGTGGTGTTGCACGCGGAGTTGACGCAGGCCGCTCGAAGCTCGCATCGAGCGCAGCGCCGATGGGGAGCACCTGTCGTTGACCGTGAGCTCACCGGGCGCGTCGGACCAATGCGTCGCTTTTCGGTCCCCGGCGCGACGATGCGGAGCTGGTGGAGCGCGCGATCCGCAGCTTTCGAGACGACGAGCTGGTGCGAGAGGCGCTCGCGTTTGCCAGGAATGGAAATCTCGTGCCTGAAATCTGGTGACGAACGACGCCGGTGAGCTCGCCGAGCAGGCCCGAACGCTGGCCTCCACCATCATCGCAACCGCCATCGACCAGCGCGGTGTTGCTAACATCGCGCTCTCCGGCGGTCCACGCCAGGCGAGACGTATCGACTCTGGCTGAGAGCGGTCTCGACATCGAACAAAAGATCTCGGACGCTCACGTCTTCCGCATGCTGGGTGAGCTGGGCGCGGAGGCCGGGGCGCGTGCCTACACGGAGGTGCTCGACGCCGAGCTCGGTGCGGGGGCACCCATGGACCTGGTGATTGCTGGCCTCGGCAACGACGGGCACACCGCGTCGCTCTTTCCCGGCACCGGCGCCGTGCGTTTGCCCGGACGTGTCGTTGCCGTGACCCCAGGCGGAGGGTCGAGCCGCGCATCAGCCTCGGGCGCGACATGCTGCTCGCGTCGCGGCGAGTGCTGCTATTGGTCAGTGGCGCTGGCAAACGCTCCGCCCTGGTCCAGGCCCTCGCGGCCGGGGACGAGGACGTGATCCCCGCGCGCATTTACCTCGCTGCGCCAGCCGGCGTCGTGACGGTGATCATGGACGCCGCCGCTCAGGGCTTCCCGTGTGGGAGGCTGCGCTCGGGCGGCTCGACAGCCCGGACGATGGACGCTGAGTGAGCCGCATCATGCGCATTTCCGTGGTGGGTTCAGGGTATGGGTCTGTGGCGGGCGCCTGTTTTGCCGACGTCGCACGGACGTCACTTGCGTCGATGTGGACGAGAGCAAGCTGGAGAAACTCCGGCGCGGCGAGGTCCCGTTCTTCGAGCCGCGGCTCAACGAGCTGGTGAAGCGGAACCACCGGACCGGCTGCGCTTCAGCTCGAACCTGGCGGACAGCATCGCGGGTCGCAAGGCCGTGTTCATCGCCGTCGGCACCCCGCCGAACGAGGATGGCTCGGCAGATCTACAGCACGTGCTGAAGGTCGCCGAGGACGTGGCTGCGAGCGCCACCAACGATCTGGCGCTGGTGACCAAGAGCACCGTCCCGGTGGGCATGAACAAGAAGGTGCGTGAGGTCGTCGCGCGTCACGCCAAACATCGCATCAGCGTGGTCTCGAACCCCGAGTTCTTGAAGGAGGGCGACGCGGTCAACGACTTTTCAGCCCGATCGCATCGTGATCGGCTGCGACGACGATGAGGCGTACGAGGTGCTCGCGCGCCTGTACGCGCCGTTCAATCGCCAGAAGGAACGCATCCACCGCATGAGCCCCGAGAGCGCCGAGATCGTGAAGTACGCGGCCAACGCCCTGCTCGCGACCAAGATCCGTTCTGAACGAGATCGCGCGCCCAATGCGACGTGGTCGGTGCCGACGCGGAGGACGTGCGCAGCGCCGTCGGCGCCGACGAGCGCATCGGTCTGCAATTTCTGTATCCGGGCCTGGGTTTCGGCGGCAGCTGCTTCCCGAAGGACCTGCGGGCGCTGGTGCACACAGCCAAGGACCTCGGCATTCCGATGGGGGTTGCAGAAGCGGCCACACGAGCCAACGACGAGCCGGTACGGCTGCTGCTCGAGCACATGGAGGCTGATCTGGGGGGTGTCGCGGGCAAGACGATCGCGCTGTGGGGCCTGGCCTTCAAGCCGCGCACCGACGACATCCGCGAGGCGCCTGCGCTGAAGTTGATCGAGCACCTCGTGAACAAGGGCGCCGTCGTGCGCGCGACCGATCCCCAAGCGCGAGAGACGGCGCTCGTGCGGCTGAAAGAGCTCGGCATCGCGGAGAAGGTCGCGCTCAGCGCCGACTACTACGAGACCTGCAGCGGCGCGGACGCCCTGGTCGTGGCCACCGAGTGGAACCAGTACCGCTCACCCGACTTCGACCGGGTCCGCACCTCGATGAAGGGCCGGATGGTGTTCGACGGTCGCAACTGCCTGGTCCCCGGCAGCGTCTGGGACGCCGGCCTGCGCTACCGCGGCATCGGCCGGCCCGTGCTGGGCTGAGCGGCGTCAGCTGTGCAGCCGCCGGCTTGTGCAGGGGTTCCCGAGCGGGTATCTCGCTCGCGGAGGGTTGAATATGCGAACTTACACGGTCCTCGGCTCGGTCTGTGGAGCGAGTCTCCTGCTCTGGGTCTCCACTGCTGGGGCGCAAGAATGCGTGCCGGCATGCTGCCGGATCGGTCTGCCAGGCGGGGAGTGTGTGTGGCGCCTCCGCCTCCGCCGCCCGCGCCCGCCGAGACCCCGCCGGCGCGCCCCCACCTGCCGCCCCCGCCGCCGCTCCGCCTGCAGCTCCACCCGCTGGCGCACCACCGCCGGCGGCGCCGCCCCACGCGGCACCGCAACCCGGCGCATCACCCGCAGCAAGCGGCGCCGCGGCTGCTCCCGCCGCTGCCGCCACAAAGTGCGCTCTGGCTTCGCCGCCGTGGTGCGCGCCGGGTACATCGTCACGGGCAGCGGGAGCGCGACACGAAGTGCGCGGGCTCGGACTGTCCGAGCATACGTACCGAGGACTACGACGACAAGTCGGGGCTGGTGCTCGGCGCGGACTTCTTCGGTCACCTGTCCCCGCAGTTCCGACTCGGCGGGGGTCTGCTCTTCGCGCCGAACACGAAGATGGAGACCTCGGATGGCAGCGCCAAGGTCGGCAGTGATCTCTCGCTCTTGGCCATTGGAGAGGGTGTGTTCGACGTCGGGCCCACGACGGCCCTGGCGCTGCGGTTGTTCGTGGGGCCGGCCATCGTCATCGCGGGCTCCGACTTGAAAGACGAGAACGACTCCATCAACGACAGCTGCAACAGGTCAACTGCAAGTTCGACGAGGGGTCGAACGCTGCACTGAGCTACGGCGTCGGGGGCGGAGTCATCGTGGACGTCGGCTCTGTCGCCCTGCGTTTCGATCTGCTTCAGCAGTGGTACAGCGGCAAAGGGCGCAAGGTCGACTACTCGGGCAGCGGTGTCGATGCCACGATCGAGGAGGAGATCAGCGGCAGTCGTACCCTCGTGGCGGTCGGCCTCGATTTCTGATCGAAAACACATCTCCGTCGGGCCGAAGAGCCGCGGGGCAGTCGGAGCTGGCTCACCCCAGCTCGCTCCGCGGCGTTGCTGAGTCAGGCCGCGCGCCGACGACGCGCGAGCCCGATGGCCGCAGCGAGAACCAGCCACGCAAGATCGGAGCGCGCCGGATTGTCACCCTGGTGCCAGCCCGCCGCCCTTTTCAACACCGCTGCGGATGGCCAGTCGATCTCGAGCGGTGTTCATCGAACATCCGCAGCGCGAACGCGCCGGCCGGATGCGCGCGGTAGCTCGCGACCAATGCCCGCACGGGCTCCGGAAGCTCATCCGGCGTGGGCAGCGGCACGCCGTAGTTTCGAGGGCAGGTCAGCGCCGCCGCCAGCCGCAAGCAAACGTCAGATCGGCGGCCGTGAAACGCTCGCCAACCAAGAATCTCTTTCCACCCGCGAGACGCTCTCCGACCTCGTCGAACACGCGGTCCACCACCGCGCGGCCCGCCCGCTCCGTGTCCGCGCTGATGTCCAGGTAGCGGTGCATGAAGCGGCTGGCCAACGGAAACCCGAGCTCCAGCACTCGACGCTCCCAGCGTGGTGCACGGCCTGCGTTGAAGCGGAGCGCGGGGCGACCCCAGCGGAAGAAGTGGTAGTACATGACCCGGCGAGCCTCGACCCCGAACGGCTCGCAGAAGCCGCGCTCCAGGCGGAGGATCTCGCGATCCAGGGCGGGCTCCCCGCTGTAGAGACCTTGCCCCGAAGCGGTAGCGTCGCTGGCGTAGCGCACGATCTCGGACGAATCGCGGAGGACGCCTCCGTCTTCGAGGACCAAGACGGGAACGGTCTTGGTGCCACCCGCCGCCTTGACGTAGCGCCAGTGGAACATCTGGAGGTGCTGCTCTTCGACGAAGGACAAACCCGCGTGGTCCAGCGCCCAGCGTGCGCGCTCACAGTAGTGACTGATGGGGATGGTGATCAGGCGCACGAGTCGCGGCGATGATGACACGATTTGGGTGGGGACGCCGCGAGGAGGAGCGAGTACGAGATCTCGAACATGCCGACTCGCCCGTCGATGCACGGCGATGCCCGTGAGCTGCGCTTCATCGCCCGCGCGACCGGCGCAACGCGCGTCGAGCGAGGGGACCACATCCAGACGTTGTGGAGCGGGTACGGCGAGCTCTATCGGGTCCACCTCCACGGGGCAGACTCGGACACGGCCGTAATCAAGTCGGTGAAACCGCCGCGTCAGTCGCGAGCTTCGGATCGCTCCCATGCCCGCAAGTGCAAGTCGTACGACGTGGAGCTCGCCTGGTATCGAACCTACGCTGCACGCAGCAACGCCGATTGTCGGGTGCCAAGCTTGATTGCTGGGGAAAAAACCGACGTGGGCTGGCTGTTTGTGCTCGAAGACCTCGACGCCGCGGGCTTCTCCATTCGCCAAGGCCGCGGCCTCGATGCGGCCGCCATCGATCGCTGTCTCGCGTGGCTCGCCGCGTTCCACGCGCGATTCCTGAACACACCCCCCGAAGGGCTGTGGAAGACCGGAACCTACTGGCATCTCGCCACGCGCCCGGACGAGCTGGCCGCGATCGAAGACGCGCAGCTGCGCGCCGCCGCCCCGCACATCGATGCGGCGCTCCGCGCAGGAAAGTTCCGCACCCTGGTGCACGGCGACGCCAAGCTCGCAAACTTCTGCTTCGGCGACGGCGCGGTCGCGGCGGTCGACTTTCAGTACGTCGGCGGCGGCTGTGGCATGAGCGACGTGGCCTACTTTCTCGGCAGCTGGTCGGACGATGGCAGCGACCCCGAGGAGCAGCTGCACCTGGACGCCTACTTCGCGCACCTCCGGCGCGCGCTCGCGGGCCAGTCGGTCGACGCGGACGCACTCGAAGCGGAGTGGCGGGCGCTCTACCCGATCGCGGCCGTCGACTTCTACCGGTTCCTGGCGGGCTGGGCGAAGTCGTACTGGGCAGGCGACACCCAAGGGCAGCGTGTCGTCCGCGACGTGTTGCGCGAGCTTCGCGGACTTGCGACCTGAGGGCCGGGCGACCTTTCATTCACGGACACACACTCATGGCTCGAGCCGCAGCTCGATCACGGCAGTCTGTTGTGCACCGGGCAACGGGGTCAGGTGAAGCTCGGCGGTCTCTCGCACGAGACACTCGAGGGCCATCGGATCGGCCAGCGCGCTCTTTTCACTCGAGACGCTGTACGGCCGACCGCGCGCGTCGACGCGCACCGACAGGCGCACGGTACCGCTCAGCTTGGGCGAGTCGACCAAGCCCGCTGCGTAGCAGTATTTCATTGGCTCGGACTTCACGAACAGCGTTCGTAAGGCTTCGTCCGTCG
Source organism: Myxococcales bacterium (assembly GCA_016706225.1). NCBI lineage: Bacteria > Pseudomonadati > Myxococcota > Myxococcia > Myxococcales > Myxococcales bacterium. The sequence continues at coordinate 7,653 of JADJKB010000002.1, forward strand.
CGCTGGTGATGTGCACCCGGCCCATGTGTTTCGGTGGCCCCTTGGCCTCACTCGGACAACGTCCGTAACTCGGCGAAGTGGTGCGCGGCGACGCCGGGCAGCGGGGCGGGGTCGCCAAGAATTCCAGAAAATGTAGGCACTCGTCACTCTCCGCAGCGTCGATGCCGCCAGCCCGGCACTCGCTCGCCCAAGCCTCTTTCGCCTGAGCCGAGTCGTACGGGCGCAGCAGATCGCCGAGGGCGCGGCACGACCCGGACTCGCGCTTCGCGCACCGGCCGCCGAGCTGCTCGGCGCGATCCATGAGCTCGCCATCGAAGAAGGCGCAGGACAACGACTCGCCGTCGGCACCCGGAACCCAGGCGCGAGAGTCGAGACCACAGCCCCGCGTTGCCATGCGCCGCGCCTGCACGACGTCACCACCGAGGTGCAGCACCGCGCCGCGTAGACATGCGGTTGCACTTGCGAGCTCGCAGCCGCGCTCCAAGAGCGCCCGCCGCTCGGCAACGGGAGCACGTTCCGCCGCCGTTTCACACGCCCCGGCGTCGCCCGCCTGACAACAGCTCGCCGGTGTGTCGCAATCTGGTCCCGCATCAGCCGTCGGCGTCGCCGTGCGCGGGTCGTTGCAGGCCGAGGCGACGAACAACATTAGCAGGGTGAGCGCTCTCATCGGTCCACCTTCGGGCGATAGATCCCCTGTAGGTCGTGATCATAGGGGCCGAGCTTCTGCGAAGCGAACGCGTGCCACTGGGATCGGGCCGGGCCGGGTGACGACGGTTTGGGGGGATCCGGGACGGCGACGTGGGTCGCCGGCCTACGCTGGACGGAGAAAGTCATGCCCGCCCCTATCTGCGCGAGGCGCCGGCCAGTTGCGTCTTTTGAACGGACCACGTGACCGCGCGCCGCCCGCATTCGAGCTCACCCCCGCGAGACCCGCCTCGCCCGGCGTCTTGCTCCCGAAGTCCCGCGACCGATGCGGCTGGTTTCGGGTCTCGCCGCGGCGGCAAGCTCGGCGCGCCGTCCTGCGATCTGATCGATGAGCGCGATCTTGCCCCAGATCTTTCCGCTCAGGCCCGTGGTCAGCTCCTCGACCTCGTCGACTGCCGAGAGCACCACCGGATCGGACATGTGCTCCGAGTAGAGCGCCGCAATCTTCCCGAGCATCGCCAGCATCTCCGTCGAGTAGTCGAGGTACCGCGACAGCTCGAAGTTCGTCATCGTGCGCGCCGGCGACGACTCGGTGCGCGGTCCAGCCTCGAGCAGTTGCTCCGGATCCTTCGTCAGCTGGTGCATGTCGACGATGTGCGCGAGCGCACGCAGCTCGTGCAGCTCGGCAAGCGCACGCCGGCGCTTGAGGCGGCTCTCGAGCGTGACCAAGAACAGGATGCTGCCGCCTATGAAAAAACTCGCCTCGAGCACGGCATCCAGCGTCTGAATCAGCTCGGTGCCGGCGCGAATCGACCACGTCAGGCCCAGCGTGCGCAGTGCCGTCCAGAGAAGCGCGATGAAACCAAACAGCAAGAACCCGACGCCGGCGCGCAGCCCGAGGTTCGGGCGCGACAGCTCGTTGATGCGCGCGGTCGTGCCCTGCGCCACTCGCGTCAGCTCCTTGGCCACGTGCACCAGGCTGGCTTCGGGGAAGCGCTCCTCGATGCGCCGCGCGAGCAGGTCCACCGTCGCGATGATCTGATCTGGATCCAGGCTGCGGTACGTGGCCGGCACTTCGGCTCCGAGTATAGGCTAGAGCGCCGAACAGGTTGAACGTCGTTTGTTTTCAGCGACTTGCAATGTGTTCGGCGCTCGCGCGCGGAGCGCGCACGGTCGAAGGCCGGGGGTTTGGGGCGCAGCCCCAACGTAAGTGTCCTAGAACACGAGCAGCGCAAGCTGATCGGTGTTCTAGGGCTCGGGTCTTCCGAGCACCAACAGGCCGAGGGGCGGCAGCGTGAGCCGCAGCGACTGCGGCCGGCCGTGGGCCGGAACCTCTTCGGTCTCGACCAACGAAGCCGTCTCGACGTCGCTGCCGCCGAACGCCACGTCGTCGGTGGAGAGAAGCTCGACGTAGGAACCCGGCTCCGGCGCGCCTACGCGATAGTCCATGCGCGGCACGGGGGTCATGTTCATGACCACCAGGACGTGCTGCCCACCGCCGCGACGCAGGAAGCTGAACACACAGTTCGCGCTGTCACTGCAGTCGATCCACTCGAACGAGTACGGGTTCGGATCGTTCTCCCAGAACGCGGGTGTGCCCGCGTACAGGCGCCCGAGCGCCTCGAAGAAGACCTGGAGCTTGCGGCGATCCGGCTCCTCGAGCAGGTGCCAGTCCACGCTCCCGTCGTGGTTCCACTCGCGCTCCTGGCCGATCTCGTTGCCCATGAAGACCAGCTGCTTGCCCGGGCGGGTGTACTGGTAGGCGTGCAAGAGCCGCAGGTTCGCCAGCTTCTGCCAGTGGTCCCCGGGCATCTTGGAGTAGAGCGAACCCTTGCCGTGCACGACCTCGTCGTGGGAGATGCTGTTGATGAAACGCTCGTGGAACTCGTAGATCATCGAGAACGTGAGCTGGTTCTGGTGATAACCACGATGCACCGGGTCTTTCCGGAAGTACTCCAGGGTGTCGTGCATCCAGCCCATGTTCCACTTGAACGTGAAGCCGAGGCCGCCCTCGCGTGCGTCGCGCGTCACCCCTGCCCACGAGGTGCTCTCCTCGGCGATCGTGAAGGCCCCTGGTACCTCTTCGCGAATGATGTGGTTGGTCGCCTTCAAGAACTCGATGGCAGCGATGTTCTCGCGCCCGCCGTGTTCGTTCGGTAACCACTCGCCCTCGGCCCGGCTGTAGTCGAGGTAGAGCATCGAGGCGACGGCATCGACCCGGAGGCCGTCCACGTGCAAATCCACGAGCCAGTAGAGCGCGCTCGCCAGGAGGAAGTTGCGCACTTCGGGCCGGCCGAAGTTGAAGATCAGCGTGCCCCAATCGGGGTGCTCGCCCAGCCGCGGATCTTCGTGCTCATACAGAGCCGTGCCGTCGAAACGACGCAGCGCGAAGTCGTCTTTCGGAAAATGCGCGGGGACCCAGTCGATGATGACGCCGATGCCGTTCTGGTGACAGTGGTCGACCAACCAGCGAAAATCGTCGGGTGAGCCATAACGAGTGCTCGGCGCGAAATAACTCGTGACCTGATAACCCCACGAGCCGAAGAACGGGTGCTCGGCTACTGGCATCAGCTCGATGTGGGTGAAACCCAGGCGTTTGCAGTGCTCGACGAGCTGCACCGCCGCCTCACGGTAGTTGAGGGAGCGGTTCCCTTCTTCGGGCACACGCTTCCACGAGCCGAGGTGCACCTCGTAGATGTTCATCGGACGCCGCGTCACGTCCTGGGTGCCACGCTCGGTCATCCACTTGCCGTCGCGCCACACGTGGCTCGACTCGCTGACCACCGACGCCGTCGCCGGAGGAAGCTCGGCCAGCTGCGCCAGAGGATCTGCCTTGAAGCGCAGGCCACCGTCGTGGGTCTTGATCTCGAACTTGTAGAGGGCACCTGGCGCAACGTCGGGGACGAACAGCTCCCAGATCCCGGATGAGCCGAGGGAGCGCATCGGCGAGAGGCGACCATCCCAACCGTTGAAGTCCGCGATCAAGCTCACGCGGCGCGCGTTCGGCGCCCAGACGGCGAACGCGGTGCCGCTCTCTCCGTCGATGGTGCGCAGGTTGGCGCCGAGCACGCGCCAGAGCTGGCGATGGTTGCCCTCACCGAACAGGTGCGCGTCGACTTCGCCCACCGTCGGCAAGAACCGATAGGGATCGCCTCGCTCCCAGGATTTCCCGTCGGCGAAGTGGAACCGCAACCGATAGGCAAGGGGTAGCTCCTCGCCCGGGACGAACACGGCGAACAATCCCTTTTCGATGGCAACCATCCCGAGGGTTCGACCGCCGGACAGCAGGCACTCGGCGCGTGTTGCATCGGGATGGAACGCACGCACGACGACGCCGCTCCGTCCGCCAATACTGAGCGGGTGCGCACCGAGGACTTGGTGCGGCTCGTGATGATCCCCCTGAAAGAGTCGGTGCACGGCCTCGGTTGGGCCGCGCATCAGCGTGATTTCGTCGAGCTCTTTGGGTTCTACACGGGTCTCTACCATCGGGGTGCGGTGTTAGCACATTCGACGCGCGACCGCTGCGCGCGGCGACCGCTGCGCGCGGCTCGCCCTTCGACGCGCGTATTTTGCTGCGCCGAGCCGCCTGCTCGCGAGCGCGCGCAAAAGTTCCGACATCACTGACAACCAATCGGCTCGGTGCTGACGACCACATCGTCGAACCAGATGCGGTTCGAATGACTCTTGGCGTCGGAGGTCTCGAGGTAGTGCTGCAACCTCACCATGTTGAGCTTCAGGTCCGAGGTCGCACGGAAGGCCATCGTCGTCAGCTGGTGCGCCGGTACACCATCGATGAAATAGGCCATTTCTCCGTTGGATTTCCCGGGATCATTGGCCTTCATCATCATCTCCAGGCACACCCACTTGTCGAGCGGCAGCGTCACCTCGGGACTGGGCGCGAGGGTCTCACCCCAGCAACACTCGAGTCCGTTCGTGCACGGCATGCCCTTCGTCGCGCAGCCGTCGCAGATCGCCTTCGGGTCGGCGTAGTTGGAGCAACTGGCGGCGGACTCGCACTTCATGTCCGGGAAGTACGAGTAGAAGAACGTGCTGTGGGTGAGCGGCTTGAAGTCGACGGTCGTGCCCATGTGACGCGTGCCGTCGGGACGGCAGCCCGCGTTGCCGTAGGCGTCCCAGTATTTTTGGCTGCCGCCGATGGAGAGGAAGTGGTGAACCCGCTCGTGATCCGGCGCCAGCTTGAAGAACGCGCGAAAGTAGAGTTTGTCGTAACCGGTAAGCGCACAGCCCGATTTGTTTTGCCCGCTGCAAGTTCGGAACATGAGGTCCGCTCCCTGATATCCCGCGCTGGCCGCAGCGGGCATGTAGAGCGAAAACCCGCCTCGGTGCGCCTCGGTCGACGAGGTCATGCGACCGGGATCCTTGGCTCCGATGTTCTCGGTCCAGGGGGAGCTCGCGAGCCAGCTGTCGAAGCCCGCGCCCATGCCTTCGAAGTCGTCGCAGAGCAGCCACGCCGGAGCCGGGTTCTTGCAGTCGTAGGCCACGCCGCCGCCGCCGCCTGTGTTGTTGCCGGCGGCCCCTCCGCTCGAAGTCGTGGCGCCGCTGCCTGCGGCGCCGCTGCCCGATGCGCCGCCGTTGCCCGTCTTGCCGCCACTTCCAGCGCTCGACGCGCCACCGCTCGACGCCCCACCGCTTGCGCCACTACCAGCGGTGTCCTCGGTCGAACATGCCAAGAGCGCCGATCCAACGAGCAGAGCGCCAGCCAGAAACTTCTTCATTCGGCCCCTTTCAACGATACACACGCGCGAACTCCGGCAACGTGTTGCCGGAGGGCCAGGCTTCGACGCAGTTGCCCGCTGAGTCTTTGTACGACTTGTTGGTCTCGGTTCGGTTCATCGTCCCACAGACCGCACCGGCCGAATTCCAGGGCCGGCACTTGTAAGCGAAGCCGTCGTACGGGAGATAGTAACTCTCCGTGCCCGTGCAGCCCGCCCCGGTGAAGTGACTGATGTACGCGCTCTCGGGCGCAACACAGGTCGCCTCGCCGCACACGCTGCCACACACACCGGGCGTACCGCCGCCCCCACAGGTGTTGAGCCCGGAACACGACCCACAATCGAGTGAGCCGCCGCAGCCATCGGAGATCTGCCCGCAGTTCTTGCCTTGAGCCTGGCAGGTCGTCTTGGTGCAACCACACGCGTTCGCCACGCCGCCGCCGCTGCAACTCTCGGGTGCCACACAGGCTCCGCAGCTCAGGTTTCCGCCGCAGCCGTCCGGGATCGAGCCGCAGTTCTTGCCCTGAGCTTGGCAGCTGGTCTTGACGCAACCACACACGTTCTGCGTCACCGCGCTGCACGTCTCCGGCGCTGTGCAGGTGCCACAGTTGAGTGTGCCCCCGCAGGCATCGGGGGGAGAGCCGCAGTTCTTGCCCAGCGCGGAGCACGTGGTCTTGGTGCACCCGCAGACGTTCGCCACCCCACCCCCGCTGCAGGTCTGGGGCGGCGAACAGCTCCCGCAATTGAGCTTGTTCCCGCAGCCATCGGAGACGTCTCCGCAGTTTTTGCCCTGTGCATTGCAGGTGCTGGGCACACACGGGCCCGCGCCGCACTTGTTCGGGCCACCTCCACCGCAAGTCTGCCCGCTCGGACAGCTGCCGCAACTGACCGTGCCCCCGCAGCCATCGGCCTGCGTGCCGCAATCCGCACCGAGCTCCTGACACGTCTTCGCGGTGCAGCCGCAGCTGTTGGCCTGACCAGCCTGCCCACACGTCGTGGGAGGCTGGCAGACACCGCAATTGAGCGAGTTGCCACAACCATCGTCGAGCGTGCCGCAGGTAGCAGCTTCCGATTCACACGTCTTCGGTTTGCAACCGCACCCATTGGGTACGCCGTCGCCACCACAGGTCGCCGGCGGAGTGCACGCCGCGCAGTCGATGATGGCGCCGCAACCGTCGGGCACTTGCCCGCACTCGGCGCCCAGATCGGCGCAGCTCGCAGGAACACACGGGAAGTCTCCGCACCGGTTCGGTCCGTCTCCACCGCAGTACTTGCCGTCGGTGCACGTTCCGCAGTCGAGCACGCTCGTGCAGCCGTCCAGCGCGAGGCCACAGTTGGCGTTGAGCTCCTTGCACGTCTTCTTCTTGCAAGCGCTCGCGTCGGAGCCTGCATCGCCGGCGTCAGCCGTCGACTTCAAGTCGTCGAGGTTCTGCGTCAGGCTGCAGGACCCCAGAGACAACCAGAGCGCGGCGGTGAGCCAAGAGAGCGTGCTCGAGTTGCGCGCGACGGAGCCCACGATGAGCGAAGGCTACTGGGCCTGGTCGTGTGTGGCCAGTCGCAGCCGAGTGTCAGCTGCGCTTCGCGCCCCAGTTGAGCGACCAGTGGACCGGGCCCCCCCCGCTCAGCGGTCCGTGCGCTCGGTGTTCCACGCGCTCTCCGTGAGCATTCTCGACGCGCCAGCGCTGGCCTCCGAAATCAAAGGCCAGCTGCCGGCTGACCAGCTCGCGCAGCGCGACCGCGTCCCGCGCAATGCTGGTCGCCTCCCGCGGGATCTGGCGGCTGAGCGAGACATACAGCCGCGCAGCGTCGGTCGGTCCAGCAATAGCCAGGCGCGCGCTCCGTGTGAGGGGCAGCGTGGACGCATAGAGCGCGACGTCGAGCCCGCGCTCGCGGGCGCGTTCGATCACCGCAACCTGCGCGGATACCCCGGGCGTCCCACCCAAGCGACGGCGCGACGCCGTCAGCTCGCCACCCGACTCCCGCAGCCCCACGCCGAGCGCAGCGAGCACAAAACGACACGCGCTCACTTGCTCGGGCGAGAGCCGGTCGGCAATCAGCGCGGTGCACGTCCCAAAGAGCTTGATGACGGAGCCGAAATGCAAGGTTGCGTCGAGCAACTCCCGTTCGTCGTCGCGCAGGCACAGGCTCGTGTATTCGCTGCCGCCGGAGCCCTCGAGCACTCCGGCCAGCAAGCTCGGCTCGACGGGTTGGTCGAGCCGCCGGCAGTAGTGCACCTCGAGGCGCTCGACCACTCCGCTGCCCGCACGCTCGACGAAGGCCGCCTCGACGGCCACGAGCGGGTGCTCCGGACTCGACTCGTCGTGTGGCCTGACGAGCTCGAGCCGCAGCACTCCGACCGGCTCCGTCGTCGAGTCCAGGACCGCGTGCTCGGCGCGTGTCACCAGGCCGAGCAGGCCCTCGTCGTCTGCGCTCTCAATTTCGATCGGCGGCCGCTCAGTCGTCATCTCGACCCAGCAGTACCACGGAGTGAGACGGCAGCTGGATCGTGCTGCCCCGGGGCACACGATTGGCAGGCTGGGCGGTGTTCACCACCTCGGTCCACTTGCCCGAGCCGGGCACGACCGGGAGCGCGAACTGTCGCGCGCGCGTCGAGGCGTTCAGCAAGAGCAGCAACGTCTGCCCGATGTTGGGTCGACCACGCTCGTCGAGCTCGTCCGAAGCACGCCCGGGCACCAGCATGCCGAGCACTCGGTTCTTCGCCAGGTGCCAGTCCTCGGTGGCCATCTCGCGGCCATCGGGCCTGAGCCACTGCACGTCCTTGATGCCGCTGGAAGTGACCTGATCACCGGCGAAAAACCGCCGCCGCCGGAACACGGGGTTGGCCGCGCGGAGGCCGAACACCTTGCGCACGAAGTCGAGCAACAAGTTCGACTCCGGGGTCGGCTCCCAGTCGACCCACGACAGCTCGTTGTCCTGGCAGTAGGCGTTGTTGTTGCCGAGTTGCGTGCGCCCGAGCTCATCCCCCTGCGAGATCATCGGCACCCCCTGGGAGAAGGCCAGCACGGCAAAGAAGTTCTTTTGCATGCGCTGGCGTTGCCGTTTGATCTCCAGATCGTCGGTCGCGCCTTCGCGCCCCCAGTTCGTGCTGAAGTTCTCGTCGGTGCCGTCGCGGTTCGCTTCCTGGTTCGCCTCGTTGTGCTTGCCCGCGTAGCTGACCACGTCCGCCAACGAAAAGCCGTCGTGACAGGTCGCGAAGTTGACGCCAGCGTGTGGGCCGCGGTCGCTCCCTTGAAACACGTCGCTCGAACCCGACAAGCGCGCTGCCAGCTCCGGTACCTGGCCCTCGTCACCACGCCAGAACCGGCGCACCACGTCGCGATAACGACCGTTCCACTCGGCCCACTGCGGAGGAAACGCACCCAGTCGATAACCGGCGGGGCCAAGATCCCACGGTTCGGCCACGAGCTTCACCCGCGACAGACACGGGTCTTGCTGGATGGTCGTGAAGAACCGGGCGAAGCTCGAGAACTCGGTGGGCTCGCGCGCGAGCGCTGGTGCCAGGTCGAACCGGAAACCATCGACGTGCAGCTCGGAGACCCAGTAACGGAGACTGTCCAGCGTGAGCTGTAACACCCGCGGGTGGCACAGATTGAGGCTGTTGCCGCAGCCCGTGAAATCGACGTGACGGCGGGGGTTGGTCGGGTCCAGGTGATAATAGGCGCGGTTGTCGATGCCCCGGAAAGCCAGCGTGGGACCGCTGTGGTCGCCTTCGCACGTGTGGTTGTAGACCACGTCGAGCAAGACCTCGATGCCGACCCGGTGAAACGCCTTCACCATGGTCTTGAACTCTTGCACTTGTGCGCCGCGGTCGTGGGACGCGAAGCGCGCATCGGGCGCAAAGAAACCGAGGGTGTTGTAGCCCCAGTAGTTCTCCAAGCCGCGCTCGTGCAGGTGTCGCTCGGACGCGCGATGGTGAATCGGGAGCAACTCGACCGCCGTGACGCCGAGTGAGAGCAGATGGTCGAGGATGGGGTCGGACACCAGCCCGAGATACTTGCCGCGCAAGCGCGGCGAGACACCCGGGTGACGCTGGGTCATGCCCTTGACGTGGCACTCGTAGATGACCGTTCGGCTCCAGGGTGTCTGCGGGGCGCGGTCGTCACCCCACGTGAAGGCGTCATCGACGACGACACTCTTGGGCACGTGGGGCGCGCTGTCCTCCTCGGAGAAGCCGCGATCATCGAAGCCCAGCTTGGTCTCGTAGCCGAACCCGGAAGGGTGCCACTCGTACTTGCCGCTGATGGCCTTGGCGTAGGGGTCTTGCAGCAGTTTGTGTGGGTTGAAGCGCTGACCCAGCTCTGGCGCGTAGGGACCGTGCACCCGATACCCGTAGAGCTGCCCCGGACGCACGTCGGGCATGTAGCCGTGCCACACGCGGTTGTGCCGTTCCTTGAGGAGCACGCGGGTCTCGACGCCGTGATCGTCGAAGAGGCACAGTTCGACGGCCTCCGCGTCGTGGGAAAACAGGGCGAAGTTGACGCCCTCGCCATCCCAGGTCGCACCAAGCGGATCAGGGTCACCAGGCCAGACGCGCACGCGAGGGCGACCCTATCAGGCCTCGGCGTCGCTGCGCACGATGCGCAGCACATGGCCGACTTTTTCCGCGGGATCCAGCTTCACGTAGTTGCGCGACCCGTGCCACTCGTAGCGCTCGTCGGTCAGCAGATCGACGACGGTGTAGGGCAGGTGCTCTCCCAGTCCCAGCTCGTCCACCGGCACCTCCACGAACGACTCGTGCACTTTGTGTGGGTCTGTGGTGACGACGATGATCAGGTCTTCGGTCGGGTCGCGCTTCAGGTACGCGAGCACCGCTTCGTTCTCGCTCGGCAGAAAACTCAAATTCGCGAGCCGCTGCAGCGCCGGGTGCTCACGCCGGATGCGGTTGATGCGAGTGATGTCCGCCCGGATGTTGCCGGGAGCCTGCCAGTCGCGCTGCCTGATCTCGTACTTCTCCGAGTCCAGGTACTCCTCACTGCCACGCCGCACGGGGGTGTTCTCACAAAGCTCGTAGCCGCTGTAGATGCCGTAGGTCGGGCTCAGCGTGGCCGCCAAGAGCAACCGGATGCGGAATGCCGGTCGCCCGCCGTCCTGCAGGTACTCGTGCAAGATGTCCGGCGTGTTGGCGAAGAAGTTCGGCCGGTAGTACTCGGCCATCTCACTGCTCGCGAGCTCGTCCAGATACTCCCGGAGCTCCCACGACGTGTTCTTCCAGGTGAAGTAGGTGTAACTCTGCGTGAAGCCGAGCTTGGCGAGCCCACGCATGCGTTTGGGGCGCGTAAAGGCCTCGGCCAGGAAGATCACGTCCGGGTGCCGGCGCTGGATCTCGGCGATGGCCCACTCCCAGAAAGCCAGCGGCTTGGTGTGGGGGTTGTCGACGCGGAAGATCTTCACCCCGTGATCGACCCAGAACAGCATGGCGTCGCGGCAGGCCGTCCAGAGCGCGTGGCGATCGGAGCACCAGAAGTTCAGCGGGTAGATGTCCTCGTACTTCTTGGGAGGATTTTCCGCGTGGCGCAGCGTGCCGTCGGGCCTGACGAAGAACCACTCGGGGTGGTCGTGGATCCAGGGGTGGTCGGGCGAGCATTGCAGGGCGAAATCGAGTGCGAGCTCCATCCCGTGCGCGCGGGCTTTGTTCACCAGGCTCCGGAAATCTTCAAAGCTGCCTAGCTCCGCGTGCAGCGCGGTGTGCCCCCCACTGCGGTCGCCGATCGCCCACGGGCTGCCCACGTCTCCGGGCTCGGCGCTCGTGGCGTTGTTGCGCCCCTTGCGGTGAGTCGGTCCGATCGGATGCACGGGTGGCAGATAGAGCACGTCGAACCCGAGCGCCTCGAGATCGGGGAGCCGCCGCTCGACGTCGGCGAAGGTGCCGTGTTTGCCCGGCACGGTCCCTTGCGAGCGCGGGAACAGCTCGTACCACGCGCCAAAACGCGCAAGCGGCCGATCCACCGTCAGGCTGCGGCTCTCGTAGCGGGTGCTGTGTTCCGGATCGAGCGGTCCGAGCATGCCTTCTTGCAGCTTCTTGCTGAAGGCAACGGCCAGCCGCGCGTCGTTCGTTGCATCGACGTTGGCGAGGGCCTTGGCCGAGCTCGAGAGCTCGAGGGACGCTTCCGCGCCGATCCAGGCCAGCTTGCGCGCCACGAGCTGGGCTCCTTCGAGCAGCTCGCTCGTGACGTCTTGGCCCGCGTCGAGGCGTTTTTTCAGATCTTCGCGCCAGGTTCGGAACGGATCGGGCCAGGCCTCCACGCTGTACTCCCACGCCCCGATGCGATCGGGCACGAAGCGCCCGGACCAGCGGTCTAGATCGTAGTCGTGCTCGAGCGGTGCTTCGCGCCAGAGCTGTTCGCCGGGCCCGCGGTAGAGCAGCTGCGCGCCGATCAGGTCGTGTCCATCCTTGAAGATGTCCACGCTCACCCGGACGGTATCGCCGACGACGCACTTGACTGGGTGACGACCGCCGTCGAGCTCAGGCGTGATGCGCTCGATGACGACGCGGGGAAGGTGGGGCGGGGGGCGTATGCTCGACATGGTGCCTCCGAGGGCGGCAAACACCTTCCGGCGCCGTGCCGAGCACGTCAAGCCCAAGCCAGCGCGAGAGCGGCCGGCCGCTACGCAATATGATCGCCCTCAGGCCTGCAACATGCGCTGCGCGCGTCGCATGAACAGTGGCGAGAACCCAACCTGAACCAGGGTGAGCGCACAGGCCCACGACAAAGTCGTTGCCGCGATCGCGCCCGTCTGTTCGCTGGCGGACCCGCTGGCGTAACCGGCCAGGAGCTGCAAAGCCACCAGATCTCGGGTGCCGACACCCTGCGGAGTGATGGGCAGCGCCGTCACCAGCATCACGATGGGCACGTACGCCAGCGCGTCGGCAAATGGGATTTCGACGCCGAAAAACATGAACGGCACCCAGGTCCCGATGAACAAAACCACGACGTGCGGCAGCCGATAGGCGAGCGCCACGAGGTGCCCGCGCACGCCGGACTCGAGCAGCGCCGAGGTTGCCTGGCGGGCCTTCAAGATCGACGGCTTGAGACCAATGACCAGCATGTACACCAGACCGGACGCGCCGATCAGACCGGTGGTCGGCGCGAGCCAGGCCACACGCCCATGATTGAAGGGCAACGCGGCCGCCCCGATCAGATACACACACCCGAACGTCGTTGCGTAGACCAAGAGCGTCGCACCCGCCACCCGCCAGAGCGGAGCCTTGTAGACCTTGGCCATGAAGAAGGTCAGCCAGGCTTGCCCAATGTGATGGTTGAGCAGACTCGGCAGGTACGACGCGGCGCGGATCACGAACAGCTCGGAGTACCGCACCGGGCAGACCAGGCGGTTGTAGACGTGTTGGGTCGCCAGCACGTCGGCAGCGAGCAGCGCCACGTTGAACAGGATCGTGAACAGGAAAAAGAGCACGTAGTGGGTGCGCGAGACGGCAGCCCAGAACGCGGCGAAGTCCAGGCGCACGAGCACGAAACCCAGCAAGAGGACCGCGAGCACAAAGGGCATCACACGCCGCCAGAGCGGCAGCGCCGCCGGTGCGGGCGCGAGCGCCTCGTTCACGGTTTTCCTCGGAGCTCCGCCGGCGCTTCTTCACTCTTGCGGGTCCACTCCACCCAACGACGCACTCCCTCCGCCAGGGCGATTTTCGGGGCGTAACCGAAGGCGGCAGCCGCCTTGGAGACGTCCGCGGAAGTGACGGAAACTTCACTCGCGCCGAGCTCGCCCAGAACGACATTGGCCGGTGCGCCGAGCTCCGCCGCAAGCAGCTCGATCAGACGCCGCACGAGCACGGGCTCACTGCGGCCGAGGTTGAAGGTGTCGAGGCCACGTGTGCGACGCACCCAATCGATCGCACCCATCACGCCTTCCGCGATGTCGTCCACGTAGGTGAAGTCCCGCGCCGTGTCCTCGCCGTGCAGGCGGATCGGGCGCCCCGCCAGGATGTCGCGGGTGAACGAGGCCATGGCCATGTCGGGGCGGCCTCGCGGACCGTAGACGGTAAAAAATCGCGCCACGGCGACGGGGCTGCCGTGCAGGTGATGGAAGGCATGCACCATCAGCTCCGCGCCGCGTTTGCTCGCGGCGTAGGGCGACAGCGGGGTCACCGCCGGGTCGTCTTCGCGGAAAGGCGGCTCGGCTCCGCCTCCATAAACACTCGACGTCGAGGCGAACACGATCGGCACACCGCCGCGCGCGTGGCAGGCCTCGAGCACGAATAGCCCCCCGACCTCGTTGACCTCCACGTACGAGAGCGGATCATCGACGCTGGCCCGTACGCCAGCCCGAGCCGCGAGGTGCACGACCACGTCCGGGCGAGCGCGCTCGAAGGCCGCGTCGAGACCCGAGCGGTCCCGGACGTCCCCCTCGATCAATTCGTAGCGCTGATTTCGGCGGGCACTCTCCACGTTCCGCCGCTTCTGGGCCGGGTCGTAATAGGGATCGAAATTGTCGAAGCCAATGACCGAAAAACCTCGGGATAGAAGCTGATCTGCGACGTGTGAGCCGATGAACCCGGCGGCTCCTGTGACCAGCGCTCTGTCTGCCATTTCGTCCACTCGGAGCCTTGCACAGGCCCGGGACACCCCGCCAGGTGCTTCTCGCACAGGGCAGCGTCCGCTAGCGTGTTCGGTCTGATGCGACGATTCGGGACGCCGCTCCTCCTCTCGTTCATGGTCGCACTCGCCCCGGCGCGTGCGCTTGCCCTCGAGCCCTGGTCCGACGACGACGGGCTGGGTGTGCCGACCCGGCACGAGTTCGGCGACTACGGCCTGGAGGTCGGAGCCGAGTACCGCGCCAACTGGCTCTACGTGAAGCCCCTGGATCTCAGCGGCGTCAAACACCGCAACGCGAGCTTCATCGAGCATCGCCTGCGCCTCGACGCCAAGGTGGACTACGACGAAAAGGTCCGCTTCGTGATGAGCATCGACGGCCTCGATGGAACACTCTGGGGTGACAACGGCACCTTCGGCGACGACCCATCCCCCAACAGCGGCACCCGGGTTGCTGCGACCAACCCGAACAACGCCAAGCCCGGCATCGGGTACGTCGGCGGCGACGAGCTCGATCCGGACAGCTACGGCTACGTGCTGGTGCCCAGCGAGCCGCTCAAGCTGCGGCGCGCCTACGGAGAAATCATCACGCCCGTGGGGATGCTGCGCATCGGGCGTCAGCCCACGACCGAGGGGGTGTCGCTCCTGGTGTCGGACGGAGACGGCCGCGCCAATCGTTTTGGCTACTCGAACGCCGGCGACTCGACGGACCGCATCCTGTTCGCGACCAAACCCCTCGAGGGCTTGAAGGAAGAGAGCGCCCGCGACCGCTCGCGGGACCGCGGCCTATTTTTGGCGGCGTTCTACGACCGCGCCGCGTCCAAAGACATTCGGCTGTTTGGCGACGATCTGCATGGAGCCGGCGGCGCCGTACGCTTTCTGGACCCTCAGCCCACCCACCGGACTCACCTCGAGCTGCAGGGTACTTACGCCCACCGCTGGGAGCGTTTCTACGACACCAGCGTCAACATCGTGGACGTGAAGGCCGTGGCAAAGATCGATCGCCTCTCGGCAGGCATCGAAGGGGTCGGCATTTTTGGACGAACTCGCGAGGTGAGTGAGGCGTTGTCGCTGATCAACAACGACCCCATCGTCAGACAGCGGGTGGAGCAGTTCGGCGCCCGCGCGGTCGTACGCTGGGACGAACCGACGTGGACCGCCTATCTGGAGGCCGATCTCGCGACCGGCGACCACAACCCGAACCCGGGCTCCGCGCTGACTCAGCTCTTGTTCGCAGAGGACAACAACGTCGGCCTCTTGATGTTCGAGCGTATCCTGGCCTTCGAGTCAGCGCGCTCGGCAGCCGCCGGGGTGGTGCTGCTCCGACGCATCGGGGCCGACACGTTCCCCGCCGAGCGGGTGGACACCGAGGGCTCCTTCACCAACGCCGTCGCGCTGTTTCCGCAGTTCGACTACCGGCCCCACAAGAACGTGCTGCTGCGCTCCGGGGTGTTGATGGCATGGGCGCCGGCCGGCACCGTCGACCCCACCGAAAGCTTGAAGGCACGGGACGGCGCCAGTGTCGAAGACGACCTCGTCAACTACCACGGCGGCAAACCCGGCCATTTCTACGGGGCGGAGCTCGACGGGCGCTTTCAGTGGAAGTACCTCGACCACTTCCTGTTCGACCTGGAGGGGGCGGTGCTCTTCCCCGGCGACGCCTTCAACGACGAGAACAACCAGGCCGTGCGCAGTGTGCTGATCCAGGGCCGCACCACCTTCGTGTTCTAAGGAGAATGGAGATGCTCTCACTTCGCTCGGCATTCTTCCTCGGGGGTCTCGCCCTGGTTGCGTCCGCCTGCCAGGAGTTCGATCCGCCACCCAAGGCAAGCGTCGAGGGGCTCGACAACGGCGTCATGACGATCGCGCCCGACGCGCCCTTCGTCGTCAATTTCTCCGAGCCCATCGTCAAGAACTCGCTGCGGGTGAAGCTGGTCAAGGCCGTGATGGATCCGGAAGAGAACCTGCTCGACGAGCAAGATCCGCCGGACCTCGAGGGGTTCAAGAAGAACACCCTGGTGGAGTTTGATGGCAAGGCTCCCGAGGACGAAGAGCGCTCCTACGGCGGAACCTTCGATTTCACCGAAACACGCCTGAGCATCGATCCAACGAAGGCGTTCTCGATCGCGACTCCGTACCTGTTCCTGGTGGAGCCGGGCCTCGAGGACCTCGACGGTCACGCCACCGTTCCGCGAAACCGTTCGCCCTTCGTGTACCAGCTGGAGGGCGGAGGGAAGACCGCGCTGCCGACGGGTTATTACTACTTCCTGATGAACGTCGACTTCCTGGCGGTGCAGATCCAGGTCTTTGCCTACATGGTCGTCGACCCCGAGACCGGCGCCTGGCGCGCGAACTTCACCAACGGCAACCGGCTTCCAGCGCTCAACAAGCGTCCCGGATGCCCGTCCAGTTGCCCGACGGACACACCAATCTGTGCACTCGTGCCCAGCCCTCGCTGCGCGAAGCCGAGCGAGAAACAAACCGCGCTCGAGCAGTACGTGGATTTTCTGCCCGAGACCGATCCGCCGAACGGTTACTTCTTCATCGCCGACGGGTTCGCGCGCGACGAGGCGAACCAGACCACCGCCTTCGGCACGGCGCCGTTCTTGATCGAGGTGACCGTAGGCTCGGGAGGCATCCTGGTCGACGCGGAGAACACCCGCATCAGCGGCGTGTTCCGGCATCACGACGATGACCGCTGGCGCGGCACCGGCAGCCTCAGCGTCGAGGCCGTGAAGCTGAACGGAGTCGGCAAAGATCCGACCAAGGGCACCTTCGAAGCCATGTCACTCACGGCGGACGAGGTGAAGATCGTCGAGAGCTACGGCTTTCCGATCCCGACGTTCCTCGAAAAGTGATCGAGCGCCGAGCTACCTGACCGTCACTCGGAGCGAGAACGCTTCACCCTGACGCTCGAGCTTCGCGATCAAGCGGTCTTTCTCCCGGGCTCGACCGAGGGCACCAACCAGCGCCTCCAGGTCGCGTGCGGGGGTGTCGTCGATGCTGAGCACGCGGTCGCCGGTCTCGACCCCCAGGCGCTCCAGCAGCGAATCGGTGCGGACTTCACCCAGCTCGAAACCCACCACCTGGTCTTGGTCGCGCACGGGTTCAATCTTGACGCCCGCGAGCAGGCTGCCCGCCTGTGAGTAGATGGCGGAGACGAGCCCGCGATCGACGGCGAACTCGCTCTCACTCAGCTTCTCGATGCCGTTGATCATCTCGCCGCTCAGCCGCCAGGGTTTCTCTGCTCTGAGCTCGTCGGGCAGGCGGTGGCGGCGTCTTTTCGGCGTGCCTTCGTCGGCCTCGGCGGCTTCCCGCGCTCCAAAAAGCATGGCTGCGGCGCAGCGGCCTCCGCCACCTGCCAGCCAGACGCGATCCCATTCGATCTTCACGACTCGCATGCCGCCGATGCTCTCGCCGACACGACGGATCACGGCGCGCTCTCCGGCGGCGGGTGAGAGGGAGGCGAACGCCCAGGTTGGATCGTCGGACTCGGTGATCAGGCGCACCTCGACGCCGGAACAGGCACCGCGTGCCGGCTTCTCGCGCACGCGCGGCGCAGTGGGTTTGGCATCGGCCAGGGGCAGATTCGTCGCCGCGATGGCATCGGCGGGCGGAGCGCTCGGCGCCGCGCGAGCGCTGGGGCTCGCGCTCTTCTGCTCGGCGAGGGCGGCCTCCCCGCGCTCGGAGATCAACCCCGCGAGGGCCCCGAGGCCGCGAGGCTCCGGCGGCGCGGACGCGGCGCTCGCGCTCGTGGTCGCCGCGACGGCAGCGTGGCGATCCCGCGCGAGATACAGACCGCCAGCGATCAGCGGAATGGCAGCCAGCGCGACCGCACGAACGGCGGCATCGCGATCCATGAACGGTGCTCCGTAGCGAGCCGCGTGCCAGCGGCGAGATCGGGGTGTTTCTGGGGGTTTGTTGGGCAGGCTCGTGCAGATTTGTCAGCGCACACGACCGCAGCGAGCGCGCGCCTGCCAAGTTGTCATCTCATTTCGAGACGTCGTCGGTCACAGCGTTCGCGTCGGCGCAGCAGCGAAATCCGGTCGAATAGTCGTGATAGTCGAAGGGGTGGCCGCCGGTTCGGTATTCACAGCCCTCGCCGTTCTGGAAGGTGTCCATGAAGAAGCCGCCGAAGAACGTGCCCGCCGGATCGTTCACCCACTCGTGCTGGTTCCCGACCATGTCGTAGACACCGTACTCGTTGCTGCACGACGAAAACGCGCCGGTGGGCGCCGTCGTGTTCGCCAGTTCGAGCAGGCGTTTGTCGTTCATGAAGCGCGGGTGCCACATCAGTTTTTCGTCGAGCGGATCGAGCGGATCCTTCTTCCACAAGATCGGCACCGGGTGTCGGTCGAGAACCTTGAAGCGATCGTTGCAGACGTTGGCCCGCCGGGTGTTGCCATAGGGGTACCGCGTCAGCTTCGGACCTCGGCACGCCAGCACCCACTCGTCGATCTCACACAGGCGTTTGCCAGCGTTGGCGCAGGCAGCGGCCGCCTGTTTGCCGCTGATGTAACCTTGTGAGCGCACAGCCTTCACACTCCGCGCGCGCACCTCCTTTTCGATCCCGTCCACGTTCTGATTGAACGGGTGCGGCGCGGTCGAGCCGTCGGCCTTCACACGCAGCAGCGACGCTTCATAGCGGTCGATGCAGTAGGGCCCTTGGTTGCGGTGAACGAGGGTCATGCCCTCGGGGCACTTGGGCTCGGGTGTGGCGGGGGGCGGCGCGGAGGGTTGCGCTTCGATCGGTTTGTTTGCGGGGGTGGGCTCGGAGCGCGGCAGAGATGCGGGAGCCGCAGGCGTTCGCACCGGGCCCGCGCGCGGCTCCCGCTCGGACCGCGGAGTGGGCTCCGACGCCGTGGGCGAGGCAGCCCCCGCTCCCACCGCCGGCGCACACGCCCACACGAGCGGGAGCGGCAACCAGACTAAGAGAGCTCTTCCCATCGCTCCTTCACGTCGATGCCGCGAGCGCGCACCGCGCCCAGGAACGACTCCAGCGGCACGGCGAGCTCCCCGGGCAACACCCCGCGTTTTCGCACCGCGCCGGCGCCCAGCATGTAGGCCACCGCGGCGGCCGGGTACGAGGTGGTCCGTGCCATGGCGCTGTGGCCGGTCTTGGGGTCGTGGCGATCGATGACCTCGTAGGTCAGGCGCTTGGACTTGCCGTTCTTCTTTCCGTCGACGATCACCCGGACCAGAGCGACGTCCGTGTCGTCATCGTGCAGCGATTGCTCCAGTAGTTTTTCGGTGAACTCCCGCGGGACCACGCCGTCCACCGGTTTCTCGGACAGGAGCCCGATGGCGTGCATGCCGGCGAAGGCGGCGCAGTGGCCTGGATAACGCAGGGTTTTGTAGTCGATGTTCCTGACCTTGTCCTTGAGCGTGCGGGGCAACGTCGACGAGCCGCCGGAGGTGTTGAACGCCTCCAGCGTGCCGTAGGGATACGGGAACTCGACGGTCTCGACCTCGGTCAGCGACGGGATGCGAACGATCTTCCCGTCGCGCAGCGCCTCCGCGGGCTCGAGGTACTCGTTCGTGAGTCCGCGCACGGCGAACAGGAGTTTGTAGTTGAGCGGGGGTTTCGGGTGGGCCGGCAGCCCGCCGACGCGGATCTTCACACTCTCCGCCACGTCCATGCGCTCGACCCCGAAGGCCGCAAACAGACACGCCATGCCCGGCGCGAGCCCACAGTCGGGGACGATGGTCACGCCGCGACGCTCGGCGTCCTCGCACATCTGGAGTTGCCTCTCGACGACGAAGAGGTTCCCGCCGAGATCACACATGTGGCACTTGGCGTCGATTGCCGCGCGGGTGAGCACTTCGTTGTAGCGATAGTCGGAGCTCGACAGCATCACGTCGAAGCCGTCCAGCAGACGCACGAGGCCTGACGTCTCGCTCAGGTCGTAGCGCTGCGCGTCGATCTTGGTCGTGGCTTCTGGCGAGGTCTCCCGCAGCAGCTTGCTGACCTCGTGCTCCGCCACGGCGAGCGCGTCGGCGTCGCGATCGACCAGGCGTACGACCTCGACCCCTGGCTGGCGCGCGAGATCCCACGCCGCCGCACGACCCATTCTGCCTGCCCCGAGGACCATTGCCCGCATGGCCGACGTGTCTAGCTCTGCGGGCGGGGATTTACCACCGCGGCGAGCGACTCAGGGGCAGACGGTAACGCTCGGACTGTTCACACAGTCGTAGTCGCTGCAATCCACGTAGCCGTCACCGTCGTTGTCCTTGCCGTCGCTGCAGGCGGTGTTGTTGTTCTCGGGACCCGGTGTGCCCTTGCAGAACGTGACGCTCGGGCTCTTGCTGCATGAAAAATCCTTGCAGTCGATGAACCCGTCGCCGTCGTTGTCCTTGCCGTCGCTGCAGGTCTGATTGGTATCTTCCGTCGTTGCGACGGTGCCACCCGAACCACCGGCGCCGCTCGTGCCACCGGAGCCGCTCGTGCCACCCGCGCCGCTCGTGCCACCCGCGCCGCTCGTGCCACCGGAGCCGCTCGTGCCACCCGCGCCGCTCGTGCCACCCGAGCCGCTCGTGCCACCCGCGCCGCTCGTGCCGCCCGCGCCGCTCGTGCCGCCCGCACCGCTCGTGCCGCCCGCACCACCCGCGCCACCCGCGCCCCCGCTCCCGCCATCACACAGGCCGCCCTGCTGGTATGCGGTGTACGCGCTCTTGCACCCCGTCTCTGGATCACTGCTCTTCTTGTAGGCGTCGAGCGCGGCGCCGCACTCCGCCTTGAAGCTGGCTTCCGCGGCGTCGCAACACGCACCGAGCTCGGCGCAGGCACCCCCGGAGGTACCGCCGCTGCCACCCGCGCCGGAAGTACCTCCCCCACCACACATACCCGCCTGCGAGTAACTCTGCTTGGCGTTCGTGCAGGCCGCCGCGGCGTTCGCCGAGCCTTGAAACTGCGTCGCCTGATCGTGACACTGCTGGTTCTGGGCGGCGTCGGCGATGTCGTCGCAGCACGCGTGAAGTGCGTCGCACTCTCCGCCCGCCGGCAGCGCCCCACCACTGCCAGCGCTGCTGCAAGCAACGGCAACCAACGCCGAAAGGATCAGACCGAGCTCGTGCGAAAAACGGAACATTGCAGCTTCTTCCGGGCAGCGTGGCGCCATGAGCAAAAGGGCGGGTTTCGTACGCCAGCCCAGGGCATTTCTTCCCAGACCAAGGGCGTGGGTGCAATGCGGTCAGCGAGCGCAGCTGCGCTCGCCAAGCACTCGCCCGCGGGCACGCCGCAGCCGGAAATACCTCGAAAATCCCCGCCGTACCCGGCCTCGACTTGCACGCCCTGGCCGTCCATCGCATGTCCCCGCCCCATGGAAACGCGCCCACAAATCGACGGACTGCCGGCAACACTCATCGTCGGAAACTGGATCGGCGGAGCGGAGTCCTTGCCTGGGAAGGAGAGCTTCGAGCGCAGGAGCCCCGCGAACCGGGATGACGTCGTCACGGTCGCGCCGCTCTCGACCCGCGAGCAGGTGAAGGCCGCGTGTGAAGCGGCAGGTGTGGCGCAAAAGAGCTGGGGCCGCGTGCCCGCGCCGCAGCGCGCCCAGGTGCTGACCCGCCTGGCGGGCCTGCTCAGCGCGAGCAAGGAGTCGCTCTCGCGCTTCATCGCTCGGGAGATGGGCAAACCTCTGCGCGAGGCTCGGGGAAGCGTGCAGGAGGCCATCGACACGGCCGAGTTCTTCATGAGCGAAGGCCGGCGATTGTACGGCCAGACCGTGCCGAGTGAGCTGCGCGACAAGGAGCTCTTCACGTATCGGCGCCCGATCGGCGTGGTCGGCATGATCACAGCTGGAAATTTTCCGATCGCGGTGCCGGCCTGGAAGATGGTGCCCGCGATCTTGTGCGGCAACTCCGTGGTCTGGAAGCCCAGCGACGACGCCCCGGGGATCGCCGACATCTTCGTCGACCTGTGGCGCCGGGCTGGCCTGCCGGACGGGGTGGTCAACGTGGTGCACGGCCGCGGCGCCGACAGCGCGGGTGAGTTCCTGATCGAGATGATCGACGCGGGTTTGCTGGACAAAGTCTCATTCACCGGTTCGACGGCCATCGGCCGGAAGATCGGCGAGGCCTGCGGGCGCAACCTGCAGGTGCCCTCCCTCGAGCTGGGCGGCAAGAACCCGCTGGTGATCCTGGCGGACGCGGATCTGGAGCTGGCGGTCGAGGGCGCGCTCTGGGCGTCGTTCGGGACCGCGGGCCAACGCTGCACCAGCTGCGGCAACATCATCGTGGACAAACGCGTCGCCGGGAACGTGCGCTCGGAGCTGGTGCGCCGAGCCAAGGCGCTGAAGATCGGCAACCCGCTGACAGAGACCGTGGACTACGGGCCCTTCATCAACGAGCGCTTCCTGGAGAAGTGGATCGAACAGCGCGCCATCGGCCTCGAAGACGGAGCGGAGCTGCTGCTCGACGGCAAGCGCATCGTCCCCGGCGAAGAGCCTGCTGGTTTCAGCGGTGACGCGAGCCGCGGGCTCTACGCCACCCCGCGCATCTTCGACAAGGTGAAGCCGAACATGCGGGTGTTCCAGGACGAGTGTTTTGGTCCCACCGTGAACATCGTCGAGGTCGATGGTTTCGACGAGGCCGTCGCGGCGGCGAACGGCACGCCCTACGGCCTGTCGAGCGCCGTCTACACGCGAGATGCTCGCGCCATGCTGCGCTTCAAAGAAGAGATCCGCGCGGGCATGACCAGCGTGAACAACTCCACGACCGGCGCCGAGGCCCACCTCCCCTTCGGTGGGAACGGCTGGAGCGGGAACGGTACGCGAGAGAGTGGGATCTGGGTGATTGACGCCTACACCCGCTGGCAAGCGGTCAACGTCGACCTGGCCGGTAAGCTCCAGAAAGCTCAGATCGATCTGACGGATGCGGCGACCGCGAGCCCGCCCGACCTGACAGCGCTCCTGGGCTGAGCTTGCAAGGCTGCGTGCAGACCTGAAATCCATGGCCCCGCAGCTCGGGCCCGCTGGCCTGATTCCATACACTTCCAAGCGAATTCGGCGGGCACGCTGCGTGCTCTCTGTCCATTCCGATGCGGAGCAGCACCGGCCGAGCGCTCGCCATGCAGGCCCAGGATCGGGACACACCCGAGGGCCATGCGCGGGTGCTGACCGCGGGGTCTCGACCCCATTCGCAGCGGGCTACTCGCCGCGAGGATGGGAGCTCGGTGGCGCGCCGCCTGCTGCTCGCCGAGGCCGACCGAACCACACGCGAGCTGCTCCTGCCCTGGCTGGGTGATCTCGACGCCGAGATCGCAGAGGCGCGCGACGGCGGCACTCTCGAGACCCTGCTCTTGTCCGGTGGCAGCTTTCAGCTGGTGATCGCCGGTGCCCGCCTGCCCGGACCGAGCACGCTGCAAGTGCTGGCGCGGGTACGCCGTCAGGGAGTGACCACTCCGTTCATCGTGGTCACGTCGGTGCACGGCAACATGCTCAGGATCTTCATGAGCAACTCCGGGGACGGCACCGTGCTGTCGAGCCGAATGGTCGACGGGCACAACCTCGCCTCGCTGATCTGCGAGATGATCGAGTCGTCGCGCTGAACGCTCAGTGATCAGGCGTGATCGGCGCCGGCGGCGTCGGCAGTTTGTTCTGATCGGGCGGCTTCGGATCGGGCGGTTTCGGGACCACAGGCTCTTCCCCCGTGGTCTTGCCCCAGTCGCGATCCGTCGCGGCGTCGAACACAGCCTTCTTTTCCTTGTCCGGTTTCTCGCCGTCGTCGCCGCCGGTCGGGTGTACGGGCTGAGGCTCGACGCTGGCGTCCGTCGCCGAGCTCGAAGCATCGACGGCGGCGTCTTCTTTCAGCTCGGCGGCGGCCGCTGCGTCTTCCACTTCGGCAGCGTCCTGCTCTTTCTTCTCGGGCGCGGTTTCGCCCTCGGCGCTAGCCGAAGGCTCGGGCAGCGACACCCCGGCTTCGACTCCCGAGGTATCGGTCGCTGCGCCCGCCTGCGTTTGGTTCGGGCCATTCAGCACCAGAAAACCCGCCACGACTCCGACGGCCAGCGCGACTCCGCCCACCCCCACCAAGAGCGCCGTCCGGCTGGAGGAACCCGGCACGCTGGACTGAGTGGTGCCGAATTGCCGGATGGTGAGGGATGGTTTCTTGGCGCTCGCGGCGGCGACATCGTCCTCGTCGAACAGCGAGCTCGGCGCGGATTCGACCAGAGTCTTGGCGATACCTCCCGAGTCATCGTCGCGCCCGCTGCGCACGACTACTGACTTGGGTACCGAGGGCAGGTCCTCATCCGAGAGGGTCGCGAGGGTCTCGCGCGCCTCGAGCCCGACGATGTCTCTGAGCCCGTCCGAGAGCTCGCGAGCCGTCTGAAACCGCTGTTCCAGATCCCGCGCGCAGGCCTTCGAGAACCACTCGTCGAACTTCGGCGGTACCGCCGCGAGCTCGCTCGGAACCGGCATGTCCCGCACGCAGATCTGCAGCACCAGGTCTCCGAGCCCTTCGCTCTCGAACGGCCGTTTGCCCGTCAGGCACTCGAACGCGATCACACCCAGCGACCAGAGATCCGAGCGCGGATCGATGGTCTTGTTCCCCTGAGCCTGCTCGGGGCTCATGTAAAATGGAGTGCCGAGCAGCGAACCCGTGCGCGTTCGTGTGCCCTTGGGCCCAAGCTGCGCCGTCTCCACCTTCGCCACGCCAAAATCGAGGACCTTGGAGATCTCGGCGTCTTCGTTGCGAACGATGAAGACGTTCTCGGGTTTGAGATCCCGGTGGATGATCCCGGCCTCGTGCGCGCGAGCCACGGCGCGGGCCACGTGGTTGATGATGCGTGCCGTCTCGATGGGCGCCAGCCGAGTCATCCGGGCCAGTCGATGCTGGAGCGTCTCCCCTTCGAGCAGCTCCATCGCGATGTACGGGTGGCCACCGTCGATGCCGTAATCCAGGATCTGCACCACGTGCGGACTGCGCAGCGCCGCAGCGGAGCGCGCCTCGCGAATGAAACGGTCGTGGGCCTCCTCGTCGCGGCTCACGTCGCGGTCCAGGATCTTCACCGCGACGGGGGCGCACAGCACCAGGTGCTCCGCCCGCCACACGGTCCCCATGCCTCCCACCCCGAGTTTGTCCTCGAGCCGATAGCGGCCGGCCAGGACCAGGCCGGGTTCAGGAGTTTTGGGTGCCATGGCCGGGGAACGAGACACGATAGCGCCCAGAGCGCCCGGGGGCAGCTATTAACGCCCGCTCGAGAGCGTCAGAACGCCGGCCAAGGGCCGGTAATTCCGGCGTTTTCAGAAACGTGTCGAAAGCTCCGCGACAGCTTCCGGAGTCGCCGCATCCCGCCGCAGCAGCGGAAGCTGGATCTGGTTGCCTCCCAGCGCCTGGAGCCGGCCCAGGCTCTGGGCCTGGACTCGCTCGCGAATCGAGCGGCGGATGCCGCACGCGATGGCCTCGTCGCCGGGGTTCGACCGGTCGAGCTCGCGGTCGAGCAGTAGCGTCGCGCGCTCCGGCTCGGAGAACATCGCCTCGATGACTCCGTTGATCACCAGCGTGGCGATCGGGAGCAGCAGCTCTTTTTCCAGGGCTTCGCACAGCTCCACGGTCTCGTTGGTCGGCATGTCCTCGGGCAGCGTGACGACGACCACTCCGCTCTGTTTTTCGTCCTGGAACATCTTCCAGGCGCGCTCGGCGTCTCGCCGCAAGACACCCGGCGGAACCACGTCGACGATCACCTTTGGCACCCGCAGCATGTCGAGACCGTGGCCAGTGGCGGGCGCGTCGAACAGCACGACATCGAAGCGGGGTTTGCCCTTCGAGGTCTCTTCGATCGCGTGGAACCAGGCCTTACCGAGCATGGCCCACTCTTGCAGCCCCGGAACACCGGCGAAGAACTGGCGCACGTACTTGTTGTCGAACACCGCCCCGAAGACGACCTCGCTCTTGAGCACCATGCCCCCGTACTCACGGAGCGCGACCTGTGGCACCAGCTGGACGCCGTAGATGCCCTTCCGGAGCTCGCGGACCTCCGAGGTCAGCGGCTCGCTGCCGAGCAGCAGACTGATCCGCTCCTTGGCGTCGCAGGCCGTGACAAGCACGCGTTTTCCCCGCTCCGCCATGGCCAGAGCCAAGGCTGCGGTAACCGTCGATTTCCCGACTCCCCCCTTGCCGGTCACGAACAGGAAGCGACGCTGGTCGAGGGGCGTCATCTGCGCTACTCGGAGCGAGTCCACATACCATGCTTCGCCCAAACCTCCGCCTCGTTTTCAGCACGACGTTTGTCCTGGCCAGTCTTGGGGCTGGGGGCTGCAAATCTCAGGTCGCCCAGGGCAACACGGACGCAGGCGCCGCCGCGTCCGGCCAGCCGCCCACCCCGGCCGCATCGCCGACCGGCTCCGCACGCTCGACCTACCCGGTTCCCACTGGGCCGCGTCTGGCCATCGTCGCAGGACAGGGCGTGGGCGCCATCCGCGTGGGCGCGTCCGTGACCACAGTGGAGCGCCTGATGGAAGCTCCATGCGAGGAGAAGACCCCGACCCTCTGCCGCTACGTCGGTCGCGCCGTGGAGTTCGAGCTCGACGGAGCGGGCAAGGTGAAACGCATCCGCGCCCACCGCCAGGGGCGCAAGGTCGGCGACAAGGAGTACGGCGTGTTCAACGGCGCCATCCCGCCGGACCTGCTCTTTGGCATGCTGCCCGCTGCCATACAGCAATACATGGGCCCACCCGAACGGGTGATCGAGAACAACGAAGGTGCGGCGCCCGAGTGTTTCCAGCAGCACGCCTACAAGGGCATCGTGCTCGAGTACGACCGTCTGCCCAACGGCCGTCCCGCCCTCGGCGGCGCGCGCATTCCGGACTGACTCACGGCTGCCGCACGCGGCGCCGCTCGGCCACCATGTGCTGGGTGATCGTGCGCTGAGCCTCCGCGCTCTCGACCAGAGTCCAGACGTCGTGCTCTGGCCGGCTCGCCGCTTGTTCGAGCAACAAATCCGCCGCGCGCTCGGGCGAAATGCCATCAAAGTGCCGCCCTGGTAGCTCGACCACCGCGGAGCGAACCCGCAGCCCTTCGAGCGTGCTGAGCATGGTCTCGACCACCGTGCGGAAGGTGCGTTCGCCAAACGCCTCCCGGGACCCGCAGCCAAAAAACACCACCTTGTCGAAGGGCAGCTTGGGTTTGCCGGGGATGAGCAGCACTTCACCCAGGCTCCCGGTCGCAAACCCTCCCGCCACGAGACCCGACACTCGACCCGAGAGGCGCCAGTCGACGAGGCCCGCGACTCCGTGCGGCGGCCGTTCATCCTCGGCGAGGGTGGCAAGGAGAACTTCGGTCGCCGCGAGGTCCAGGCGCCGCAAGTTCCGCGTGACGAAGCGCAGGTCCATCGCCCCTCAGCCTGCGCTTTTTGCAGTGTCCTCGCGCCCGAGGTCGTTCGCAATGCGCTCGAGCACACCGTTGACGAAGGCGCCGCTGTCTTCGGTGCCGTAACGTTTTGCCAGCTCGACCGCCTCGTCGATGATGACCGCACGCGGGATCTCGGGACGCGCCTTGAGCTCCCAGGCACCCATGCGCAGCAGGTTGCGATCGACCCGGGTCATGCGCTCGAGCCGCCAGTTGGTGCTGGCCGCACGAATCAAGGCGTCGGTGGCGTCACGCTCTTCGGTGACGCCGCGCACCACGGCGTCCGCATACTCCCGACCCTCGGCATCTCCGGGCATTTCCCGCCAGAAATCGAAGATGGCCTGCTCGGCGAGCACGTCGCTCATCTCGATGCCAAAGAGCAACTGCAAGGCTGCCTCGCGGGCTCCGGTGCGCGCGCCCATGGCTCAAAGCCCAGCGTCGGTGAGCGCTTTACCCAGGCTCACCATTTCGATGGCGGCCATCGCGGCGTCGGCGCCCTTGTTCCCCATCTTCGTCCCGGCGCGCTCGACCGCCTGCTCGATACTGTCGGTCGTGAGCACCCCGAAGACAACAGGCACTCCCGCGGCGGCTGCCGCAGCCACACCCTTGGCGGCCTCGGCTGCGACGTAGTCGAAGTGCGGAGTGCCACCGCGAATCACCGCGCCGAGCGCGATGACCGCGTCGAACTTCGCACTCTTTGCCAGTCGTGCACACACCAGCGGGAGCTCCCAGCTGCCCGGCACACGCACCAGGGTGATGCGGTCCGCGGAGACACCGTGGCGCGACAGCGCGTCGAGCGCGCCCGCCACCAGTTTTTCCACGATGAAATCGTTGAAGCGCGAGGCGACGATGCCAAAGCGCGCGTTGTCCGGCGGGAGCAGCGAACCTTCGAGGGTCTTCGGGGAGTTGTTCATCGGGACACCTACGATACCTGGCCGGACGGTCCCGGCACTAGCGGCACGCTCGCTTCCACCTCGAGCCCATAGCCGTGAATGCCCGCGATTTTTCGCGGATTGTTGGTCAAAAGCCGGATCCGCCGCACACCCAGCTCGCGCAGAACCTGAGCCCCGAGACCGTACTCTCTGAGCGTGCCTCCGTGCGCTCGGGTCTCCGGCGGCGGCGCCGCAACCGGAGAGCTCTTGGTGCGACGAGCGATGGATTCGAGCTCGGCGCGCAGATCGCCGCGCGGTGGCAGGTACACGATCACACCGCGCCCCTCCTTTTCGATGGCGTCGACCGCCTGGAACAAGTTACGCCCGCCCTCGCTCACCGGCGAAGCAAACACGTCGCCCAGCGTCGACCCGGAGTGCATCCGACACAAGATCGAGCCCTCGGACTTCACGTCGCCCTTGACCAGGGCCATCAGCTGTCGATCATCGACGGTGGCTTCGTAGACGATGGCCCGCCACGCCGTGTCCGTGCGGTCGAGCACGATCAGACCTTCTTCCACCCGCTCGACCAGACGCTCTGCCTGCAACCGGTAGCGGATCAAATCCGCGATGGTCAGGATCACGAGGCCGTGTCGCTCGGCGAAGATCTCGAGGTCCGGCATGCGCGCCATGGTGCCGTCCTCGTTCATGATCTCGCAGATGACGCCCGCGGGTGTGAGCCCGGCCAGGCGCGAGAGGTCGACCGAGCCTTCGGTCTGCCCGGCGCGCACCAGCACGCCACCGCGCCGAGCGCGCAGCGGAAACACGTGGCCCGGGGTCACCAGATCGGTGGGTTTTGCGTTGGCGGCGGTGGCCACCTTGATGGTGTGCGCGCGATCGGCGGCGCTGATGCCGGTGGTCACACCCTCGCTGGCCTCGACACTCACGGTGAAGGCGGTACCGAGGGGCGGGCCGGCGCGGCCCGACGGCGGCTGCATCATCGGCAATTCCAGGCGTTCTACCTGGCTCTCAGTCAAGGTGACGCAGATCAAACCGCGGCCGTGGGTGGCCATGAAGTTGATGGCCTCCGGTGTGATCCGATCCGCGGCCATGGTCAGATCACCCTCGTTCTCGCGATCCTCGTCGTCGACCAGGATCACCATCTTGCCCGCACGGATGTCGCTGAGCGCACGGGTCACGCGTGCGAGCGGCTCGGGGTCGATGTCGAGTGGCTTGGGTAGCGGTTTCGAGATGCGCTCGGTCATGGCGGGGTCAGGTCTCTCGGATGAAGCCGGCTCGCTCGAGCACGTCGTGCAGGCGGGCGTCGGGGTCTTTGCCCGCCACGTCGAGGTAGCGGAGCACATAGCGGGCGACCAGGTCGACCTCCATGTTCAAGAGCTCACCCGGCACGAGGCGTCCGAGGTTCGTCACGCTGCGTGTGTGCGGGATGAGCATCACTTCGAAACCGGCCGCGTCAACCCCGTTGACGGTGAGCGAGACACCGTCGAGCGTCACCGAGCCTTTGCTTGCAACGTAGCGGGCCAGGGCAGCCGGCGCGGTCAGCTGGACGCGCCACGCTTCGCCGACGGTCTCGACCGAGCGGACCTTGGCGATGTCGTCCACGTGACCACTGACCCAGTGGCCGCCGAGTCGATCGCCGACGCGCAGCGAGCGCTCCAGGTTCAGCTTCGCTCCGAGCGGCAAGCGCCCGAGCGTGGTCTTGTCCGCGGTCTCGCGGGATACGTCGGCCGAGAAGCTCCCGCTCTCCGCCGTCACCACCGTCAGACACGCGCCACTGACCGCGATCGATTCACCGAGCTCGAGCGGTCCCAGGCTGCAGGCAATTTCCAGCCGAAAGCCAGGCCCGCGCGCGTGGCGCGCCCGAAGCTCGCCCGTGGTTTCGACCAGGCCCGTGAACATCGCGGCTGGTCCATAGCACCTCGGGGCGGGCGTTCCCTAGAACACCGATCAGCTTGCGCAGCTCGTGTTCTAGGACCTTTACGTTGGGGCTGCGCCCCAAACCCCCGGCCTTCGGCCGTGCGCGCTCCGCGCGCGAGCGCCGAACACCTTGCAAGTCCCGGAAAACAAACGCCGTTCAACCTGTTCGGCGCTCTAGGCGCGAACGCCGAAATGGAGGGGGCGGGAGCCGTGGTCTATAGTCGGGCGGTGACCCGCCGCACCGTGCTCGTCGCGCTCACCCCGTTCTTGGCGGTGGGTCTGGCGGGGGCGTGCGGACCGAGTGTCAGCGCCATCTACGAGGCGAACATCCGCTTCGAGCACTGTTACCGACTCGATCTCGACCCCAACGTCGCGCCCGGGCATCGCATCACTTGCTGGCGCGAGTGGAGCCGGCGCTACACGTATGGTCAGACTCGGGATCGGTTCGAGTACGCGCGCCGACGCATCCACGCACTCCAGAGCGGGGACTCGTCGCGACCCGAGCTCGACCTGACGGTGCGGAGTGCCTCGGCCGAGTCGGACGAGGCGCCGCAGCCGACCAACGTGCACGCTCCGCCACCGAAGATGTTGCCCACGGCCAAGCCACGCGAAGATGCCGGGCCTCCAGATGGCGCCGTTGCGGACGCGGGGAATGCAGGCCAAGCCGAGCCGCCGGGGGCCGAGTGCAGCGGGAGCTGCCGGCCCATCTGGAGGGCCTGTCGGGAAATCTGCAACCCGGACAGCGGCTCGAAGCACAACGCCTGCAAAGCATGCGACTCGGACTACAGCAGGTGCGTTCAGCGTTGTTTCAAGTGAACCCAATTAGTTGACGCGGCACGCAAAGCAACGCTAACGCTCCATGAGGCCAGCATGACGGTGCAGCATCCTTTGCTCGGGCCTGGCGCGGGCGCCCTCGCCACCCCCCTCCCGCGCGTGCTTCGGCCCCAGCGAGCCGTGCCGTCCGACGCGGTGCGGCCGACCCGCGCCGAGATCAACCTCGCGAACCTGCGCCACAACCTGCGGGTGCTCCAGCGCTCCGCCGGAGGCGCCGCGGTCTGGGGTGTACTCAAGGCGGACGGCTACGGCCACGGCGCCAAGGCCGTCGCGCGCACCCTGGAGCGTGCCGGGGCTACCGGGCTTTGTGTGGCGCTCCTGGAAGAGGGCATCGAGCTTCGCGAGGCCGGGATCCGCGTGCCCATTCTGGTCATGGGCGGCTACTACGGCCGCGCCCTGGGGGAGCTCCTACGCAACGATCTGACCCCGATCGTCTTCGACCCCAGCCACATCGAAGAGCTGGCGGACGAGGTGCGCTACTCGTCCAGTGACCCCATTCGGGTCCACGTCAAGATCGACACCGGCATGGGCCGCCTGGGTGTGATGCCGAAGGACATCGGCAAGCTCGGCGCGAGCCTGCTGCGTCACCCCGAGGTCCAGCTGCAGGGTCTGATGACCCACTTTGCCTGCGCCGACACCGGTGAGGGCATCGACGAGCAGATCGACCGCTTCGACGCCGCCACTGCCACCTTGCGCAGCATGGGCATCAACGCGGAGCTTCGGCACGCCGCCAACAGCGCCGCTCTCCTGCGCAGTGAACGAGCTCGCTTCGACCTGGTTCGCCCCGGAATCGCGCTGTTCGGCGTATCGCCGAGCGAGGGACTCTCCAGCGAGCTCCGGCCGGTCATGCGCATCCAGAGCCAGCTGATCGCCGTGCGCGAGCTGCAGGCCGGAATGAGCGTCGGTTACGGCGCCAACTGGAAGGCGAGCCGCCCGAGCCGAGTTGCCACTGTGCCGATGGGGTACGCCGACGGCCTCTCGCGCGGGCTCTCCAACAAGGGCCACGTCCTCGTGCGTGGCAAACGCGCCCCCATCGTGGGCGTCGTGAGCATGGACATGATCATGGTCGACGTCACCGACATCGACGGCGCCCGCCTCGGCGACGAGGTCGTGCTGCTCGGCTCGCAGAAGGGCCCGCTCGGCACCGGCAGCATCAGCGCCGAAGAGATGGCGAAACAACTCGACACCATCCCGTGGGAAATCCTGACCGCGGTCTCGCGCCGCGTGCCGCGTTTCTACCGCGAGCCCTGAGCAGGTCTCAGCCGCTGGCGAACAGCGCGTCGACCTTGGCCGCGCAGATGAAGTCGTTCTCGCTCAGGCCCCCGATGGCGTGGGTCGCGTAGCGCACGACGACGCGATCGTAAAAGACCTCGAGGTCCGGATGGTGGTCCTCCTGATGGGCCATCCAGGCGATGGCGTTCACGAAGGCCACGGTCTGGTAGTAGTTCGCGAAGCCGAATTTCCTGGAAATACTCTTCTCGTCGGCGGCCACGCTCCACTCGGGCAACTCCCGCGTCAGAGTGCAGACCTCGTCGTTTCCCAGCGCCGGAACGCCGCCCTCACACGGAACACATCGCTTCGCCGTCAGGTTCATCGGACCCGGAGCTTAGTGCTCGCGCTCGGCAGGGCAATGCCCGGCTTTGCGCGGCGTTTCCCCTCAACCCGCCACGGACATCAGGCGCTCTTCGTCGAGCGCGGAGGCAACCGCAACCAGCCGCGGGTCCGCGCGGATGGACTCGATCAGGCCCTTCATGGCCTCTCGATAGGCGCTCGGCTCGAGCTCCCCCCGCACGAGCTGCACTCGCAGGAACACCCCGGCGGTCTGCGCGACGTCGCACAGGCAATACTCCCGGACCTCTTTGATCCGACCGGCGTGCACCATCGGGCCGACGTCCTTGCCGTCGACCCCCACCTTGCCGGGCATTCCGCAGAGCTTGGCGAGGATGTCCAGCTTCGCGCTCTTGGCGGCCCCGAAGTCGGCGATGAAGTCCATCAGGTCGAGGTGACCCTCGGGGGAAAATCGATACCGCACGTCGCGTGCGCGGTAGTAGTGGCGCAGCGGAACGCCGTGGCGCAGACAGCGCGCCGCGATCACGGGTAGGTCGAAGCCCCGGCCGTTGAAGGTGATCATGTCGGGCTTCCGCTCGTCGAGGAACTTGGCGAAATCCAGGAGCATCGCCGGTTCGTCCCGGTCCTCGCCGATGACACCGATGCGCTGCACGACGTAGCTCGCGTCGAACAAGAGCGCGCCGATCACGACGATGCGGTGGTGAGGCGGAGCCGGCAGGCGCTCGGCTTCACTCGACTCGGCGATGGGGAGCTCGGCATCGAGCACGGTCTCGATGTCGAGCACGAGGTACGACTTGGCCACGCCGCAGCATTTACGGTCCGGGCCGAGGGGGTCAACCGCCGCCCGCGGCCAGCCGGGGCGTCGGCCGCGCGTCAGCCGCCGGACCCGACCACGCCCCCGCCAACCGAGCCAAACCCACGCAAAATATCACCTAGTTCCGAGTACTTGACAGACCAGGCGGCCCGTGGTGACCTGCGTCGACATGATTTTCCGCTCCCCAATTCGGCGTCGCGCGGTCGCGAGCAGCGAGGGGAGCCTCATCCTTTTTGGGGCGGGCTGGCTTTGCCCCCGCCGGGCGCATGGCGCGAAATACACTGGTTATAAACTGCGATCTGAGGGAGACCCGGGTCGCTCTGATTGAAAACGGGGTCATCGCCGAGCTCCACATCGAGCGGGCGAACGCACGGGGCACGGTCGGAAACGTCGTGTTGGGTAAGGTTACGCGCGTGCTTCCGGGCATGCAGGCGGCCTTCATCGATGTGGGCATGGATCGCGCTGCGTTCCTCCACGTCGAGGACCTGATACGGCCTGAAGA
The DNA here is from genome assembly GCA_016706225.1 of Myxococcales bacterium. Taxonomy (NCBI): domain Bacteria; kingdom Pseudomonadati; phylum Myxococcota; class Myxococcia; order Myxococcales; species Myxococcales bacterium. The sequence goes on from JADJKB010000002.1 coordinate 41,474, forward strand.
CTTCGAGGCCTACCTGGCCGGGGCGAATCGTGAAGACGACGAACCCTCGGGCAAGGGTGAGGGGGGTCGACGCCGTCACGGCGAAGCCGAGGACGACGACGAGGTCGTGGTCGAGGCGGGGGCGGAAGTCTCTGCCGTCGACGCCAGTCTCGAGCCCGCACTCGCTTCCGTGCCCGAGATCACGGTGGACGACGTTCCACCGGAACCCTCAGACGCGCAGCACGTAGCGGTCGACGAGGAGTCGGATCCGGAAGCGTCAGCCACCGACCAGCCGGTGCCGGGCGAACCGGAGTCAGACCCGGAGGCGGCGGACGACGAAGCCACGCCTTCGGACGACGAGGACGACGACGAGGACGACGACGAGGACGACGACGAGGACGACGACGAGGACGAGGGTCCGGACTCGGACGAACCCGACGCGCTGCTCGTCGCTGCTGAGGGCGAGCATGCCGACCCCAGCGTCGAGGCGGAGCAAGCCGCGGTCGGAGCCGTGGCGAGCCCCGAAAACGCCGCAATTCTGCCGGCCGACGCCGCAGCTGTGCCCGCGGCGGTTGCAGAGGACGAAGCGCCGCCGGAGGGAGCCGCAGTCGACGAGAGCACCGGTCGTTTCGTCGAAGCGTCGCGCCGCGGCCGACGTCGACGGCGGCGTCGTGGTGGTCGTACGCCGGAGCCCGCCGCACCGCCGCCGGGCCGTCGCGACGCACGCTCCGGCAGGGGCGCAAAGGACAAGGACAACAAGGGCAAAAAGCCGCAGCTCCGCGTGGCGCGCACCGTGCCGATCACCGAGGTTGTCAAAGAAGGCAACGAGGTCGTCGTCCAGATTTCCAAGGAGCCCATTGGCACCAAGGGCGCCCGGGTGACCAGCCACATCTCGCTGCCGGGTCGCTACGTCGTGTATCTGCCGACGGTCGAACACACCGGTGTCAGCAAGCGGATCGGCTCCGGGCGCGAGCGTCACCGCCTGCGCGAGGTCATCGACTCGGTGAGGCCCCAGCAGGGCGGGCTCATCGTGCGCACCGTCGCCGAAGGGCTGACCAAGAAACAGCTGAAGGCCGACATCGGCTACCTGATCAAACTCTGGGCCGAGATCGCCAAGAACCGCGAGGGCGCCCGCTCGCCCAAGGTCCTGTACTCCGAGCTCGACATCGTGCTGAGAACGGCGCGCGATCTGTTCACCGACGAGATCGAGCACATCGTCGTCGATGATCGCGAGCAGTACCTGCGCCTGGTGCGCTTCGTCGAGATGTTCCTGCCGGCGCGGGTGAAGGACATCGAGCTCTACACCGGCCCCGAACCCATCTTCGATGCCTACGGCATCGAGGACGAGATCGGGCGTGCCCTCAGCCGCAAGGTGCCACTCGGCAGCGGCGGCTACCTGATCATCGATCAGGCCGAGGCGCTCACGGCCATTGACGTGAACACCGGGCGATTCGTAGGCAAAGGCAGCAAAGATCTCGAGGAGACGGCGCTCAAGACCAACCTCGAGGCGGTCGCGGAGATCGCCTATCAGCTGCGCTTCCGCAACATCGGCGGCCTGGTGATCCTCGATCTCATCGACATGGAGATCGCCAGCAGTCGCGACAAGGTCTGGCGCGCGCTCGAGACCGCATTGGCCAAGGACAAGGCCAAGACGACGCTCAACCGCATCAGCGAGCTCGGCCTGATCGAGATGACGCGCAAGCGCACTCGCGAGAGCCTGAGCCGCACGATGAACGAGCCGTGCTTTTATTGCGACGGCACGGGTCACATCCAATCACGCGCCACCATCGCCTACGAGATCTTGAGGCAGATCCGCCGCGAGCGGGACAGTCTCCCGGGCTACGTGATCACGGTGAACGCCCATCCCGCGGTCGTGGACCTGCTGACCACCGACGAGAAAGAGGCCGTGCAAGACGCGGAGCGCCGCTACATGCGCCGAATCGAGCTCGTCCCGCGGCGCGAGTATCACATCGAGCAGTTCGATCTGCAGGGGAGATGACAATGTCGAACGACCGGCGCGACGAGCGGGTGACGATCAACAAGGAGTTCGAGTCGTTCGATCAGTTCATCCAAGAGTACGTCACCAACATCTCGCGCACCGGCGCCTTCATCCGCACCGATCAGCCGCTCCCGATCGGGACCGAGGTGAACCTGCGGTTCACGGTCATCATGGATGACATCGAGAGCATCGAGGGCCTGGGCCAGGTCGTGCGCGTCGAAGCCAGCCCACCCGGCATGGGCGTGGTTTTCCTCGAGCTCAGCAAGTACTCCGCGCAGCTGATCGAGAAGCTCCTGACCCACACGGCGGCCCAGGTAAAACCCTGATAATCCGCTCAGCGCGCCGGCCACGGGCGGGCTACGCGGGGCCGGACGGCCCCAGAAGCGCGGCGGAAAGAAGCCTCGACAAGCGGCTCGTTCTGCATAAACTCCGCCTCCCATGTTTCTCTTCAAGCTCGGCAAGCCCAAGCGCGACCGCAAGCGCTCCGCACGTCACAAGGCAAAGCTCAAGAACAAGAACAAGCGCCGGCACAATCACATCCGCGCCTGAGCTCAGCCTTCTTCGTCGTCGTTTTCCGTGCTGCCCAGCACGCGCCGAGCGACGTCCACGCCAAAACCGGCGCGCGCTAGCGCGCCGAGATCGCGCCGGTAGCTAGCTCTCCGGTCCTGCTCCGGTCGGAACACGCCAAGGCGACGGCGGCGAGCAAAGGCACGCGCCGCCTCGAGCTCGGCGTCAACGCCGGTGTCGGCGTCGACCCCAAGGAGCGCCTCGTTCGCCTGAGCCTCCTCCACGCCGCGGGCGCGGAGCTTGTGCACGATGGCCTGTTTCGATGAACCGCGGCGCCGGAGCCCGGTCGCGAGCGTCGCCGCAAAACGCGTGTCGTTCAGCAGGCCGCTCGCCTGATAGCGCGCGATCAGCTCGTCCACCCAGACCTCGCCGCCCTTGGCAGCGTCCCCACCCCGCTGTTCGGCAGCGCGCGCGACATGACCGAGCAGCACGCGGCGCAGATTCGTGACGGAGCTATCGAAACGATCGAGGTACGCGAGGGCGGCCCTTTCCAGCTCGTCGCGAGTGAGGGGTTCGCACGGTCTCTTGCTCGACTTCTTCATCTCGAGTCTCGCTGCTCTGGTTCGGCGACGAAGGTTGGGCGCTTTCGCTCGACAACCATCCGGACTCCCTCTCGACCTGACACGGGCGCGGTTCCGCGAAAACGACGCACTCTTCCCAATACACCCCGCGACGACGCGGCGCATGATGGTCGTGAGTCGAAGCTCGGCGTATCCTGGCGAACCATGATCGCACGTAGTCTGGTGGTGAGCTGCTTCTGTGCACTCGGACTCGCAGCCGCTTGCGGCGGTCAGTCGGAGGATTCGAGCCCGAGCAGCGGCGGACAGGCCAGCGGCGGCGCGGCCGGAAGCTCGAGCGGCGGCAGCGCCGGCACCGTGGCGACCGGTGGAGCTGCCGGCAGCTCGAGTGGTGGCAGCGACGCGGGAGGCGGCCCGGCACTCGGGCGCTGCGGAGATCCGGTTCCCGCCGGCGCCCCGACCGCGAAGGACCCGCCAAAGTACTCGGGCGGCAGCTGCCCGAAGCTGGTTGCCGGAGAGAACACGATTCAGAGCAGCGCGGATCGCAAGTTCATTCTCGTGCTGCCCAAAGATCTGAAGCCGGGAGACAAACCGCCAGTCATCTTCCTGTGGCACTGGCTCGGCGGTAGCGCTCAGGGTTTCCTCGACAAGGGTGAGATCCAGGCTGCCGTCGACAGCCAGCACTTCATCGCGGTGCTGCCCGAGAAGAAGGGCGACGCTTTGTTCGTGTGGCCCGTCGAGATCATCCAGTCACAGACCCGCATCGACGAGGAGCTGAAGTTCTTCGACGACATGCTCGCCTGCGTCAGCGAGCAGTTCTCGGTCGACAAGAACTGCGTCGCCAGCGCGGGGGTGAGCGCCGGCGCGCTGTGGACCGATCAGCTGGCGGGCAGCCGAAGTGAATACCTGTCGTCGTTCCTGTCCCTGTCCGGAGGCGTGGGCGGGGTCATCCGGTCCTGGGGCAAACCGACCCACAAACTCCCGGGACTGGTGCTCTGGGGTGGACCCACCGACACCTGCGCAGGCCTGCTGAGCTTCAACTCCCTCTCCGCGACCCTCGAAGACGAGCTGATCAAGGGCGGCCACTTTTTCGTGGAGTGTGTGCACAACTGCGGACACTCGGAGCCTCCGATCACCGGCGCGACCGGGTATTCGAAGTACCAATCGCTCTGGCAATTCGTGCTCGATCACCCGTACTGGCTGCCAGCAGGTCAGTCCCCGTACCAGACGAACGGGCTACCCAAGGTGATGCCGGAGTGGTGTGGCGTCGGCAAGGGCAGCGCGACGCCGCGCACCGGCCAGTGCCTCAACGCGTCGGCGTGTTGAGCGACGCTCGCGCGTTCAGCCGCCGCGCTTGAGCTCGGTCAAGACCAGCTTGCTCACGGCCTTGAGCGTGTCGAACACGCCCATGCCGGAGCGCGCGTTGGCCTCGAAGTCCGGGACCGCCGTCGGATTCAACAGCTCTCGGAGCTCGACGACCTCGACGGCGTTCGGCAGATCGCGCTTGTTGTACTGAATCACGAACGGGATCTTCTCGAGCGAGTACCCCTGCTCCGCCAGGTTCGTGCGCAGGTTGTCCAAGCTCTCTTGGTTGGCCTCGAGCCGTTCGATCTGGCTGTCGGCCACGAAGATGACGCCGTCGACACCCTTCAAGATCAGCTTGCGGCTGGCGTCGTAGAACACCTGCCCGGGCACCGTGTAGAGGTGGAAGCGCGTTTTGAAGCCGCGGATCTCACCCAGGGACAGCGGCAAGAAGTCGAAGAACAGCGTGCGCTCGGTCTCCGTCGCGAGGCTGATCATCTTGCCCTTCGCGTCGGGGTTCGTGCGCTCGTAGATGTACTGCAGATTCGTGGTTTTTCCGCAGAGTCCAGGCCCGTAGTAGACGATCTTACAGTTGATCTCCCGAGCCATGTAGTTGATGAAGCTCATCGGCCGCCCTCTCCTCAGTCGTTGAAGAGGTTGTCGATGTCATCATCGGTGATCTCGGCGAAGGGCGAGTCGGCACCGGGTGCCGCCACCTTCGATAGCAGCGCCTCGAAGATTCGATTCAGCTCGTCGGTCGCCTTTCGGACCCTCAAGCGGACCAAGCCGAGGCTCGATTTCGCGTCGAAGATCACCACCAAAATCACGCGGTTGCCCACGAGCTGGATGTGAATGTTCGCCTTCTCGCCCTCGTGGAACTGAGCGGCGAACTCGTTCTCCCGAAGTAATTTGGCGATGCCGCCCGTGGCAGCAATGTTGCCCGCCGTGAGCGATGCCAGCGACGTCGTATCGATGTTGTCGATGTCGCCGGCCGCCGCGATGAGCTGACCGTTCTTGTCGACGATGAAGACGACTCTGGCGTTCGCTTCCTTCACCAGACGGTCTACGACCACCTGGATCTGGTTGAACTCCTCTTCGTACATCACCATCTGCGGGTTAACCATCCGAACCTCCGCAAGCCGCCCGCGTTCTCTTCGCGAGCGCCGCCTACGCGGCACCGGGTTGACGTCACCTGTCTCCCCGGGTGTTCCCTCCCTTCTCCGACGATAATCGCCGGCGAATTGAGAGTTCGAGCCTGATAGCGTTCCACCCTTCTACCGAACCCCATACGGGCCAGCAAGCGCGGCATCGATCCCCCCACCCGGAAACGACAAACGGGCCGATTTCCCGACCGTCCGGCCGCGCGTCCCGGGTGCAGCGGGGGAGGGTTTACAGGGCCCCATGACCGGAGGTTATGGTCCGAGCGTGAAACGCATCGCCTTGTGGCTGTTTGCGGTGCTGACGACCTTCGTCCCCCACGCCAGCGCCGAAGTCGGCCGGTTCCACGTGGCGCTTCGGCAGGCCGTCTCGGACCTCGACGCGGCGCGGGGCCCGCATGTCTACGGAGCCCTGCGCGGCATCTGGAACACCTGGGACCGGGCCGACCCGAATCAGGTGGAGGAGGCCCTCTTGGCAGCCGAGTCGAACCCGAAGCTCGACGCGCCGACCCGGGCCTACGCCGGCATGCTCGGCGCATACACCCGCATGCGCCGTGGGGACGTCACGCAGGCGCGGAAGAAGATCTCAGCGCTCGGCTTCGTGAACCATTGGATGGTCGTCGGGCCCTTCGACAACGAGGGCCGCGGCGGGCTCGACGTGGAACAAGGACCGGAGTCCGACTTCGACAAGGCCATCGTTCCGGGCCGCGCTTACTCCGGCAAGGAGCGACCTGTGCGCTGGCGCACGGTGCCCGACGCCTTCCCGCTCGGGTATCTGGATCTGGGCGCGCTGCTCCGACCCGAACGCAAGGTCTGCGGCTTCGCGACGACCTTCGTGCGCGCGAAGCCGGGCGCGCGAGCCGCGCGGACCATGACCGCGTGGGTCGGCGCCAGCGGCAGTTTTGCGCTCTACTTCAACGGGCGCGAGGTCCTGCGAGATGCGGCGTACCGCAACCACGACGCGGACCGCATGGCGGCAACACTGAGCCTGAAGCCGGGCTACAACAATTTGACCGTCAAGGTCTGCGGCGACGAGGTGCCACCCATCGTCTCCGTGCGGCTCGGAGATGCGCGCGGCGCGCCCGACGGGGAGCTCGAGACCACCGGCGATCTGGCCGCGAGCGCCGAGGCTGCGAAGCTCGCCCCGCCTGCCTCCAGCAAAAAGACCGCAATAGTGCCGGCCCGCGGCCCGCTCGGCCCACTGCAAGCGTTCACGGCGCTGGTCGCCAAGAAGACTCCGAACGCCGCCGACCTCGAGGGCTACGCGCGTTATCTCCAGGTCACCGGGGGCGAAGACCGCACCAAACACGAGGCGCGAGATCTCGCCCGGCGTGCGGCCGAGCGTGAACCCAGCATCGCGCGACTGCTGCTCGCGGGTGAGCTGGCAGAGGACCGCAATCAACGCGCCGAGTGGGTCGACAAGGCGGAGGCGCTGGCCAAAAAGAGCGGCAAGCCCAGCATCGACGTGCTGCTCGCCCGCGCCGATCTCGCGCGGTCGGGCCCGAGCTGGCAGACCGCGTCGCGCTACTTCGACCAAGCGCTCGCCATCGACCCCGAGCAGATCGACGCCATCGCCGGCCGCGTCATCACCTACAACACTGCGGGCCTCAAGCGCACGGCGCTCGCGACCTTGGAGGCTGCGGTCCAGAAGAACCCGAGCGCACTGTTGCTGCTCAACATGTATGCCTCGCAGCTCCGCTCACTCGGCAGAGCGACGGAGGCCAGCGAGGCGGAGGGGCGATACGCGGCTCTGCGCTTCGACGACCCGAGCTTCTTGAGCTCACAGATCGAGCTCGCAGTGGCCCGCCGTGACCGCAAGTCTGCGGAGCGCTGGGTGCAGCGCCTGCTCGACTCCGATCCCGACAGCCAGTGGGCCCACGGCATTGCCGCGCGCACCTACCGCTCGCTGGGCCAGCCCCAGCGCGCCATCGCCACCTACCAAAAAGCCCTGACGTTGGCCCCTGAAGACGTGGGCACGCTGCGCGCGCTCTCGGATCTCCAGGGTGAGCTCGGGCGCCGCGACGAACAGCTCAAGTTGCTCCAGGCCATCCTCAAGATCCGGCCGCAAGACAAGGACGTGCGCGAGTACGTCGAGCACATCGAGCCCGCCAAACCTCGCGCCGACGAAGCCTGGGCCTACAAGAGTGAGAAGTTCCTGAAGCTGAGGCACGCGCCGGCCGCGGGACAGAACCGCAGAGTGCTGCGTGATTTGACCGTCACGACGGTGTTCGAGAACGGGTTGAGCGGGAAGTTTCGTCAGGTCGTGTTCCAACCGCTGAACGACGCCGGCGCGGCGCTCGCTCGCCAGTACGCTTTTCAGTACGAGTCGGACCGCGAGGTCGTGCAGCTACGCGGCGCCAAGGTGTATCGCGGCGACGGTCGCACCGACGAGGCGGTGGAGTACGGCGAAGGAGCTGCCGACGATCCGTCAATCAGCATGTACACCTCCGCGCGGAACTTCTACGTGCAGTTCCCGCGACTCGACCCGGGCGACGTGGTCGAGCTCCGCTACCGCATCGACGAGGTGACCCCGCGCAACGAGTACGCCGACTACTTCGGCGAGGTCGCCTACCTGCAGTCCAACGAGCCGGTGCAGAACGCCGAGTACGTGCTGATCACGCCGAAAAAGCGCACGTTTTACATCGACGAGAAGGTCCCGGGACTGAAGCGCGAGACGCGGGAGCAGGGGGAGCAGCGCATCTACCGGTTCTACGCCGACAAACTCGCGCCGCTCCAGCCCGAGAGCGCCATGCCTCCTTGGTCCGAGGTGCTCGGTTTCGTGCACGTCTCGACCTACAAGGACTGGAAGGAGCTCGGGCGCTGGTACTGGGGTTTCGTCAAAGATCAGTTCGACCTCGACGACGAGACGCGGAAGCTGGCCCGCGAAGTGGCAAAGGGCGCCAAGACCGAGCGGGAGAAGGTGACGGCGGTCTACAACTGGGTGGTCAAGAACACCCGCTACGTCGCCCTCGAGTTCGGCATCTATGGCTACAAACCCCGGCGTTGTGTGCAGACCGTCACGCGCGGCTGGGGTGACTGCAAGGACAAGGCAACGGTGATCGTGACCCTGCTCGAAGAGCTGGGTGTGCCGTCGACCATCGTGATCTTGCGCACCCAGATGCGCGGCGACTTTCGCTCGAACATTCCGAGCTTGGCCGCCTTCGATCACGCCATCGTCTACGTGCCGTCCCTCGACCTCTACCTGGATGGTACGGCCGAGTACACGGGCTCCGGCGAGTTGCCGGACATGGACGCTGGCGCCCTTGGCCTGTTGATCAACAAGGGAGACTCCAAGCTCACCCACCTGCCCGAGCGTGACCCCAAGAAGAACGTGCTCACGCGCAACGTGACCGCCGCCGTCGGTCCGAACGGGGACGCGAAGCTCGAAATGGACTTCGAGACGCTGGGCTCCGAATCCTCCGACTGGCGCCGCCGTTACCACGCCGAGTCCACCCGTCGTGCCCGCATCAACGCCGATCTCGGCCGTGAGTTCCCCGGCTTCGAGATCGTGGCCGGGAACGCCGGCATCTCCAGCAACGACCTGGAGAACCTCGAGATTTCGCCGAAGCTCAAGGTGCGTGGCACCGCCCGGGGTTTCGCCCGCAAAGAGGGCGACACACTCAGCATGGGGGTGACGCCCGGGGTCCGCCTGACGGCGAACTACGCCTCGCTCTCGAGCCGTAAACAGGACGTGCGGATCCCATCGTTCTCCACCATCGACGACACGTTCGTGGTCAAGCTGCCAGCCGGCATGAAGGTGAAGACGGCACCGCTCAGCGCTTCGGGCACGTCCCCGTTTGGATCCTTCAAGGTCGAGGCCTCGGTGCAAGCGGGTCAGGTCACGGTGAAGAGTCGCGTCGAGGTTGGCGCAACACGCATCACACCCAAGCAGTATCCGGCGTTCAAGCAGTTCTGCGAGGACGTGGATCGCGCTCTGAGCGGTCGACTGGTGGTGTCGCAGTGAGACGCCTTCTCGTCCTCGTGTGTATGCTGTTTGCCGTCGCCTGCGGCACGGGCAAAGGCGCCGAGTACGCACCCACTGCCCTCGGCGAGTTGCGCCGCGTGGGGCCCACGACGGCAAACGCCGAGCTCGTGGGAGAGTGGTTGCTGCACGAGCTGGTCTCGCCAGGTGGCGACGCGAAAACAGCCGAAAAGGCCCGGGCGCGCCTGGACGAGCTGGGCGGCGGGAACATGCTCGCGCACCTCGCGCGGGGGCTCGACGACGCCATCCACGGGCGCATGCGGAGCGCTCCCGATCACTACCTGGCTGCGACCCGCGCCGCTCGCACCTCGACCGATCCGCGGGCGCCCACCGTGGCGTGGTTCGCCGCCAACCGCGCCGTGGCGCTGCGCAGCCATGCCAAGGATCTGTGGCCGCGCTGGCGCTCGTTCGTCTCCGACGCGATGAAGGAGCCGCTCAACCTGGGCTGGCGAGCGCGCGCGGAGCTCGTCGAGTGGTGGGCCGACGAGGCCTACGCGGGCGCCGCAAAGGACGTCGAGAAACAGTCCGCCGCCGAGTACGGCTGTGTCGATCACGTACGGCTGTCGGGCCCCTTCGGGCGAGGTGCGATGCCGGACGCGTTTCGGAGTTTTCTCGCCGAGCGCCCTGGACCGTGGCCGGCACGCTGGGAGCCCACGCCCGGAGCGTTCGTCGCGCCGCGCATCCTCACCACCAAACAAGACGGCTGTTTCGTCCGGGTCGACGAGCCGGTGACCAACGGTGTGTTTTACGCCGAGACCCTGCTCGAGCTCGACTCGCCGGCCGAGGTCATCGTGGCCGTGCAGGGCGCGCTCGCGCTGTTCGTGGACGACGAGAAGGTGCTGGATCGCGATCCGCGCATCTGGGGCGTCTGGCCGAAATTCGGCGTGCAAGTCTGGCTCGAGGCGGGTCGACACCGCGTGATTGCGCGCCTCGCCGATCCGCAGACCAGCGTGCGTGTGCTCGCGACCGATGGCCGCCCCGCGGGCATCCGCGGCAGCGCCGACACCTCGACGCCTTACCGAGCCGTGCCCCCGCGCATCACCGGTGAGCCGAACCTGATCAGCCGCTACGTGAAACACGGCGACGTCAGTGATCCCAATGACGACGTCGCCCGCTTCTTGCTGGCCTACCTCGCTTACTCCGAGGGCCAGGGCGACGTTGCCGCCATCCTCACCGAGCCGCTCCTGAAGGACAACTCCAAGGCAACCGGCCTCGTGCTCGGGGCCTCGGCGACCTTCGCCGAGAAAGATCCGCTCTTCGATCCGACGAGTGTGCGGGACCTCTCGCGTGAGCTCCACGAGCGCGCCGTGAAGAAGGACAAACATCTGTGGCAATCCGAGCTCGCGCTCGCACTCTGGCAGGGTGAGCGCGCCGGACCCACGGAGGCCGTGCGACGCCTGCGCAAGCTCTCCGACGATTTCCCGGAGGCGTCCCCGGTCTTGCTCTCCCTCGGCAGACTGTACGGCGAGCTCGGCTGGGTCGCGGAGTACGCCGACACCGCCAAGAAGCTCGCGACGCGTTTTCCCGACGACGTCGAGGCGCTGAGCGCAGCACTCGCCGTGTACGAGTCTCGAGGTGACCAGACCAAGGTCGATGGGCTGGTCGCTCGCATCAAGGCGCTCGATCCGGACACCGAAATTCAGCTGACCCGCGCCTTGGCCCGGGAGGACTACCCGGCCGCGCTGGCAGAGCTCTCGCGCATCGGGGCGCGCCACCCCGATCGCAAAGACGTCGCCGAGCGTGTGCACGACGTGATGGTGCGCGCAGGAAATCGCAGCGAGACCTGGAAGAAGCTCGAGTCGGCCATCAACAAGGAGCCGTTCGACGGCCGCGCGCGCCTGGCCCTCGCCGACGCCCGCTTGAGCGCGGGGGATCACAACGCGCTTCGCAAGGCCCTGGTGGACGCCCTCGTCAACGGAGCCAATACCGGCCCGCTCGAAGAGGCACTCGATCTCGTCGAGGGCCAGAGCGAGCTCGAACACTATCGGCTCGACGCGCGGCGCATCATCGCCGACTACGAAAAGAGCGGGCTCAGCATGCCCGGGACCGCAGCGCGCGTGCTCGACTACGCGGCCATCTGGGTCCACTCGGACGGCTCCAGCCGCATGCTGGAGCACGAGGTCATACGCATCCAATCGCCAGAGGCGGCGGGGCAGCTCGCCGAGCATCCGAAGCTCGACGGTGTCGTGCTGCACGCGCGGGTGATCAAGAAGGACGGGCGCGTGCTCGAGCCGGAGGAGGTCCCTGGCAAACCCACCATGACCTTCCCGCACCTCGAGGTCGGGGACTACATCGAGACCGAGCACGTCGTCAGCAAGCCGGGCGACGGGCGCGGCAAACAATACGTGAGCCCTCACTGGTTCTTCCGGGAGGCGAACATCGCCTACGCGCGCAGCGAGTTCGTGATGATCACTCCGGACGGCGCGAACCTGGAGATCGAGACGCAGGGCGCGGTGCCCACGCCGGTCATGGAGAAGAAAGACGGGATCGTGATCCGCCGCTGGCGAGTCGATCAGAGCCCGGCCGCCGAGACCGAGCCCGGCAGCCCGCCCATCACCGAGTTTCTGCCCAGCGTGCGCGTCGGCTGGGGTGTGAACCTCGAAGAGCGGGTGCGCTCGCTGGCGGACTCGCTCACCGACGCAACACCCGTGGATCCGCGGGTGCGCCGCATTGCCCGCAAGATCGTGGAGCCGCTGCCCGCCGAGCTGGAGGCCGAGCGCGCGAAGAAACTCTACCGCTGGGTGCTCGCCAACGTGGAGGAGGGACCCGAGAGCGACGGCCGCAGGGTGGTCGTGAGCAAGCGCGGCAACCGCTGGCGCGGTTTCATGACTCTGTGTCGCGCGCTCGGCATGCCAACCGCATATGCGGTGGCGAAGAACCGTCTCGCACCAGAGCCCACGGGAAAGATCAGCGCGGCCACGCAGTTCACCGAGCCGCTGGTGCGAGTAACGACGAAGAAGGGCGACCTCTGGCTCACCGTAGCCAGCAAGTTCGCGCCGTTTGGCTACGTGCCCGCGGAGCTGCGGGGAGCGCCGGCCTACGTGCTGCTTGCACGGGGTCCGAAACGCATCACGACACCGGCCGCGGGCACCGAAGACAGCGTGATCTACGAGGGCAGCGTGACTCTCGCGGCCGACGGCTCCGCCAAGCTCGACATCACCCAGCGCTTCACCGGAAAGTACGCGATGGCAGTGCGAGCGGCGTTCATTCAGCTGCCGGAGGCGCAGCTCAGAGATCTAGTCGAATCCAAGCTGCTCGGCCGCGCGCTGCGCGGTGCACGCCTGATCAAACACGAGCTCCGTCACCTCGACGACGCGGACCAACCGCTCTTGCTGGAGATGCACGCAGAGATGGCGGGCTTTGCCACGAACAGCGGAGCCGATCTCTCGATCTCGCCGCCGTTCTCACCGCGCGTCGCGCAGCTCGCGACGCTGCCGGTTCGGCAGACGCCGCTGATGATCGGTGAGGCGACCCATCAGGAAGTGCGGCTCGCGATCAAGCTGCCCAAGGGCGTGACCCTCAAGGATGTCTTGGCCGGGAGCACGGTCAAAGACGGCGATCGGTCGGTGAAGATCGCCGATCGCCTGGTAGGGGACACCCTCTGGCTCGATCGAGTGCTCGACATCCCCGCCGGCCGCGTCAGCCCCGAAGCGTATCCGGCGTTTCTCGAGTTCGCGCGGCGCGCGGACGCGGCGCTCGGGCGGGACGTCCGTCTGGCCGTACCGCGCTGAAGCCCTACTTGTCGGCCTTGGTGCTCGTCGCGTCCTTCTTGGCCTTGGCGTCGGCTTCATTCAGGCGCGTCTCGATGCGCTTCTTCACGACGGCATAGTCCGCGACCAACTTGGTCCAGGTCGTGATCTTGACCTTGCGGTCTTCCGCGCTCTTCGGGAAGGCCTTGGCTGCCGGCTGCTGCTGAGCGAACTGGCCGTAGGCGTTCCAGCGATCCGTAGCGTCGTCGTAAGACTTCTGCCGCTCGCGCAGATCGGCGAGCACGAACAAGATCTTGGCTTTGAGCATGTGGTCGCCGCCGACAAAACGCAGCGCCGCCACCCAGGACGTCTCCGCCTCTTGGGTGTCGTTCTTCGCAAGGTGCGCCTCACCAATGCGATAGTGGCCCATCGGGTTCTGGGGCTCCTTGGTGATCGCGTCCTTGTATGCGCCGATCGCTCCATCGAAGTCGCGCGCCACGAACAGGTCGTCGCCCTTCTTGAGCTGCTCCCAGAACGGGCTGATGCCCTTGATGCCCTGCGGGTCCTTGCGGGGACCGCCCGTCGCCGTGGCGGCTGGCTTGGCGGGTTTCTCTTTGTTCTCGGCGGCCGCGGGGAGCGCAATCGTCAGCGCCAAGACGGGCAGCAGCAAGAGCCGGGTCTTCATGCGAAGGAACGTATCACGGGCTCCATCACCGGCGCGACATCGCGCGGGAGCACCGCCCCGGCGGCCGGAATATCCGTGGGAAATCCGTGGGCTTCTCTCGGTCGTGGGAGCGCGCCCGAGAATGCTGGACGAAGGGCGGGTTTGCCGCGATCAATCGGGCCGCATGCGGGTCCAGCCCTTTCCGTGGGCCTCCTTGGAGCGCCTCCCTCGCCAAGCGTGGCGCGAGGCTCGGTTCGCGAGGCGCGCCGTTCAGCGCGCGGTACGTCCGGAGGGACTGGGGCGCGCGCTCTCGGAAATCCTGTCCGGCGAGGTGCTCGTCGTACTGGGCAACGTCTCGATTGGTCCAGCACCAAGCGCCGAGGACGTCCTGGGTCTTCAGCTCTCGGACGGCTCTCGTATCTGGATCGAGCTGGAGGCGCCGCTGGTCAGCGCCATGCTCGCTCGTGTGCTCGGCAGAACCGTCGGCCTCACACCCCAAGGCACGCGTCTCGATCCCGCGTCGAGCGGCGCGCTCTCGGCGATCTTGGTCGAGGTCGCGCGTCGCACAGGCGCAGCCGAGGCGCTGCGCGTGCTCGACCAGCGCCCGAACCCGAGCGCGGTTTGTGTGTGTGTCTCCGGAACGCTGGTGGTGGGCGACAAACCCTACTCTGCGCGGGCGTGGGTGCTCGCGGACAAAACTTCGGAGCGCGAACGACCTGCAACTCTGGACGACCTGGGTGAGCTGGAAGTGTCGCTGCGCCTGGTGGTCGCGCTCGCCTCGGCGAACCCCGGCGAGCTCGGGACCCTGCGCCCCGGAGACGCCTGGCTGCCGGGCGACGGCTGGTGGATCGATCGACAGGGCGCCGGGCGCGCGGCGCTCGCGGCTCCCCGCGGGGAACGGGGGCTGAGCGTCGACTTGGCGCCCGATGGGCGTGTCGTGGTAGGGGACGGCGAGGTCGATCTGTCGTTCGACATCGAGGCGAACATGAGCGTGGACGGGGAAAATCATGGTGGAGCGGCGCTGACAGAGGCAGTCCTCGACGCGCCGGTGGTCGTACGGGTCGAGGTTGGCGCAGTGTCGCTGAGCGCCCGCGAGTGGGCGGCGCTCCGCCCCGGCGACGTGATCGAGACCGGACGCCGGATCAACGATCCGGTCGTGTTGCGCGTTGCTGGTCGCGAGGTGGCGCGTGGAGAGCTCGTGGAGATCGAAGGCGAGCTGGGGGTTCGAATTCGAGAAGTTCTCGGGGGCGCTCCGTGAACCTCGTGCGAGGGAGCGCCGTTGGCGTGGCGTTCCTGGTTCTTGGGTGTGACAAACCCGCCGCTCCGACGCCGGCCGCGAGCGCGCCCGGTCCGAGCGCCTCCGTTGCTCGACCCCTGCCCAGCGCATCGGCCGCCGCACCGGCCAGCACCACGGCGGGAACCTGGGGCGGAACCTATGAAGCGCAGCACTACCTGATCGAGGCACGCAAGAACGAGGGCGCGCGCGAGTGGGCAGCCGATGACGGCGGAGCCAACACCGGCACCGGGCAGCTGACGCTGAACGTGGCGGAGGGCGGTGACATTCGCGGCGTCGCGAAGGGTCCGCTCGGCGAGCAAGTGCTGGTGGGTGAGGTCGACGCCGAGGTGTTCCGCGTGCGTTTCACGGCGAAGACTCCGGGAGACCGTGCGTTCAGCGGATTCACCGTGCTGACGCGCGAAGGGGATCAGATGAAGGGGCGCCTTCAGGCCTCCACCGGCGACAGCAAAACCGTGCGGGATGCGCTGATCGTGGTCTCCCGTGGCGGAGCCAAACCCGCCGTCGGAGAGCCCGTCCCGAACGCGGCGCCGAGTGGAAGCTGAGCGCACGCGGCTGTGTCCGCCGAGCGGCCCGCCCTCGGGCCCCCGCCGCGTTCGTGTTAGATCGTCGCCGTGTCCACGGCTCTGCTCGATCTGAGTGTGCTGGCGACGAACACGCGACGGCGCGGGATCGGCCGCTACGTCGCAGATCTGGCGCAGGGTTTCGCCAGGAGCGAAGGCACGCTGGAAGATCTGCGGGTCCTGGGTGTCGAACGCTTCGATTGGATCGGTGGTGCGTCGGTCACCGAAGATCTGAGCGGCGCGGTGGAGCGTCTGACCGCAACGAGCACGCCCACCCAGGCGCACTTGTCGTGGGCCTACCGCCTGCGCGTGTCGATGGCCGCGGCGACGCGCGCCCTCTCGCCCGATCTCGTCCACACGGGACACCCCAACGCAACTCCCCTCGGCGATCTCGGTTGCCCGCGCGTGACCACGTGTCACGACCTGATCCCGCTGCGCTTCCCGGACCAGTACCTGAGCTTGCGCGACGGTTACCGCACCGGGCGGCGCTGGCTGGATCAGCGGCGTTACCACTCAGCAGACCATGTGATCGCCGTCAGCGAGACGACCGCGAACGATCTGGTCACCTTGCTCGGGGTGTCGCCCCGGAAGATCAGCGTCGTGCACAACGGCGTCGACCTCGTGCGGTGGTCGAGCGAGCCCGGCCACGACGACGGCAAGGTGCGCGAGCGTTTTGGCCTGGCAGAAGCGCCTTACGTGCTGTGTGTCGGGGCCGCAGATTTTCGCAAGAACCACGACCTGATGCTGGCGGCCCTGGCGCAGGTCAGAAAACGTGCGACCGATGCCAACGTGGTGATGGTCTGGGCCGCACGCCTCGACCTTTCCACGCAGATGGAGCTGCGTCGCGCAGCCTACGAACACGGCGTATCCAGCTCGTTCACGCTGGCCGGTTACGTGTCGGATGCCGATCTCGCTGCGCTGTACCGCGGCGCGCTGGCCCAGCTGTTTCCCTCTCGCGCGGAGGGTTTTGGCTACCCGGTGATCGAGGCCATGGCCGCGGGCTGCCCCGTCATCACCAGTGATCGCTCGAGCCTCGCGGAGATCGCCGGGGACGCCGCGATCCAGGTCGATCCCGAGAGCGCCGACGCCATCGCCGAGGCAATCCTGGCACTGGTCGAGGACCCCGCCGAGCGCGCGCGGCTCAGCACGCGCGGCACTGCGCGCGCGGGCAAGTTCACGCTCGAGCGCATGGCCGCGCGCACGCTGGATGTGTATCGCGACGTCATCAACAAAGCGCGGAGCGGACGCTGATGCTCGACGTCGCGGCACGCCTGCGCGACGTCCGGCAGCGCATCGAGCTAGCGGCCCGGCAGTCCGGTCGCGAGCCGGGCTCCGTGCGCTTGCTCGCCGTCTCCAAGACCAAACCCGCCGCCGCCATCCGTGCCGCTCACGCGGCGGGACAGCGAGATTTCGGCGAGAACTACGTGCAAGAGTTGCTGGAAAAAGCCGCCGAGCTGGCGGATCTTTCCGATCTCAGCTGGCACTTGATCGGCCACCTGCAGCGCAACAAAACCAAACACGTCGCAAAGCTCGCGAGCGCCGTCCACACCATCGACTCGGCGCGGCTGGCACTGGACTTGGACAAGCGCGTCGCCGAGGCGGGGCGGGAACCCCTCACCGTGCTGGTCGAGGTGAACGTCGGCGGGGAGTTTCAGAAGCACGGTTGCTCGCCGGATGCGCTCGGCCCCTTGCTCGAGACCATCGAGGAGGCACGGAGCCTGCGCTTGACGGGGCTGATGACGGTGCCGCCGCACACCGAAGACCCGGCGGGCGCCCGGCCATTCTTCGACACCCTGGTCGCGCTGCGCGACGCCCACGGCGGGGCAGCCCGACTGCCCGAGCTGTCCATGGGCATGAGCCACGATCTCGAACACGCCATTGCCGCGGGTGCGACCTGGGTGCGGATCGGCACGGCGATCTTCGGTGAGCGCGCCTGATGGCCCAGAAGCGCCGCGAACCACCCGGTCAACCGACCCTGCTCGCTGCGGCAGCTCGTCGCGGTTCACTCGGCTCCGGCACCGCGCCGCTCGCCGATCGCATGCGCCCGCGCACGCTCGACGACGTGATGGGACAGCGCCACCTGATCGGCGATGGCAAGTGGCTCGCCGACGCGATCCGCAACGACCGTGTGCCGTCCTTGGTCCTGTGGGGGCCACCCGGCTCGGGCAAGACGACGCTCGCCAACGTGGTGGCCGGCTCCACGCGCTCGCTGTTTGTGCCGTTCTCGGCGGTGCTCGGTGGTGTGGCGGAGCTCCGGGTCATCATCGATACCGCAAAAGAGGAGCTCGGGTTCCGTGGCCGCAAGACCCTGCTCTTCGTCGACGAGATCCATCGCTTCAACAAGGCGCAACAGGACGCGTTCCTGCCCCACGTCGAGGCCGGCACCATCACCCTGATCGGTGCCACGACCGAGAACCCCTCGTTCGCCGTGAACGCCGCCGTGCTGTCGCGCTGCAAGGTGCTCCGGCTGCAAGCGCTCACCGAGAACGACCTCGTCAAGCTGCTCGAGCGCGCGCTCTCGGACAAACAGTTCGGTCTTGGCGAGCGCGGTCTGTCGGCGCAAGGCGACGCGCTCGCGCTGATCGCGGAGAGCAGCGCAGGGGACGCGCGGCGCGCGCTGGGTCTGCTCGAGACCGCGGTCGCCCTCTTGCCCGACTCGGCGAGTGAGCTCTGCCTGGATGACGTGAAGCGAGGCGCCGAAGAGCGAACGCTGCTCTACGACAAGTCCGGTGAAGAGCACTACAACGTGTCGAGCGCGCTCATCAAGGCCATGCGCGGCAGTGATCCCGACGCGGCAATCTACTGGCTGCTGCGCATGCTCGACGCGGGCGACGACCCGCTCTTCCTGTCGCGGCGCATGTTGATCTTCGCCAGCGAAGACGTGGGCAACGCGGATCCCCGGGCACTCCAGGTTGCGGTCGCGGCGGACGAGGCTTTCCGCCGGGTCGGCTTGCCGGAGGGGGTCTACCCGCTGGCCCACGCTTGCCTGTATCTGGCGAGCTGTCCCAAATCCGACGCGGTGAAGCGCGCCATTTCGACGACCCGGGCGCTGATTGAAAAGCGTGGCGCTCTGCCGGTGCCGCTCAAGCTGAGGAACGCCGTCACGGGACTGATGCGCTCCGAGGGATACGGCGAGGGTTATCGATATGCCCACGATTTCCCCGGGCACGTCGTGCCGGGGGAGAGTTACCTGCCCGACGAGCTCGAAGGCACGACGCTGTACGCGCCGAGCCACGAAGGTCTGGAGAAGCAGATCCGCGAGCGTCTCGAGCGACTGCGCGCGCGCCCGCCGAAACCGAGCGAGTGACGCCTCAGCCCGCGCTCGGCTCCTTGACCACGCCGATCTCGGGCATGTTGCGGTACTTCTGCGCCCAGTCGAGCCCGTACCCCACGACGAAGACGTCGTCGATGGTGAAGCCGAGGTAGTCGATGGACACCTTCTTCTGAGTGCGCGCCGGCTTGTGCAGGAGCGCGCACACCTTCACGCTCGCGGCGTTGCGCGTCTGGATCTGGTGCATCAGGTAGTCCAGCGTGAGACCCGTATCCACGATGTCCTCGACGAGCAGCACGTGCTCACCGTCCACCGGCCTGGCGAGATCCAACGTGATCCGCACGACGCCGCTCGACTCGGTGTCGTCCCCGTAGCTCTGCACACCCAGGAACTCGACTCGCAGGGGCAGGTCGATGGCACGCGCGAGATCCGCCGCCAGCACGAAGCTGCCCTTCAACACGCACAACAGAACCAGGGATTTGCCGCGATAGTCTCGGGTGATCTCGGCTCCGAGCTCGCGCACGCGCGTGTTGATCTGCTCCGGGGTGTACAGGGTCTCGATCTTCTCGCGGTACCAGCTCATGCTCAGGCGGTACCGAGGCGGGCTTGCCCCGTCAATCACCGTCGGTGGATCAGCTCACTGACCTCGACGCGCATGACCGCCCCGTCCGTCCACCAGCTCAACCCGCCGTGGAGATCTGTGCGTAAGGTGTGGATAGACCGCGCCGCGACGGCTTCCAACGTCTGGGCGTGGGGATGGCCAAACCGATTGCGTACGCCGCAGGAGATAGCCGCGTAGCTGGGACCGACGGCGCCGAGGAGCGACGCGCTGCTCGAGGTGCGGCTGCCGTGATGGCCGAGCTTGAGCAGATCCGCGCGCAGTCCGCGCCCGAAGCGCGCCACGAGCTCCTCCTCTTCTTCGCGCTCCGCATCCCCGAGCAGCAGGGCACGGTGCGCGCCGAGAGCGAGCGACACCACCAACGAGTTGTCGTTCTGCCCGCGACCCGGAACGAAGTCGGGGCACGGTGCGAGCACTCGTACCAGAGCTGCACCAAACGCCCGGCTCTCGCCACAGAGCTCGGCCGGACGAAGCACAGACACGCCACGCGAGCGCAGACCGGCCAGCAGCTGCCGGTACACGGGGCCGGCTCCTTCACGCTCCCCCTGACCGGTGTCCCACAGCTCACCGACCTCGACGCGCTCGAGCGCGGACGCGAGTCCCCCGAAGTGATCCGGGTGCGGATGGCTCAGCACCACGACGTCCACCCGGCGGCGCCGCCGCACGCGCAGCAGGGGAGCGATCACACTCTTGCCCGGATCGACCGGACTGCCGACGAAACCGCCGCCGTCGACCAACATCAGCGAGCCGTCGGGCAGGTCCACCAAGAGTGAGTCCCCTTGGCCGACGTCGAGCACGCTCACTCGCAGACGCCCGGTCGGATGCCCGGCGCGGATCGCCGCGAGCTCGACCATTGCCAGCGCGAAAGCCCCGCCCAAGAGCCAGGTGAAGCGTGGCGGTCTGAGCCACATGCCGAGCAGCGCGACGGCGAGCACCGCAAAGTGCCAGGCGTTTGGCGGCGGAACCGCGAACGCGAGCCAGCGTGCCGACGCACCGGCGTGCGCGACACCGCGCACCCACAGCAGCGCCCCAGACGCAGCCAGTGCGATCCCGCGACCCAGCCCCGGAACTCCGCTCACGAGCGGGTGGATCAGACAGAGCGGAAGGGCGATCGCCTCACCGATGGGCGCCGCGAAACCGTTGGCGAGCACACCTGCCAGGGTTTGTTCGGGCGCCAAGAGCGCGAGGAGCGGCGCGCAAGGAATCATCGCGGACAACGTGGTGCCGATGGAGCCGACCACGAGGCGACAGGGAGCCCAGGTCAGCCGCTCGACACGCCGATTGAACGGTTGACCGAGCACGATGAGGCCCACGGTTGCACCTGCCGAGAGCAAGAACGAGACGTCGAAGGGCAGCAGCGGATCGACGAGGGTGCCACCGATGAGTGAGGCACCCAGCGTGCGCTCGGGGCGCGCGTGTCGCCCGGCCGCGCGTACGAAGTACGCAAACGCGAGCATCCAGGCCGCGCGCCACGCCGAGCCACTTCCGCCGGCAAAATCGGCGTAGATCAGCGCAATCGGCACACCAGCCGCCGCCGCAAGACGCGCCGCCTCGACCCGGGCTGCGAGGGCCTCGAGACGAACCAGAATCGCGGCGAGCGCGCGCACCAGCGCCGCGACCGCAAACACGAGGTGGGTGCCACTCACGGCCAACAAGTGCGACAGCCCACTCAGTCGGAAGGCGCGATCGTCCTCCGGTTCGAGATCGTTTTCACCGAGCACGAGCGCCCGCGCGAGCGGCGCCGCGGCGGGAGCAAAGGAGCGATCGATGGCGGCCCGCGCGTGGTTCCGAGCGCCGTCGATCAGTGACGCCAGGGTCGTTCGACGCTGCACCCGCTCCGCACTCAGCAGCATGCCGCTCAACGTCACCCCTTGCCGCGCCGCGCCGGGCGCCGGATCCGGCAGCTCCTTGTTTCGGAAGAGCTGGATCGGCGCCAGCTGCGCGACGACCTCGAGCCGATCGCCACGCCGGAGATCCGCCGCGCCACCGTAGACGCGCGCAACCTGCGCCGCCTTTGCTTGACCCTCACACTCGAGCGCATCGAGCTCGGCAATGAAACTCATCGCGTCCCCTCGGCGGGTCGGCGAGCTTCGCACCGTCGCCGTTGCGGCGCAGCGCAGCGGTTCGTTCACCGCCGCGCGGGCATCGAGCCACGCTCCCCGCCAGCGCTCCAGCGCGAAGTGCGCGTTGAAGGCTCCGGCCAGGAGCGCCGCAACTGCGAGCGCGAGCACTCCCGGACGAAAACGGCCGAAAGAGAGCGCAAAAACGCCGAGAAACCCCAGCGCCGACGGACCTGGCGCAACAACGGCCAAGGGCCCCGCAGCCAACGCGAGCGCCACGGCCAGGAGTGGATCGACTCTCACTCCACTCGTGCTGAGCAAACATCGCGCCGAGCCGCCACTCGCTCACAAACGACAACGGCGCCCGAGGGAAACTCGGACGCCGCGTCGTTTCAGCCAGCGGCCATCGGGCGGCCGCCGGCGCTCTTCGCCATCAACCGCAGTACGAGGTGCAGGCGCTGGCGTTGTTCTGCGTTGCGCACAGGCAGATCTCGCACGGATCGACGCAGCCGCCGCAGTCCGGATAACTGCATGCGCCGGTGCCGCCGCCGAGGCCGGCTCCGCCGCCGAGGCCGGCTGCGCCGCCGAACTCACCGCCGCCGATGCCGCCCGCGCCACCGAACTCACCGCCACCGATGCCGCCACCGCCGCCAATGCCACCACCGCCGCCGTCGCCGCCGCCGATGCCACCACCGCCGCCGTCGCCGCCGCCGATGCCACCGCCGCCGCCGTCGCCGCCACCGCCACCCTGCGCGCCCTCACCACCGCCGCCGGACGAGCCGGACGGCCCGTTCGAGTTCGGCAGTGGGTTGTTTGCGTTTCCGGGCGGAGAGCGATCACTCTCGAAGCCCGACGGTGCGTCCCCGTTTCCGGAGGTCGCACAGCCGAGAACCAACAGTGAGGCGACGAGCCAAACTGAGCTGCGATATTTCATGGCGCCAAGCTCCCTTCGCGAGTCGACCCGACCGCGTGGTGTCGTTCAAAAAGGTATCAGAAATAGTAGAGGGCGGCGACGTTGCTCGTGAAGATGTTCCACGGGTTGTCGTAAACACTGGTGGAGATCACGGTCGACTTGTCCTCGACGGTGGTGCTCGCGCCCGCCGGAGGCGTGTACTCCGCGGTTCGGGTCTCCGACCGGAACAGCACACCTACACTTCCCTGCAAGCTGAGCTGGGGCACTCCGATGAAGCCGAAGTGCAGCTCGGCGCCGGCGCGAGCGCCGACGTCGATGACAAAGCCGCTGTTCTTGAGCTCGTCGTTGCCCGCGAAGATGTCCTTCTTCGTCTGCTGCGCAAAACCGACGTTCGCTTCCGGGACGATCTGGAAGCTGAAGTGTTTGCTGCCCGAGAGCGCGAGCGGAACGCCGGCGTGCACCAGCACGGCGTTGATGCCAGCTTTGTCCGTGGTCGTGTTGCCGTTCTTCGTGCTGCCACCGCTGCTGAAGAAACCAAGGCCGACGTCGAGGCCCATGCCCTGGTCCAGCCAGTAGCGCAGACCAATGACCGGAGCCTGAACGGTCCCGAGAACTGGCGTCGGGTTACCCGCGCCACCTGCAATGTCCATGATCGGAACGGCGCGCGCACCGAGGTAACCAATCGCGAAGTGCCCGATCATCTGATCGTGATCCGACTCGCCGGTTGCTGCACCCGCCTTCGGACCGGTGGCGCCGGGCAACGTCATGCCGACCTCGCCGCTTGCCTCCGCGTCTTGAGCCAAGGCGCTGCCCGCAAAGGACACCGTCGCCAACACCACTGCCGCTCCCACGTTGAGCTTCGAGATCCGCATCTACTGATCCTCCGATGAAGGCCGTATTCGGCCCGGAAAACTGAAAGCTGCCCTGCCTCGGGCGGGCGCATGGTTGCCCGAGGCCCCCGACGCCGTCAACCTGCGGTCGAACGCGCGGAGTTGCGGGGAAAACCCGCTCGGGCTCCTATTACGACGCGGCCGGTGCCCATCTTCCCGAGGCGGGGTTAGAAGAGGGGCGTGAGGCTCGGCCGACGCGCATTTCTCTCGACATTCGCGCTGATCGGCTGCGCGCGTCCGGGGCGCGCTCCGGGGCCTGCCCGCCGCGTCGTGTCGCTCTCACCCTCGACCACCGAAGCAATTTTTGCTCTGGGTCACGGGGCCCGGCTGGTCGGCCGCTCGCGTTATTGTGACTTCCCCCCCGAGGTGAAGGCCGTCCGCCCGGTGGGCGGCTTCGTGGACCCGAGCCTGGAGGCCATCCTCGCGGTGAAGCCGGACCTCGTGATCGGGGTGCAGGGTCCGGGGCTGCGTGACTTTGCCGATCGCCTCGAAGCGCGCGGCATCAGCACCTACTTTCCGCCGAGCCAGAACTTCGCCGAGATCGGCGCGATGCTGGTCGGCCTCGCGCGGCTGCTCGGTGACGAAGCTGCGGGCGTCGCGGCTCGGGCCGCCATCTTTCGCGAGCGAGACAGCGTCGTGAGCGCGCTCGGCAATCGCCCTCGTCCCCGTGCACTGCTGGTGTTTGGCCTGCGACCCGTCGTCGTCGCTGCGCCGGGGAGTTTCCCCGACGAGATGCTGACGCTCGCGGGCGCGGACAACGTGATCGTCGGCGAGCGCACGCGGTTTCCAACCCTGGGAATCGAGCGAGTGCTCGCTCTCGATCCGGACGTCGTGGTCGATTCGACGGGTGGAGCGATGCGCGAAGGCATCAGCATCACCAAAGATCTTCCCGGTTGGACCGAGGTGCGTGCGGTGCGCGAAGGCCACCTCGTCGTCGTATCCGACGATCGAGTGCTACGACCCGGGCCTCGGGTCGGGCAGGGGCTCGCGGTGCTCGCACGCGCGCTGCACCCCGGGGTCGTGATCCCATGAAGCAGCGCGCCGATCTGCTGCTGGTCGAGCGCGGCCTCGCGGCTTCGCGCACCCAGGCGCAGGCGTTGATCCTCGCGGGCCGGGTGTCTTCCGCCGATCGGCGCATCGAAAAACCGGGGGAGCTCCTGCCCGACACCCTCGAGCTCATGGTCCGCGGCGCCCCGCGTTTTGTCTCGCGGGGCGGCGACAAACTCGATGCCGCGCTCGATACTTTCGAGCTCGACGTCACGGGCGCAATCGTCGCCGACATCGGCGCGTCGACCGGCGGCTTTACCGACTGTGTGCTCGGACGGGGTGCAACACGAGTCTTCGCCGTCGACGTCGGTCACGGGCAGCTCGCGCACAAACTCCGGAGCGACCCGCGAGTGGTCGTGATGGAGCGCACCAACGCGCGTCACCTGACCCCGGCCGCCTTCGATCAACCGGTAAGCCTCGTGGTCGTGGACGCTTCGTTCATCGGCATCGAGAAGCTGATGCCTGCCATCGCGAGCCTCTTGCCAGTGGGCGGCCGCCTGGTCGCCCTGGTCAAGCCCCAGTTCGAGGCAGGCCGCGAGGCCGCGCGGCGCCATCGCGGGGTGATCAAGGACACTGCGGTCCGCGAGGCGGCGATCGCGGACGCCCGCGCCGCCATCGAGTCAGCGGGGTTCTCCGTGCTCGCGGAGTGTGAGTCCACGGTGCCGGGTCCCAAGGGCAACGTCGAACACTTCGTGCTGGCCGAGCGGCGCTGAGGGCTAGAGCGCCGAACAGGTTGAACGTCGTTTGTTTTCCGGGGCCGGGCGGGGGGGCCGCGCCCCGGGGCGGGGGCGGGGGCCGGGCGGGGGGGCCGGGGGGGGGGCCCACCCCCGGCCCAGGGCCCCGCGCACAACGAGGCGCAAGCTGATCGGCGCTCTAGAGCACCAGCACCCAGAGATCGTAGAGCGTGTGGGTCCAGACCGCGGGAGCAAAACCGCGGAAGGCGTAGATCGCGGTGAACACCGCGCCGCACGTCCAGCGGAAGACGAACGAGCGGAGCTCGAACGGATCGCCAAACGCACCCACGTAGTGCCAGCCACTGAACACGGCTGACGACGCCAGCGCCCAACCCACACCGAGCAGCCGCGGCCGCACCGGGTCGGTCATCGGAAACAGCAGCTTCAAGAGCTGGAGCCCGAGCCCGAACAGGACCACTCGAAAGGCAATCTCCTCGTAAAATCCTGCGCCAGCGCTCATGACGGCGCCCGAAAAGCCCCCCTGCAATGCGGAGCCGGCCAGGCTCACCTTGCCCACCACCCAGCCCGCGATGAACCGCATGGCGATCGCATAGACGGTCGCCTCGACGGCGAGGAAAGCAAACCGCTCCCACTCCAGGGCTTCACGCCGTCCCATCAAGAGCAGCACGCCGACGAACACTCCGCCGATGAGCAGCGTCAGCCCGCCGTACGCCACCATGTTGTTGTCCGCGAGCGCGATCAGCTCGCTGGTCACGACATCGGCGGCGTTCCGCACGGGCAAGAACACCACCCCAAGGTGATAGAGCACGAAGATCGGCAGCGTGAGCACCAGGTCCGACCAGGCGTCACTCGCCTTGGCGAAGAAGCCGGGTTTCTCCGCCTCGGGCTTCGCCGGCTCCGCCATCTCAGCTCGGCCTGAGGTGATAGACGACCCACATCACGAGCACGACCCAGCACAACACGATGCCCACGAATGGCCCATCTTTCAGCATTTCCTGGGTCGGACTCTCGGCCCGCGGTCGGCTCCGGATCAAGAACAGGAAGCGCCACACCCCGAGCACCACGAACAACGCGCTCGGCCACAGCCAGCGGGTCTTGAAGAACTCTTGGGTGTGCGGATCGAGAGTGTACGCAACGTAGGTAGCGACCGTGGCCAGCGCCGTGACGGTCAGCGCAACGTCGAGCCCACGCGGTGAATACGACTCGAGTGCGGCTCGCGTCTTCCCGCCACCCGCCGCCGCCAGAGACAGCTCGTGGCGCCGTTTCCCGAAGCCCAAAAACAGCGCCAAGAGTGCCGTACAGACCAGCAAGTAGTGCGAGACGTTGATCTGCGTCGCCTGACCGCCGCCGACCACCCGCAGCACGAACCCGGCCGCGATGCAGCCCACGTCCAGGTACGCCACGTGTTTGAGCTTGAGTGAGTAGGCAACGTTCAGCGTGAAGTACGCCGCCGCCGCCGCAAAAAACGGCCACGAGCGCATCGCGGAGCCCAGCAGCGCGCCAACCACCAGCGCCACGACCAGCCCACGCGCAATCGGGATCGGCACCCTTCCTGAGGCGATGGGGCGAAATCGCTTCACCGGGTGCTGCCGATCGGCCTCGACGTCCGCGAGGTCGTTCATGGTGTAGACGGCGCCTGCCAAGAGACAGAAGGCGAGGAACGCCGCGCCGGCTCGCCACAGCAACAACGGATCGAAGATCTCTTTGGCGAAGACCACCGGCGCGAGCACGAACACGTTCTTGACCCACTGGTGTGGGCGGATCGTCTTCACGACACCGCGCAGGCGCCAGATCAGATCACCGCGGCTCTTCGGCGCCTCGTTGTCCGAAATGCTGACGTCCGGCACTCCGGATTCCGCTGCGCCGTCCGGGTATTCGTACTCGCGCTCGCGCGTGTCGTCGGCCGAAGGGCGCGCGTCGTCGTCCGGCGGGTCTGCTCCCGACTCTCGACTCTGGTCCTCACCCGGCGTGTCCGCCATCGCGGGCGGACCTTAGCAAAGGCAAGGCACCCCGGCGTTCAAACCCGAGGTTTGCCCGCGAATTTTCGGCTTTCGAGCCTATCCTTTGACGCGGCAATCCGGGCTACCCTCGGGAAATCGTGCTGCCGCCGATCGCCTATTTGGACTTCGCGGGTCGCTGGTACGGACAGGTCGGCTTCGACCTCGCTTCGAGCGGCGTCGCGCCCGTGTCCGACGAGCTGCTCGGCGCGGGAGTGCCTCTCGACGACCTGGGCGCGCGCGATCGTTTTCGACAGGCGCTCGCAGCGCGCTACGGCGTCGGGACGAACGAGGTCGTGACCGCCCTCGGCGCGAGCGGCGCGCTCTTCGCCGCCCACGCAACGCTGCTCGAACCCGGACAACGGCTGCTGGTCGAGAACCCCAGCTACGAACCCCTGTGGTGCGGAGCCCAAGCCCTGGGCGTCAAGGTCGATCGCTTCGAGCGCAGCTTTGACGAAGGCTACCGGATCGAGCCGGAGCGTGTGCTCGACGCCTGCCGCCCCGAGACCCGCGTGGTTGCCATCACCAACCCTCACAACCCGACCGGACACGTCGCGAGCGACGCCACGCTAAGCGAGTTGGCGTCGGTGCTCGCTGAGCGCGGTGTCATCCTCTTGATTGACGAGGCCTATCAGGAGCTGGCGTCGCCGCGCACGACCGCGCGCAAGCTGTCGCCGAACATCGTGACCTGCAGCAGCGCCACCAAGTGCTGGGGCGCTGGCTGGGCGCGCGCCGGCTGGTTGTTTCTGCCCGAGGCGCACGTCGCCGCCGCGCTGCGGGTCGAGCGCTACGTCGCGGGCCTGGCGCCGCCGGTCACCTGGGCCTGGGGTGAACGCGCCGTGACCCGCGCCGACCGCCTGCTCGAGCGAGTTCGGGTGCTGCAAGTGGGCAAACGCGAGCTGGTCGACGCGTTCATCGCGCGCCACCCGAGCCTTGCCTGGGTCCCGCCCCCCGCGACCAGCGTGTTTGGTTGGGTGCGAGACACTCGCGGCGGCGATCTGCTGCCGTTGATCGAGCAGGGGATCCGCGAGCACGGCGTCCTCGCCGCACCGGGCACGTTCTTCGGTGACGAGAGCGCCTTCCGCCTCGGCTGGACCACGGACAAGAAGAAGCTGGCAGAAGGCCTGACCCGCCTGGCCAAGGCCTTGCAGCTGGAAACACGCGCATGACCCCCAAACAGGCGCAGGCGCGCCACCGCGAGCTGACGCGTGAAATCCGCGCCCACGACTACCGCTACTACGTCCTCGACGATCCGCAGATCGGCGACCGCGAGTACGACGCGCTCTACGCCGAGCTGGTCGAGCTAGAGCGCACGTTCCCCGAGCTCGGCAGCGCCGACTCGCCGACCCGTCGCGTCGGCGGCGGACCACGCTCCGATCTGAAGACGGTCGCGCACGTCGTGCCGATGATGTCCCTCGACAACACCTACTCGGAGGACGAGCTCGCGGACTTCGTGCGGCGCGTGCATGCCGGCCTCCCCGACGGCGCGAGCCCCTCGTACGTCGTCGAGCCGAAGCTCGACGGCGCCAGTGTGGAGCTGCTCTATCGCGACGGCCGCTTCGTCGGCGGCTCGACCCGCGGCGACGGGGCGTCGGGGGAAGAAATCAGCGAAAACCTCCGGACAATTCGCTCGCTGCCGCTGACCATCGAGTATCAGGGCCCGCTCACGCTGCGGGCGGAGGTCGTGATCTATCGCAAGGATCTCGAGCTCATCAACGCCGAGCGCGCGCAAGACGGGGAAGCGCTGTTTGCCAACCCGCGCAACGCGGCGTCCGGCAGCCTGCGCATGATTGATCCGCGTATCGTGGCAAAACGCCGGCTGCGCGCCCTGGTGTGGCAGGTCGTGGAGGATCTCGGCGGCCGTCACTCGGCGGCGCTCGATCGGATCGCCGAGCTCGGGTTGCCGACGCATCGGGCGCACCGCGTGTGTCACAGCTTCGAGGAGCTGCGGGCAGCCATCGCGGAGATCGAGACCCAGCGCAAGGACTACCCCTACGAGATCGACGGCGCGGTGGTGAAGGTGGACGCGCTGTCGGAGCAGGCCATCCTCGGGGCAACCGCCAAGTTTCCGCGCTGGGCCATCGCCTACAAGTTCAGCGCGGAGCGAGCCGAGACCCGCCTCGAAGACATCATCGTGCAGGTCGGGCGCACCGGCGCGCTGACACCCGTCGCCGTGCTCGAGCCCGTGCAGCTGGCCGGCACGACGGTGTCGCGTGCGTCACTGCACAACGCCGACATCGTGCAGGCGCTCGACGTCCGCATCGGTGATCGCGTGAGCATCGAGAAGGCCGGCGAGATCATCCCTCAGGTCGTCGCCGTCGACGTGAGCGCCCGGGCACGCGGGGCCAAGTCTTGGTCGATGCCCGAGCGCTGCCCGGTGTGTGACACGGCGGTGGAACGGCGCGAGAGTGAGGTCGCAATCTTCTGCCCGAACCCCGCCTGCCCCGCGGTCGTGAAGGGGAAGATCATCCATTTTTCGCGGCGTTTTGCCATGGACATCGACGGCCTCGGCGAGTCGCTGGTCGATCAGCTGGTCGACACCGGGCGCATCCGGGACGTCGCCGATCTCTACGACCTCGACGTCGACGGCGTCAGCGCGCTGGAGCGCATGGCCGAGAAGAGCGCCACCAACCTGGTCGACTCGGTCGTCCGCTCCAAGGAGCAACCCCTCGAGCGCCTGCTGACCGGGGTCGGCATCGAGCATGTCGGTCAAGTTGCGGCGCGGCAGCTGGCCGAGGCGGCGGGCGAGTTGTCGACTCTCCTTGCGTGGACGCCCGAGGACGTCGTCGCGAAGGTGTCGGCCATCTCCGGCTTCGGGCCCAAGATGGTCGAGAGTGTCGCCGGCTTCCTCGCTGACGACGTCAGCCGTTCGCTCCTGCAAAAGCTGCTCGCGCGCGGCGTCTCGCGCCAGCAGCCGGTTGCCGCCGTCGCAAAAGACGGACCGCTCTCGGGCATGACGTTCTGTGTCACCGGCGTGCTCAGCAAGAAGCGCGAGGACGTGCACGCCGACATCCGCGGAGGCGGCGGCGAGGTGCACGACAAGGTGAAGAAGGGCACGACGTTCCTGGTCGCCGGCGACAAGGTCGGGAAATCCAAGCTCGACAGCGCCAAGAAACATGGGACCCGCGTGATTGACGAGCAGATCTTGGCTGGCATGTTGCGCGGTGAACCCGCGCCGGAGGGCTGACGATGACCCGCTACGCACGAGTTTCCGAGGACGGGCTCCCCATCTGGCTGCGAATCGACGACGGCATGAGCCTCACGCACGCCCCCTGGGTCGACGAGAGCCGCGAACGCGGCAAGCTCGAGTCGAGCTCGCTCCCCCGACTGGCACCGGCAGAGCCGACCAAGATCGTGTGTGTCGGCCGCAACTACAGCGCCCACGCCAAGGAGCTGGGCAACGAGGTGCCGAAAGAACCGCTCCTGTTCTTCAAGCCACCCTCATCGCTGCTCGCCGCCGGCGGCACGGTGTTCTTGCCCAGGGAGAGTGAGCGGGTCGAGTACGAAGCGGAGCTGGCTGTCGTGGTCGGCAAACGCGGACGGCGCATCTCACGCGAGCGTGCATTCGATCATGTCTTTGGTTTCACCATCGCGTGCGACGTCACCGCGCGCGATCTGCAGAAGAAGGACGGACAGTGGACCCGCGCCAAGGGCTTCGACACGTTCTGTCCGCTCGGGCCCGAGCTGGTGACAGGCATCGATCCAAGCTCGCTCTCGGTGCAGCTGCGGGTGAACGGTCAACTGAGACAGGACGGCAATACACGGGACATGGTCTTCGACATCCCCGCGCTGGTTGCGTTCATCTCCAACGCCATGACCCTCGAGCCCGGCGACCTGATCCTGACCGGTACTCCAGAGGGGGTAGGCCCGCTCGCGCACGCCGACACGGTGGAGGTTTGCCTCGCGGAGCTGGGCAGCCTCGGCTTCGACGTCGCGACCGAACCCGGCTGAGTCAGGGCTTGAAGCGCGCGAAGATGTAGTCGTCGATCAGCCGGCCGTCGTCCAAGCGCACGAAGCGCTCGCGGGTCCCCTCGTGCACAAAACCGAATTCCCGGTACAGCGCCTGCGCGCGATGGTTGTCCGCGCGCACGTACAGCTCGAGGCGGACGAGGGCAGCGGCATCGGCCAGCGCGACCAGTCGACCGAACAGCGCCCGCCCGATGCCCTGTCGCTGAAACGTGGGGTGGACCCCGAGCGCGACGATCCCCACGTGGGTGCAGCGCGCGGGCTCGAGCTGTCTCAGCTCGCCCAGGCCCAGGCTCGGTTCCGGGGTTCCCTCCAGCTCCGCCACGAGACACAGCGCGAGCCGCCCGCCACGTGCGGTCCGCGCGCTGTCCTCGAGTTTGCGCCGCTCGGCCGGTTCATCGCGCACCTGTCCCTGGTCGGTGACCATGCCCGCGCCGTCTGCGGCGAGCGCAGTGCCAAGGGCGACGATCTTCGCAGCGTCATCGGGTGTTGCCGGGCGGATCCGCGCTGCGCGTCCGTCCCGCAGCAAGAACCGCTGTGCACTGGCGGCTGCCGTAGGCTCGGTCATTCTGCTTGCCTCGCTTCCGTCGTTGCCAGCCGCTCGGCCAACCTCTTTCCGATCGCGTACGCGTCGCCAGGCCAGCGCGCCGACAGGTAGTTTCCGTCCTCGACCACGAACGCCGCGCCATCGTTGGAGCGGGTGCCCTTCTGAAACAAGGTGAACGGTCCGCGCTCGAAGTGACCGTCCGGGCCAAGCGCGCGCTTGACCTCGTCCTCGACGTACTCGGGATAAGTTCGGTAGTAACGACCGAGTCGCCAGGCGGTCGAATAATACGCGATGCGCTCCATGTACTTCGGCAAGCAGCTGCTCCTTCGACCGCGCAGCACGGAGTGTTTGCTGGTCGGGTCGAGCGTGCGAGCGAGCACGATCACGCCGTGGCAGATGGCCGCAATCGGTCGCTCCGCTTGCCAGTGAGCGAGCACTGCGGCCTGAACCTCGCGGCTCTCCAGGTACGGCCGCATGCCCTGGGCATGACCCCCTGGAAGAAGGACGGCGTCGACGTCGACTTCGGCGAGCTCGCTCCACGACAGCGGACGCGCGAACTCTGGAGCGGTTTCGAGCTTTGCATACAGCGCCCGCGCGTCCGGCTCCGCCCCGAGCTGACCGAAGATCACGCCGTTCAGCACGCGCGGATCCGCGCGCCCGGCGTCGCCGGAAGCCGTCGCGAACACGACCTCGTGTCCGGCCTCCGAGAGCACGCTCCACGGCGCTGCGACCTCGGTTGGATCGAAGTCCACGTCCGGCAGCGGCATCAAGACTCGGGCCATGGCGTTGTCTTCGGGGTCAGGGAGAGTGTGCAGGTCGGGGCGAGCGCCGAGCTCGGTGATCGGTTCCGCTCAGTCGCGGACCTTGCTCGTGCGATCCTTGCCGTAGATGGCGTCCCCAATTCGCCGCATGCGAGCGAGCTCCTCGTCGTCCATGCGCCCGAGCTCGAGGGAGCGGAGCGCCTCGCGCATCTGCTCGGTATCGGCGGGGCCACTCATCACGACGTCGACGTGGGGGTGTGACATCGCGAACCGGTAGCAGTCGGCGCCCGTGGGTGTGACCTCTCCAGCGGGCGTGCGTTTGGGATCGAGGAGGTGGCCCCAGCGCGTGGTCGTGTAGGTGATGACGCCCGGGCGTTTGTTCAGATCCAGGCCGTCGAGCGCGGCGAACACCTCACGCTCGGCCCCGCGGTGCACAGCGTTGTAACGAAGCTGCCAGACGCCGACCCGCTGATCGTCGACCAATGGCGGGAACATCGTGCGTCGATGACTGGAGATCGCGATGTGGCGCACCAAGCCGGAGGCGACGAGGTCGGTCGCCGCGTCCATGATGCGCGCGGGGGGTGGATCGTTGTACCAGCCGAGCAGGAGCACATCGGCGTAGTCGAGCTTGGCCTCTTTCAAGGCCTTGGTGATGGAGCGCTTCAGCCAGAAGCCAGCGCGCGAATAACTCTGCAAGCAGACGACCAGCGCCTCGCGATCCCGCTTGGCGATGTTGCGGATGGCCGTCGCCATCTCCGCCGTGCGACGGGACCCCCAGTAGAAGTAGTTCACGCCTCGTTCGAAGGCTTCTTCGAGCGCCGCGGCGGGCACCCCGTATCCCGACGCCACCCCCAATCGGCCCACGTGCAGCCCCGTCCGCCCGAACACGATCTTGCCGTTGAAGTCGCTCATGCTTGACCGGCGGTAGTCTAGGAGGCTGCTCGGGTGATCGCCAGGGCGCAAGTTCGCGGGGCGCAGGGCGAACGCCAACATCGACCATTGAGCTTCACCAGTGTTGCGCGCCATGCTGCGTCCAATGGGCCGCCGGGTGTTGGTCGGCGCCGGCGTACTCGGCGCGCTGCTCGCCGTTGCGGTCGTGCTCTTCGTGGCGCGCCGGGAACGAACCGATCCCGCGCGCTGCCCAGAAGGTCTCGTCGCCCGCGGTTTTCGTTGTTGCGCCGAGGGCCAAACCTTCGCTCGCGGTGCGTGCACCGGCGCACCGCTCGTGTGCCCAGCGGGGCTCGGGCGAACTCCCAAGGGGTGTGTCGTGGCCGCGACCCGCGTGCGCATCCCGGCCGGTACACTCACCCTCTCGCCGAGCGACTGGGAAGCAGAAGGCGTCGTTGCACCCCGCACGCTCACCCTTCCCGACTTCGAGCTAGACACCGCCGAGGTCACCCACCTCCGCTGGGCTGCTTGCGCCACCAGCGGCGCCTGCCGCGCACTCGCCACGACCGAGCCTGGCTTGCCGGTGACTCACGTCAGCGCCGACGAGGCCGAGAAGTTCTGCCGCACCCTCGACGGGCACCTGCCAACCGCCGACGAACATCTGTTCGCCGCCGCCGGCAGCGCGGGCCGCCGATTTCCTTGGGGACAATCCGGCCTCGTGTGCCGGCGTGTGAGCTTCGGCCTCGTCGAGGGCCCCTGCGCGAGCGGCGCGTCCGGCCCCGAGCTCGCCGGAGCGCGCCCCGATGGACGCACCCCGGAGGGTGTGTTCGATCTCGCGGGCAACGTCGCGGAGTGGACGCGAGAGCCGGATGGCAGCGTCCGCGCGCGCGGCGGCAGCTTTCGCTCCCGCGTCGCGGGGGAGCTGAAATCGTGGTCGGAAGAGCAGCTGCAAGGACCAGCCGCACATGTAGGATTTCGCTGCGCGTATGCCGTCGCCGCGGGGGCGCCGCCGCACTAGGCTCGCCGCATGTCGGCCGCAGTTTTGTGCATTGGAACAGAGCTCACGCGCGGGGAAATCGTCAACACCAACGCCTCGTGGTTGGCCGAGACGCTGACCGACCTCGGCATCGAGGTCACGGACATCGATGCCATCCCCGACGACCGCCAGCTGATCGTGGACACCCTGCACCGCTTGAGTGCCCAGCACACGGTCATCGTCTGCACGGGCGGCCTCGGACCCACGACGGATGACATCACGAGTGAGTGCGTGGCGACCGTGCTGAACGTGCCGCTCGTGCGCGACGAAGCCTCGCTGGATGCGATCCGCGTGCGCATGGAAAAGTTCGGACGCAGCATGGCAACCTCCAACGCCAAACAGGCGGATTTTCCCGAAGGCGCGCGCATCCTTCCGAATCGAAAAGGAACGGCGCCCGGCTTTTCCGTCGCGCTTGGAGACGCACAGGCCTTCTTCATGCCCGGTGTCCCGCGCGAGATGAAGACGATGTTCGGCGAGCTGGTCGCACCGTCGCTCAGTCACCTGACCCAGGCCGCCATCCACCAAGTACGGCTCAAGACCTTCGGCATGACCGAGTCGGGTGTGAACGACAAACTCGACGGCATCGAGGCGGCCTTCGACGTGACGCTGGCTTACCGCGCCCACTTCCCCGAGATCGAGGTCAAGGTCCACGCCCGCGCGGTTGCCGAGCATCCGGAAGAAGCAGCGGCTCGCGCGCGCCGCGCCGCAGACGAGGTGCTCACTCGCCTTGGCTCCGACGTGGTGTACGGCGAAGGCGACGTCACGTTCGCAGAGCAGCTGGGCCGGCTCTTGGTCGAACAAAAGCTGACCCTCGCCGTTGCGGAGTCGTGTACCGGCGGCTCCGTGTCGCGCCTCTTGACCGAGCGCGGCGGGTCGAGCGCGTTCTTCCTGGGCGGCGCCATCACCTACGCCAATAGCGCCAAACAGAAGCTCGTTGGTGTTCCCGCGGCGCTGCTCGACCAACACGGCGCGGTCAGCGCCGAGGTCGCCCGTGCGATGGCGGAAGGAGTGCGGCTCGCGCTCGCGGCCGATGTCGCGCTGGCGCTCACCGGCATCGCCGGGCCCACCGGCGGCACCGCAGACAAACCCGTCGGACTGGTCCACTTCGCCGTGTCCACCGCGGCGGGCACGAGTGACCGTCAGATGGTGTTCCCTGGCTCTCGCGCTCAGATCCGCGACCTGAGTGCGTTTGCTGGCATGGCACTGGTGCGCAAGGTCGTACTGCACGGGCACGGGGAGCTCGGGTGACCGCCAGCGTCCGCGCCTTCTTTGCACTCCCCCTGCCCGCAGCGGCAATCGAGGTCTTGTCTGCGACTCGAGAACACGCGCGCCCATTCGTGACGAGCCTCTCACCTCGTTTCACCACAGCCGAGCAGATGCACGTGACGCTGGCCTTCCTGGGCGACATCGCGCCGCCCGTATCGCTCGAGCTCGAGCGTGTTGCGGCAGCGCTTGCCGGACGTCACCCACCCTTCACTGCGAAGCTCTCGCGTCTGACTTCGTTCGGCGGTCCAGAACGCGCGCGCGTGCTCATCGTCGAGGTGGAGACCGATTCACCGACCCTGACCGCCCTCGCGAGTGAGCTCGAGAGCGCCGCGGCCGAGCTCGGTGTACCGCGGCAAGAGCGTGCGTTTCGCCCGCACGTCACCCTCGCGCGTTTCAAACACCCCGGCTCCGTCCAAGCGCTGCTCTCACAGGTCGAGCTCGCGCCGCTTCAGCTCGAGTTCAGCGAGCTTCGCCTCGTCGCGTCCACGCTGACCCCCTCTGGCAGTCAGTACCGCGTGATCGCTGCCCACGCCCTGGGGACGTCGCCGCCGCCAGCGTGAGCCCGACGCTTCAGGCCTGGGCGTGTGGCCGCGGAGGAACACTCGGCTGTTCGCTGACCTTCGCCTTCTTCTCGAAGCTCAGCCCGTCGCCACCGCGCTCCACGACGACGGTGTCGCCCATCACGACGTCGCCGGCGATCACCTGGCGGGCCAGACCGTCTTCGACGTACTTCTGGATCGCACGCTTCAGCGGCCGGGCACCGTACTGCGGATCCCAGCCGACCTCGGCCAAGAAATCCCGCGCGCCGTCGCTGGCTTCGAGCGTGATGTCGCGATTGGCCAGGCGCTCGCGGAGCAGCTCCACTTGCAGATCGACGATGCGACGGATCTGGTCGCGGCCGAGCCGGCGATACACGACGATCTCGTCGAGCCGATTCAGGAACTCGGGCCGGAACTGCTGGCGCAAGGCCTCCATCGCCGTGCGCTTCATGATCTCGGACTTGTCGTCGTCCTCGAGATCACGCCGCTCTTCGATGACGTTCAGCTCGGTGGTGCCGACGTTGCTGGTCAGGATCACGACCGTGTTCTTGAAGTCCACGGTGCGGCCCTGCCCGTCCGTGAGGCGACCATCGTCGAGCACTTGCAAGAGCGTGTTGAACACGTCCGGGTGAGCCTTCTCGATCTCGTCGAACAAGATCACGCTGTACGGACGGCGGCGCACCGGCTCGGTGAGCTGACCCCCCTCGTCGTAGCCGATGTAACCCGGGGGCGCGCCGATCAGCCGGCTGACGGCGTGGCGCTCCATGTACTCACTCATGTCGATGCGGATCATGGCGCGCTCGTCGTCGAACAGGAACTCCGCCAGCGCTCGCGCGGTCTCCGTCTTGCCGACTCCCGTCGGACCCAGGAACAGGAAGCTGCCGATCGGCCGCCGGTCGTCGCCGAGCCCGGCCCTGCTGCGGCGCACGGCGTTGGCCACCGCGACCAGCGCGGAGTCTTGCCCGACCACCCGCTGACGCAGGTTCTCCTCCATCGCGAGGAGTTTGTGCATCTCCCCCTCGAGCATCTTGCTGACCGGAACGCCGGTCCACTTGCTGATGATCTGCGCGATGTCCTCGTCGCCGACCTCTTCCTTCAGGTAGCTGCCCTTCTCCTGCACCCGCGCGAGCTCGGCGCGCTGCGCGTCGATCTCTTTTTCGATGTTGGGGATGGTGCCGTACTGGAACTCCGCTGCCTTGCCGAGGTCCCCCTTGCGGCGCGCCTGCTCCATCTCGATCTTCAGCTCCTCGTGCTCGACCTGTTTGTCGCGCAGAGCCCCGATGATCTCCTTCTCACGCATCCACTGGGCGCGCATTCCGCCCTTCTGCTCCTCGAGATCGGCGACCTCTCGGCTGAGCTCCGCCAGGCGCGCCTTGCTGTTTTTGTCCTTCTCTTGTTTCAGCGCCTGTTCCTCGATCTTGAGCTGAAGCAGCTTGCGCTCGAGCTGATCGATCTCGAACGGCATGCTGTCGATCTCCATCTTGATCTTGCTCGCCGCCTCGTCGACCAGATCGATGGCCTTGTCGGGCAAAAAACGATCGGTGATGTAGCGATTCGAGAGCACGGCGGCCGCGACCAGCGCGGAGTCTTGAATGTGAATGCCGTGGTGGGCCTCGTAGCGCTCCTTGATGCCGCGCAAGATGGCGATGGTGTCCTCGACCGTCGGCTGGCTCACCATGACCGGCTGGAAGCGCCGCTCGAGCGCCGCGTCCTTCTCGATGTGTTTGCGATACTCGTCGAGGGTGGTTGCGCCGACACAACGCAGCTCCCCGCGGGCCAGCGCCGGCTTGAGCATGTTGGAGGCGTCCATCGCGCCCTCGGCCGCGCCCGCGCCCACGAGGGTGTGCAGCTCGTCGATGAAGAGGATGACCTTGCCCGTTGCGTCTTCCACTTCTTTCAGGACAGCCTTCAGGCGATCTTCGAACTCCCCGCGGTACTTGGACCCGGCGACCATGCTGGCCAGATCGAGGGCCAAGATGCGCTTTTCCTTGAGTGACTCGGGCACGTCCCCGGCGGCGATGCGCAGCGCAATGCCCTCGGCGATGGCCGTCTTGCCGACGCCCGGCTCACCGATCAGGACCGGGTTGTTCTTGGTGCGCCGCGACAGCACCTGCATCACCCGCCGGATCTCCTCGTCGCGGCCGATGACCGGATCGATCTTGCCTCGGCGCGCCAGCGCCGTCAGATCGCGGGTGTACTTGTCGAGGGCCTGAAATTTCCCTTCGGGGTTCTGGTCGGTGATGCGCTGACTGCCGCGCACCTCGGCCAGCGCCTGCACGAGTTTGTCGTACGAGAGCCCGTGTCGATTCAGGACCGCTTGTACGTCCTTGTCGTGTTTCGCGCCGGCGAGCAGGAAGTGCTCGACGGAGACGAAGTCGTCCTTGAAGGCCTTGGCTTCGTCTTCACTCTTGGTGAGCAGCGGCACCGCAC
Source organism: Myxococcales bacterium (assembly GCA_016706225.1). Taxonomy (NCBI): domain Bacteria; kingdom Pseudomonadati; phylum Myxococcota; class Myxococcia; order Myxococcales; species Myxococcales bacterium. The sequence goes on from JADJKB010000002.1 coordinate 80,113, forward strand.
GACGCCCGAACGCAGGCTCGCCCCCACCGCTCACCTGCGGCAGCTTCGCCACGCGCTCGTCGAATTCCTTCGCCAGCGCGTCGGCGTTCGCCCCGGCCTTCTGCACCAGTGGCCCACCGAGCCCGTCTTCCTGGCGGATGATGGCGGCGAGAATGTGCTCCGGAATCACCTCCGGGTTGCCGCGCCGAACGGCGTCATCCACCGCGGCTCGCAGCGCTTCCTGGCTCTTGGTCGTCAGTCGATCCATTCGCATGGCTACACCATCATCGCTCGGCGTCGCCGCTCGCGGCGCCCGCTCGTCCTAGATTCGCTCGCCAATCCTGCCCCGTCGCCATTTCAGGCGCGAAGCACACGAGAAAGTAAGGCCTGATCTTCACCGATCAAGGGGTGTACCAAAAGCGAGGGAGTCGCTGCTGGCGCGGCGCCGGGACGTGGGTTCGGCGGAGGCGAAAAGCCGGCGCATTTACTTGGTGCAAGAGTCGATACCGACCCCCCAAGCTTGCGCGTCCAGCCCCTCCGCGCAGTCGAACCGGACAGTGCCCATCGCGGTGCGAACACAGGCCATGAAGGGTTCGTTGCCCGGGTGGGAGAAGATCGGCGGAGTCGTGCAGCCGTCGGCGTCGACCTCGAAGCTGAGTGAGCCACACGTCCAGCTGCCAATGCACGTACGGCAGGCCGTGACGAGCGTCTTCACCGCGTGCGCCACCGATGGCGAGCCCTTCGAGAGCGGGCAAGCGACGACCGGCCTCTCGAGGCAGGCCGGGGTGGAGCCCGAGGCGACATCAAAACAGCTCGAGGCATCCGGCGCCGCCGCTTCCGGCTTCGGTGCCGCGTCGGTCGAGGGCCGCGGCGCGCCCTCCATCGCGGCGTCGGCCGCGGGAACGTCACCGCCGGAGCCAGTCGTGTTGACCTCAGCGTCCGTCAAACCCCCGCAGGCGTGGGCCAACAGTCCGGCCAGCACGCAGAGCGAACTTCCGCGGTGAGTGCCGAGCGCCAGCATGAAATCTAGAATGAACCGACCCGGCGCCGTCGTCGACATCCGTTGCAAGTCAACCAGAAACCCGCGATCCTGGGGGCATGCAGACGCAGCTCGGTCGATGCGCCGTACTCGCGTTTCTCGCCACAGCCCTGTGGGTTGCGACTGCGTCTGCGGAGTCGGGCACTCCTCCGCCGTGTTTCGCTCCGCGCTTCATCGAGATTTTTGCCGGTTCGGTCGAGTGCCCTGCTGCGCAATACGTCGTGCTGACTACCAGCAACCAGTACACGGCTCCGTATTCGGCCACGGTACGCGCCGCCGATCACTGCGGCGAATCCCAGAGCCTGTTCGCCAGCCTTCCGGGCGAGCTGGTCAAGGCCGGCGGTACCCTGCTCGTGGCCACGCCGGCCGCCGAGGCGCTCTTTGGTATCAAGGCCGATGTGGTCGCGACGGGCACGCTGTCTTCGCCGAACGGGCGCGTGATTTCGCAGTGTGACAGCTCGAGCTCGGAGACTATTTACGGCGACTATCCCGGCTTCATCTCCGGCACGCCAAAAGCGCCGGCGCTGCCACTCGGCAAGGCGCTGCGCTGGATCGGAACCGGCTGGGCTCTCGGCGAGCCGGAGCCCGTGGGCTCGAACGGCCTCGACGGCGCGGTGGGTTCATGTCCGATCGACGCGGGGATGCCCGACGCATCCTGGGGAGTCGGGGGTTATGTTGCGTGTCCATCTTCCGGCGGAAGCAGTCCCGGCGGCGGTGGGTCGAACGGATCGAGCGGATCGAGCGGTCCCAGCGACGCCGGCCCAACCACCACTCCTGGCGACGACGGCGGCTGCAATTGTCGCGTCACACCCCACAGCGAACGGGATCTCGGCCTCTTGGGTCTGCTGGCGGCGCTTGGCTCCGTGCTCCGCCGCGCCGCGCGCCGGCGTTGAACCAGACCGCTCGACCGCTCGCAGCGCTAGTCGGTCATCACGTCATCGAGCGTGGTCGCGGTGATGAAGCGTTCCACCCAGCGGTCGAGATCGGTCATGGGCGCGTTGAGGATGCGTGTCACCGCGGCGTCCGGCACTCCACCGAATCTCAACTCGAGGAGCTTGATCAGCACCTCGGCCTTGCCCTTCGCTTCGCCTTCGGCCTTGCCCTTCGCTTCGCCCTCGGCCTTGCCCTTCGCTTCGGCTTCGGCCCTCAAAATCTGCGCACCGGTCATGAACGCTTCCTCGCCTCTGGGCCCGAGCTGCCGGGTCAACTGTCGGACCTGCTCGGGGGTTGTCTCGCTGGCTTCGAGAATGTAGCGCAGTACTGCTCCGAGTGCCGCTACGCCGTTGGGAGCGGCGAGGGCGTCCTCGACCGTGCCGCGCCAGCGGGCGAGCTCGGTCAGGAGGTCACTGGAGCGACGTGCGCGGTCCAGACAGAACAGCGAGAGACGCCCCAGGGCCGTCATCGAGCGGCGGTGCAGGTCCTCGGATTCGGTGCGGGTCAGGTCGTCGTGCAGCGGCTGGAAGCTTGGAATGCACGTCTCCAGCGCGGCCGCTAGCGCCTCGTCGAGGTCGAGCAATTCCTGGAACGCGAGCGGCGCCGACCAGCCGCCTTCCGAGTGGCTGAGGAGCATCGGCACGACGGCAGGGAGCTTCTTCGCGTCGGGGTGCGTTTCGAGATAGCCCTCCCAGATGCGGAGCATGTAACCGAGCAGGCGCAACGGCATCCAGGCGTCGGCGGTGCTCTGGTGCTCGAGCAGCAAGTAGAGGTAGAGCTCGCGGTCATCGAGGCGCGCCGAGAACAGCACGTCCGAGCGCGTGTCGGCGAGCGCCGCGTCAACCACGCTCGTCGGCTCGACGCGGAGCGTGGACCAGTCGATGAGCGCGCTGACCTCCGCTGGCAGCAGCAGGCGGAGCGTCGTAGCACTGCGACTTGGCTTCACAGCAAACCGTGCCCGCGAAGCACTCGAAGGGATCGCTGGGATCTACGGTGCAGTAGAACTTCCCCGGTGGAAGCTCCCCACCGCTGTCGAGCTGCACATCGAAGATGGCGGCATCCATGCACAGATTCCCAGCGCACGCATCCTGGCCGCCCCCTTCCGAACCGGCGTCTGCGGCAGAAACGCCGTCGTCGTCAACGGCGCAGCTCAAGAAGCCGAGGGCGACCGCAGCGAGCACCCGCCGAGTCACTTCGAGCCCCCACTCGACATCGGGGCTGCACAAACGTCGTATACCGCAAGGTCGCCCTCCTCCACGTGCCGGTAGTAGAGCGTGCACTCAGCGCCACTGCCACAGGATGCGTTGTCCTGACATGCAGGACGCTCGTCCGCGAAGCAACCGGGAGCGAAACGCAACTCGTCGTTTGGCTTCAGCCAGACGCAGCCCTCCGCCAACTGACAGGTCTCGATGCGCTTGCCCCGACATGGTTCGTCGCGAGCGGTGTCGCCGCCGCACCCAACGGCCAGAGCACTAACCGCACCAGCCAGCACGAGCAAGCGGATGGCCTGCGTCAGAGAAAGAGCACCCAGCTCAAGGCCGAAGGCTCCAAGTCGCCCCACAGCGGATCGCAGCCCGTCAGACCGGTCGGCCATGACAACCAAATCTGGTAGTGCCCGGACGACGGAAAAGTGATGTCAAATCCCTCATTATTGTCGTCCAAGGTTTGCGAGCCGTAGACGTATTGGCCCGTCGTGACGTTGTAGAGGTAGAGGTCGAAGTCGGTGTAGACAGACACGGGCGCCGACGTGGCACCATTGGGGCACGAGTCCCACGCGAAGGTAGCACGGAGTCGTTGACCCGCGACCGCATTGAAGAACTCCTCCGTAACGCTTTGGCGAGGCCCCTCCACGTTCCGTACCGTTGGCGCAGCACACGCAGGGCGGCTCGAACGCTCACCTCTTCGTCGGGTGAGAGACGGTCCAGCGACACGAGGCCGGACGGATGGGGTCTGCGCGTCTTCCGCCAGACCTTCTGCTCGCGCAGGATTGGAATGGCCCGTAGTGTGGGCATGTGAGCGGCCTTTCGCCGCGCGCAAGTTCAAATTAGGACACTACCCCGAGGCGCGCGGACCAGTCGCGTGCGTGAGCACCGGCACCAGAAAGTAGATGAGGCAAAAGGCCGCCGCTGCGTCCGGCAGGAACCCCAGGTCGCGCATGAGCGCGCCGCAGAATCCGGCGGAGTTCACGCGTAGTCCTTTCTGCGTCGCTAGTACCTGGTCGATGCTCTTCGCGAGCGTCACGCTCGGACCGTCGCCGCGGCCGTGCCGAGCCATCGTCTCCAGCATCGGCGCGATCCGCTCGTCCCCGCGAAGGACCGGCCGACCCACACCCGGGATGCGTTCTCCGCGTGACAACGCGCCGCGTATCGCTGACTCGAGGGATTCGCCTCGTGCCACCGCTTGCTCGACACGCTCGAGGAACCGCATCATCCCCGCCGACGGCATGCCGGTCATCTGCTCCGTACAGAGGCTTGCGACGCCGGCTGTGACCGCCTCTGCAAGGCTCCCGCCGTTGGCCGATATGCGCCTGGCGACCGTGAGCGGCCAGATCCGCGGATCAGCAAGCTGCGCAAGCACGCCGATGTCGTCCAGAAGTTTGCCGTCGGATTCCGAGATCCCGACCCCTGCGACCGCCAACGCAGCCGCTTGCATGAAGGACTTCCGCCCGAGCAGCTCTCCGAACACCAGGCGTCCGCGGAGCTCGTGGTCCCCGATGTCGAGCCGCATTCTCGCTACCGGCGGCTGCTCCAAGAGTTCGGGCTCGAGCTCGGCCAGCACCGCGTGCGGACGCTGCGTCTCTTTCTCGAGCTTGGCGATGTGACCGCGGAGGCGGTTCAGTCGGTCGAGCGCCTCGTCGATGCTGACCGCGCCGCTCGAGGCGAGCGCGACCGTGAGCAGCATCGTTGGCCCCGCACCGCACCCCGCGGCGAGCCGGACGTTCTCGAGCAGCTTCTCATCGTCGAGCATCACGACACCTCCGCGCAGAAGTGTCGGATGCTCGCCGCACGAGTGCCGGGCGTGAGCGACTCGCTGGCGTCGATGCGCACGTCCAGAACGACCGGGAGGCGTGCCTTCACCAGCGCCCGCAGCGCGGGCGGGTCGAGATCTTCCGGCGTTGCAACCTTCGCGCCGACCGCGCCGATGGCCTGGGCTGTCGCGGCGTAGTCCGCAACCGCGTTCACGAAGCCGTCCGGCACGGCGCCATAAACGGTCCGGAATCCGTGCTCGACCATGTTCCAGCGGCCGTCGTTCATCACCGCGAAGACGACGGGCAGCTGCTGCTCGACGCACGTGAGCAGCTCCCCCAACATCATCGCGAAGCCGCCGTCCCCGCACACACAGACGACCTGCCTGTCAGGAAGCGCGAGCTGAATGCCGACGGCCGCGCCGATGCCGCTGCCCATCGAGCCGAACCCGAGAAAGTTGTGGAAGTCGCTCGGCCCATCCACCTGCAGGTAGTGCAGCGCGTACGCCAGGTGCTCGCCGATGTCGGAGACCCACACGGCGTTCGGGAACGCTTCGGCGAGCGCGCGGAGGGCGCGGGGCGGTTTTAGTGGCACGGCGTCCGAGTGTGCGAGCTCTGGGCACAGCTTCGAAAACCGGGGCTGAGTTCGCACGGGTCGAGCGACATCGCTCGGGAGGAACCCCACGGTGGTCTCCAGGGCGCGGGCCGCGTCACCCACGATCAGGTGGGTGAACGCCATGCTTCGCCCGAGCGTCCTCGCGTCGCGGTCGATCTGGAAGCTCACCCTCGTGCCGACCAGCGGCAGCGACCATCCGTTGGTGGCGAGGTCGTCGAGCCCGCTTCCGACGACGAGCGAGACGTCGGGCGGGCTCCGCAGGTACTCATCAACGCTTGGGTGTTGCCCGAGGCCAAGCACGCCCAAATAGAGCGGGTGGCGTTCCGGGAACACGCCTTTCGCGTGCGCAGTGACGGCAACGGGGATGCTGAGTCGCTCCGCGACATGGATAGCCTCCGCGCCGGCACGTCGCGCGCCATTGCCGAGGACCATGAGTGGTCTCGATGCTCGGGAGAGCTCGTGACCGAGCAGCCGGCAGGCAGACTCGTTCGCCTCATCGGGCGCTCGCGGCGGGCCCAGGTGGATCTCCGTTGCCAGCGCGACGGACGAACCGATGTCCAGCGGCACGGTGACGAACACCGGCCCCGGCGTCCCGACCGTGCTGGCCAGCAGCGCCTTCGACGCAACAGCTGGCGCGGACCCGGCCGTCGCGAGGCATCCGCACCACTGAGTGATCGGCCTAATCACGTCGTGCGCGCGCCAACCTACCGACGTCCCGTCCTGGAGGGCGCCGCGACCGTAAGCGCGCAACGGCACCTCGCCGCACACGAGTATCATGGGCACTTCCTCGGCATACGCCGACGCCACCGCCGTAAGCGTGTTGGTTACGCCTGGACCCGAGGTCGTGAGGACAACCGCGGGCGTGCCGGTGGCGCGCGCGAAGCCAAGCGCCGCGAAGGCGGCACCCGCCTCGTGGCGATTTGCGACGTAGCGCAGCCCGCGCACGCTTCGGAGCGCGTCGAAGAGCGGGCTCGCTGTCCCGCCCGGTATCCCGAATGCAACGGACACTCCCCGGTCCGCGAGCGTCTGCAGGAAAGAGTGCGCGCTGGTTGCACACTGGGTCTCGCCCGCGACCGCGGGCACACTGATGTCTTGATGCTCCATTGGCACTCCTCTCCCCGGTCCCGAAACTCGCCCGGGTGGCGGCGCGGGAGCACACGAGTTGCGGCCGCGATTCTACCCGTGGCGCAAAGCTGGGTTACGCCCAGCGGATCAGCAGGCGGCCGCGGTAGGGCCCGTCCAGCTCAGTAGTAACGACGGGCGAAACTCCACAGCGCACAAGTGTCCCTTCTACACCGCCGAGGTGGCAGTGCTCGATCCAGGTGTACTCGTCGCGATAGTGGAACGTGGCGCTACTCGTGCCGGTCGGCTCGACCCACCAGTCGCCGTAGTCGCACATCATTCCGCGGTTGTGCTCGAGCCATCTCAGCGCACCCATCGGCTCGTTTCCGCCCAGGTAGCGCATGAACCCGTCCGCTCGAATGAGTGGAGTGAGCCGGGGAGTGGAAGTCCACATCCGGCGCAGCCCCTCGCCTGGGTCGTCTGGCTGCAGCAGCGCCGCGGCGATGGCTTGCTCCCGAAGGAAGTCCCGCGTCGAGTACATCCTGAAGGACCACCGCGACCGCGCTCCCGACGCGGCGCGCCACACGGTGACCAAGTCCTTCGAGCGTTCTGCAAGCGCGTGTTCGGCGAGCTTGAAAAAAAGGCCGCGGATGTGCGCGCCGGACGGCGTGTCCGCGAGGCGTCTCTCGAGGCCGAGCTCGGCGAGCCCGCGCGCCAGGTCCACGGTCAACCCGGCATGGCGGCCTGCATTCACGGAACCCATGAGGACTCCAGTCCAGCTTTCGTCGCGCCCTTGCAACGGCTGTTCGTATAGGACCTTTAGCGGTGCACACACCCTACCACCTTGCGCACCGCAGAGAGCCCTGGTGTCCTTGTCGTGTGGCGGCGGGAAAGCGGCACGGTGGACGGCGGGGCGGACTCGCGTCGGGCGGGGCTCGCAGTCGCGCGCTGACGGCCGACGTGATCGAACAAGCGGCCGCCGAGATCCAGCACGTGGCGCGCGTCGGGACTCTCGAGATGGCGCTGAGCATCGGTGAAATCGTCTTCCGCCGCATATTCCACGGCGATGCCGAGTTGCTGCGCCTCAACGGGCCGAAGGAAGTGTCGTTCACGCAGCTAGCAGACCGTAGCGATCTCGGGATCAGCCGGGCGAACCTATGGCGGGCCGTGGGGATCTACGAGCTTTCGCTGCGTCATCCGCAGCTGCGCGAGAGCAAGCACCTCGGGGTCACTCACGTGCGGGCGGTCCTCGGCCTGCCGGCGCGCGACCAAGACAGGCTGCTAGCCAGGGCCGAACGGGAACGGCTCGGTGCGGCCGCGATAGAGACGGCTGCTGCGTGCGCGCGCAAAGGTCACGGCGGGCGGCCGCGGAAGCTCGAGGTGGTCCGAGCCCTGGACGCGCTGTACCGCGTCACGAAAATGCCAGTCGACGCCTTTTCTGATCAGCGTGCCGTCAAGAAGATAGCCGCCGAGGAGATCGACGTCTACATCGCCATGTTGGAGGATCTGGACGAGCGGCTCGGCGTGCTGCGCGCACTTTTGCGGGAGGCCGCCAACCGGACTTGAGCATCGCCGGGCGGCCCGTCGGGGACTTCCAAGGGTCGTGTTCGCCGCCGATGTCGAGTACACTCGACCCCACCGTCGGTGCCACCAGCCCGGTCGCCGATATTCTCTTTGTTGGCGCACGCCACGAGAGCGAACCAACGGCAACTAGAGCGCGAGGGTTACACTTCAACTCACTTTGCCTTCGGGGTCGGGGCCCACTGTTCTTCAGGGCCCACGCGGCGAGAATCGCCGAATCGCCGGACTCGCGTCTTTCCGCGATGCGTCCGTTCCTGCACGGCAACGCGCCGAACCGTGGCACAGAGGGCGACGCTGCAATCTTCGGTTGCAGCAGTTGCACAGTTGCAGCGTCTGATCGCCGAGCTCGTGCCGTTGCTGCCGCGTTACCCACCATCCCCGTCGCTGGCGTCACCCGTGTGGCCGGTGCAATCGGGGAACGAGAGCCCGGCCCCGTTCGGAGACGTGCACTTCCAGGTCCCGGTTGTGCAATCGCAAATCCACGGATAGGTCATCCCCGGCTTGTAGCCATCCGGGCATTGGAACAGCCAGTATCCTTCACAAACCGCCGCTACGACGCACGCCCCCTCTGGGGCCCGATCGCCTGGCTGGATCACCTCGCACTGCGGGTCCTTCACCGAAGAATCGGCCGCGGCATCACCGACGCTCGTACCTCCAGATCCCCCGGACGCGGAGCCGCCACCCGTACCCGAGGAGTCGCCACCATCGTCAGCGCCGCAGCCGCAGGCGCACGCTGCGACGATAGCCGCCAAGATTGCCGCAGCCTGACGACGAGTCAACGCTACTGCTCCGATGCCAGTGTGTATGCGAGATCAGAGCCCCGGTTGGGTTCCGTCCGCGCGTCAGATGCCCAGACGTTTCCCGTAAGGGGCGACTTCCACGCTGCCACCGGGACCAACATCAGCAAAGAGTGGACCCCGGCAGCCGTCAGCGAGCTGTACAGGTTGTTTCCTTCGCTGTTGCAGATGGTGTCGCAGCTCCCAGCGGGGGAGCAGTTCCACCAACCGTAGTCGTTAACCGTTTCCACGATCACCCCCGACGAGCTTTGTGCGCGCGCTTGCGTCGGGCTGGACAGTACGCTTGCGACCACACCAAATGGTAGCACGAATCCCCATGCCACCAATCTGGATGCCCTGGATGGGGATCGCCTGAGGGCAGCGGAACAGACCCGCGAGAGCAGCGTGGTGGTCCTGAAGCGAAACGCCAACATGTCCAACATCCTTCCGTGCGCAGGCCTGCGACCCGAAGCCGGAGCCCATCTTCTCAACCGTCTTCGCCTCGGCAACCGTTTTCGTTGCAGCCAAGAGATCTGCCCCGCATCTTCGATGAAGAACGCCGTCAAGCCTGATCCAGCGTCGATAACCGAACAGATTCGAACTCGAACTTGCTCGGGTCGCCATTGAATTAGCGTCGGCGTACCCGCACTGAAACAAGTCCGGCGCGCGGGTCCGTTTCCGCTCCACGTGGAGTACGCGCTGCAGCTCGCGCCCAGCATCGGTGCGTCGTCGAAGCGCAGCGGGCACGGCGGGCGTCCGCACAAGCTCGAGATTCTGAAGGCGCTCGACGTTCTCAGGCGCGTGACCGCGATGCCAATGTCGACGTTCGAGGACGAGCGAACGTCGGCCAAGCCGGAGCCTCGACCCCCAGCTCGGTGAGCAGGAGCTGCCGGAGCTGTGCTTTGACGAGCCGGGGCTGGCTGCGTGTTACGCGGCCGCTGCGCAGGGCATTGGCGTGAGCGGTGAGCGCGCAGGCAAGCCGCCCTTGCGGTTGGTCGTGCCGGCGGAGTTGCCCGAGCGCTCGCGTGCCGCGGACGCGACGGATGCGCCCATCGCGGAGGTGCGCGGCATCAACTTGCATGCGGCGCAGGTCGTCGACGGCCGAGATAGCCGACAGTGGAGCGGCTCGGTACCCCGTCGGCCCGTCGGGTATCGCGAAGCGCGTCAAGTACATCACGCGCCCACCGATCGCGCAGGACCGCCTCGAGCGCCGGCAGGACGGCAGGCTCGAGCTCATCTTCAAGAAGGTGTGGCGGGACGGCACCCGCGCGCTGGTGCTCGAGCCCCACGACCTGATTGCGCGGTTGGTGGCGGCCGTGCCGCCTCCACGCTTTCACATGCTCCGGTATTTCGGGGTGCTCTCGAGCCACTCATCGCGCCGGTCCCTCGTCGTGCCCAAGCCGCCCGTGGATGCGGCCTGTCACAAGCCACCTCCGGCTCGAGGCGATCAGCTCGAGCTGCTCGGCGAGAAGGACGATGCGCCGGTCGGGCGGAAGCGGTGGACGTGGTTGCTGGCGCACGTCCCCCGTCGGCCGGGCGGGGACGGCGAACGCTTTTCAAGTGGGCGGTTGACAGCTCGAACACGGATTCAGGGAAAAAGAAGCCCAGCCGGCCGTTTCCGGCGGAAACGGTCGCCCTGGCGGTCAGTTCGGCTCTGGCCCGACCGAGGGCTCGCCAACCAGTGGCAGGAACGCCCGGACGGTCGTTCCGACGCCGGGGTCCGACTCGATGACGAGCTCGCCGCCGGCGCGCCGCACGCGCGCCGAGACGAGCGTGAGGCCGAGCCCGAGCCGGCCCCTTCCGCTGGTCGTGAAGAAGGGATCGGCGGCGTACGAGCGCTCATCCTCGTCCATACCCATACCGTCGTCCTGCACTTCGAGCACCGCGGCCCCTTCCGTGACGTTCACCCGAACCGACACCATCCGGCCGGGGCCACCGCGAGCCGCCACGGACTGCACCGCGTTCTCGACGAGGCTTGCGACGAGCATCACCAATTGCCACCTCGGCATGCCGACACGGCAAGGGCGGTCGACGACGTTCACTTCGAGCCCAGCCACGGGGCGTACGCCGGGAGCGAGCTCGCGCGCCACATCGCGCGCGATCCGTGAGAGGTCCACGACCTCGTCGGTTGGCTCCGTGCTGACAAGCTCCTTCATTTTCTCGATGACCCGCGCAGCGCCAGCGACGGTTTCGGCGATCGCGCTCGCCCGCTGGGCGGGTCCGCCGTTTCTTCCAAGCTCTTCGACGAGCCCCTTGCTCTCGTCGGAAGCCCGCGAGAGTGGCACCAGCAGCTCTTCGCCCAGCGCTGCCGACAGCAGCTCGAGGGCGGCGGTGTCGTCCTTGCGGATGAGGTCGATCAGGAAAAGGTCGCGATGCATCCGGGCGCGCGCTCGCGCGTTCGTCCGCAGGAGCGACTTCTCGAAGCCCCCGCGGAGCGCTTCGGACCCAACGACCACCTCATCGGCGCCGTAGGCGATGGCGCGCTGCCCCTCCTCTTCACTGCGTACGACGGCGAGAACCGCGCCGTCGGCTAGGAGGCCGGTGATGACCGCGCCAGGCCGGTCGGGGTCACCGGTGACGTGGCGGAAGCGCTCGTCGCGTTCCGCGGGGAGGTCGCGCTCGTCAATGAGCCACAGCACGGTGATCGTTCCGCTCATGAACAGCTCATCATACCGGAAGCGTTGCGGACCAGCCAGGCGCGCAACCGGTCGACAGGCTGATCCCGGAGTTCCAACCCATCGCGGGGGGTGCGATACGACCCTTCCGTTGACGAATCCAGAATGAAACTCCGCCTCCCACCGCCCATGGTCAAGTTTCGCGAGGGGGCGCCGCTATCTCCATCGGCGTACTCGCCCAGGGCGCGCCCTCTACGCCGCGTGGATCACGCCCGGGCACACGGACCGGGGCGGCGGGAAGGCCAGTGCGTCCCATGTCGGCCGGCTACCCCGGCAAGGGCACAGGGGGCCAACGCAATTCAACCGCAAACCCCGCCATCGTCGAATCGCAGCGTGCCCTCTGAATACTTGACCGGGTAGCAAGTCGACAGATTGTCCCAGCAGAACTGGAGGGGCTCGCAGACGATATGCATGGGAGCACCCTGAACCACGCCGGAGCAGCCGTGACTGTCTCGCTCCCGAATCTCGACGGCGAGCCCTTCTTGGAGATTCGGGAACGAGCAGGTGGCGTACTCATGTTGGCACGCTGCGCAGGCTCCCAAGTCCGCTTCGCTCGACGCCGAACATGAGGAAGCGAACGGGAGGAGAAGCATCGTGAGCGCAACTATCGCTCGAAAGACCAACATTCGGCGGCCCCCTGCTGACAGGTGCTCCACTTCCCGGTCGTGTCGGTCGAGAACTTCATCCCACCGCCCGCTACCGCAGTCCATGCGGTCCCCGCAACCTGTTTGCCTTCGTCGATGGTCCGGGGCGACCCCTTTTAGTGAGGGTGGCAGTACTACCTGAATCGTAGCGGCCTTCGGCACCGGTCCGGACAACTGAAACACCAACTCGCGCAAGATTGGCCCGTCCGAACCGGTTCCCGCTACGCATTCGCCAGCCAGAAACAGACACTTTGCTTCGCTCTTGCCCAAACTGCCCAACACCCCACTCGCGACCAAGCTCCTCGCCTCTACGGGCTCGCTAAATTCCACACGGACCTGGTTCGACTTCGAGTCGGTGCCGGGCGTGTTCGGGTGGTCACGCACCGTCACCTTCACCGGTATGTCCGCGCTCCAAGTGCCATTGGTCGGGCACGTTACCGCACTTGCTTCCTGGGATTCGAACAGAAGCCCCAAGCAAAAGGTAAGCGCGCAGGCAGTCGTTGCAGCCCCACGTCTCTCAATATCGAATGCCATCGTTCGGCCTCCTCGCACGCAAAACAACCGCCGCGGCTCGCTCGCGATCACATGAATCCGGAACTGGAGTTCCCGCACTCTTGGCGACTGAGCGTTGCACCATTGGACCTTCGCCTGTTCGAAGGACGATACGTAGTGGCGCGCGTTCACTGCAAACCGCTCCAACCCGGCGGGGATTTATTGAAAGGTCGGCGGATTACGTTTGTGAAACTCCCCCTCGAGTGTCGCGCCAGCCCGGCCAATGTTGGGTGGCCGGTGCGGGATTGGGACGCTCACCAACGGCTCCGTCGGCCGGAACCCTGCCTCTCGTTCGCTGCACCTCATCTCGAGCGCTCGCCGCAGCTCGCTTCGCGTCATCGGACCGCGCATCCACGACATCGCCCAGCGCGGTTGGAGCAGGGCGACGCCATTGTTCGCGTGGACGCTTGGACGTCCCGGATCACGAACCAGCGCGGGGCGAGCTTCTTCACGATCTCGTCGAGCTCGCGAGCGCCTGCTCCGTTGTCTGCCATTCCCTCGATCACGCGGGCGCGGTCGGCGTTGGTCTGAAGACGACCGATGCACCATACGCCTGCATTGCCGAGGGCGCGGTAGTCGAGGTCCATGGGGTTCTGCGTGGCGACGACGACGCCGATCCCGAACGCACGGGCCTGCTTCATCAGTGACACCAGCGGGCGCTTGGTAGGCGGGTTGGCCGGGTGCGGAGGGAGAAAGCCGTAGACCTCGTCGAACATCACGAGCGCCCGCAGGCGCTGGCTGCCCGGTAGCGATCGTGTCCAGGCCAGCAGCTCCTCGAACACGACGCCGAGCACCAGCGCGCGCTCCTCGTCGTCGAGGTGAGCGACGCTCAAGATCACCGCCGACGTCCGTCCGTCCGTCGTTGGGGACAACCAGCTCGCCACGTCTATTCCGGCCCCGGACCGCCAGCTCTCGAACGTCGGGGAGGCAACCAGGCCGTTCAGGGCGGCGGCGAGCGCAGCGCGCTCCTTCTTGGGCATGAAGGCGTCCACCTTCAATGCTCCGACCGACTCGACGGGAGGCTTCGCCAAGTCCGACAGCAGTGCCGCCAACGTGGCTCCCTCCCCTGCGTGGAGGCGCCGCTCAGCGAGCACGGACAAGAGCACGTGATCGCGGCTCCGCGCCGGATCGGGATCGCGTCCCACCAGACGCAGCACCAGTGACACCGCCGCCGCGAGCGCCGTGCGTGCGGCCTCGGGATCGGTGTCCCAGCGCGGCGACCGCCGCTCTAGCGACGACAGTACGTGGAGTGGTTCGCCTGCTGTCGACCCGGGCGTGATGACCCGTACCGCAACGCGCTGGTGGAACGCGCGCAGATCCCTCTCGCCGATGCCCCACGCGGACAGGGCGTCGCGCCGCTGATTGGCGATGGACTCAGCCACTTCCCGGGGCGTGCGGTCATCGCCCGGCTCGGTCACGGCAGGGGCCCAGGGCTCCAGATGCGCCGGGTCGAAAGACGGAAACGCGAGCAGCAGATCGGGCACGTCGCCCTTCACGTCGATCATCAACACGGGCACGCCGGCGCGCAACGCCTCCTCCGCGGTGACGATCACCAGACCGGTCTTGCCGCTCCCGGTCATTCCAACGATCACGCCGTGCGTGACCAGGTGCTCGCGCATTCCAAAACGTCATCGCTCGCGCTGCTCCGGGCGGTCGTATGGGACGAGGCAACGGAGGTCATGCACATGCTCCGACTGCCCCGTCCGGCGCTCGTCGCGTCGGGAACCGAGGCGGCGTTTACGCTCCCCATCATCTTGACACTTGGTGGCTCCGCCGTGGACATCACCACGCCGGCGACGTGCGCCCCGGCCTCGCGGGCGGCGAGCTGCGTTGCCAGCTTCGACGTTGCGCGTCTGCGGCGCGGGCTGCTACACCCGGGGGCGCTACAATCCGTCCCAGCGTCCCGGATCGAAGGTGGGCTCTGCATCCCGGGCTCCGGGGACGCGCTGAGCTGGGAGGCCATCGAAGCTTCCTTGAACGCCCGCGCCCGACCGCGAGGTTCCGGTTGACGTGCGCGTCGTCGCGGCGACGAGCCGTGATCTGGACGATCTGACTCGCGCTGAGCGCTTCCGGTTCGATCTGTATCACCGGATCGCACAGCTCGCGGTGCGCGTCCCGCCGCTGCGCGAGCGCCCGGCGGACGTCGACTGGCTGGCCGAGGATCTGCTAAAGGCGCACGCACCGGGTCGGCAGCTGACCGATGGTGCAAGAGCAGCCCTGGCCGCGCACGGTTGGCCGGGCAACGTACGAGAGCTGAAGAACACAATCGAGCGGGCCATCGCACTGTCCGGCGCCACCGGCCCGCTCGAGGCCGGCGATCTGATGCTTCGAGCTGGGACCTCGGCGTCCAAGGCGCCGCCGCGGAATGCAGCGCGACTGTCCTTCTCGGGCGCCGTGCGAGCGCTTGCGCGACGGGCGCTTCACGAGGCCGCAATGCCGAAGTCTGACGACCATTCTGCGAAGCTTGCCCGTGCGGAGCAGCGGGCGGCCTTCCTGTATCTGCGACTGGAGGAGCCGCTCGCGGCGTGGCCGCAAGGTCTGATACGGCAGTTCCAGCGACTGTTCGGCCCGCTATGGACGACCACCGAAGGTGGGCGGGGCCTGGCGGAGCTCATGGTCACGCTGGGGCTGAACCCGGTGGACACCCGGGATCGCGCGGAGATGTCGGAGTGCCTGGACCGAGCCGGCGTTTCTGGAGGCGGGGGGTAGTGCAGCCGAGGTTGGTGTCCCGTTCGGTGGTCCTTGGATCCGCACGCCCCGTGCTCGTCGTGTGGTGGCGCGCGGCGGAGCGGGTGATGGGGTGGCAAGAGGGGGTCGAGCTGGAGGAGGTCTAGATGTGAAGCAGAGGGTGGGTCGGACGGGCTCCATCTCGCCAAAGGACGTTTGGGGTGTAGTGCGCGCGAGCGCGGAGAAGCGCTTGGGGCGGGAGTTACTGTTGGCGTATCTCGTTCTGCTGGTCGTCGGCCTGGTGATCGTGCTGGCAAGTGTGCTGTGGGCCGCGGCCGGCTCCTGCGTCTGGCGAGGAGAGGGCGCCGGCGTCAGCGGCCGCGGGGCGTGAGATGGGGCGGCCGGGCATAGCAGCCCAGAAATCGCCGGGCTTTCGCGGCACGCGCGACCGACGTGCTGTGCCGCGCGATCACGATCTCAGGACTTGGTTTCGTGGTCGTTCGCGGCGGCAAGCCGCCCTGTTGAGCTCGCCTCGTAGCCACGTCTCTTGACCGAACCGCTTGCGAGAATCACTGACGGGCGGTCTGCTGTGACCCGATATTCGTGGCGCGTGCCACCGCCGACTCAGTGGAGCTTGGCAGTTCGATTACTGCGGCTCCCGGCGACTCCGAAGGAGAACTTTATGCAGATCGAGGGCCAGCGGCACCAGAATCAAGCACGAATCGCAATGATCCTCACGGTATCGCTCTGTTCAATCGCGTGCGGTGAGCGAGTCGATGGCGGCCCGCTCAGAGGCTCGCGTGCAGAACTCGAAGCCACCTGCAAAGGCCCCGCCCTGCTGACGACTCCCCACGTGTTCGAGAATATCAACCGAACGGTCGTAATCCAGACCTGCAATTCTGTAGACGGTGTTTCTCGCTTCGCAGTCACCGACGAAACGGGGTCGACGGCGGATTTCGAGGAGCTAGAGCGGCTTGATGCACTCGCGTTTCACAACGTCAACGCGAGCATGCGTGGCGCCCTACGCGCCGCGCTGGATTCCGACTCAGGTCGGGAGATCAAAGTCCAGATTTGGTTCCGCCCCGATGTGATCGATGACGTTCCGAAAGAGGAGACTGTCGGAGAAGGGCTTGAAGCCCAAGAACAAGCGAAGCGGGAATCGAAGGTGTTCGCGAAGGCGAATGACGTGCTTGACCGGCTCGGAAAGATCCCTGGCTTGGAGCTGCTGTCGGGCACCGCCGGTTTCTCTGAGTATGGGCCGCCAGTCATCTTGGCTCGAGGCAGTCGAAACGCGCTGGACCAGGCCGGCATGGCTGACGAAGTCTGGGAGATCGTTCCCGTCGAGGAGACTTGGAAGCCGGGCACGACCAACTACTTCTTCACAACCAATGACGTTTGGTTGGACTACGCAGGACACGACGGGACCGGACAGACCGTCGCGATACTTGAGTTCGTTCGCCCAGACAGTTCGCTGAACCTCCCGGGCTGGCCGTCCGGCTCGTGTGCCCCGGATTCTGGCTTTGGAACCTCCCGCCTTTGCCACTGCCCCGGCGGGGCGCGGGGTTCCCACGCCCGGCAGATGATGGGAATCGTGCGCGCCTCGAGCGGAGCGCTTTGGTTTGAAGGGATGGCGGACGAGGTCAGCACGATCGCTGCAAACACGGACGGCGGATGCACAACCAATGGGCCCGATGCGTTCTCAAGTGCGCTCAATTGGGCGACATCGAACGGCGCTCGGGTGATCAGCTGTAGTGACCAAATGGGTCCCGATCCGCTGGTGGACGCTTTTCAATCATCACGTGATCGACTCTACGACTACAAAGCCTCCGTGTCCCCGTATCCGTTCATTGCTGTCATCGCCGGCAATGCCAACGCAGGCTCCAAGGTGATGAGCCGTCCGCGCAACGGAGTAAGCGTGGGTTCCGCGCAGGAAAACTCCGGCAGTGATCGCAACAGCGTGGTCATGGCGGCCCACTCGAGCGATTTGAACCCCAACGGCGCCACTGGCTTCGAAGTCCCGCATCTCGTGGCCATTGGCTCAAACGTAGACTCTGCTGGAAAAGCATTGAATAGCACTGACACCGGGCTGACCGGCACAAGTGTGGCAGCCCCGCAGGTGGCTGGGGTTGTTGCCGGTCTCCACGAGTTCAACCCAACGCTGAAGTCCTGGCCGGAAGTGGTCATCCCAGGATTGTTGGCGTCCGGCGACGAGGATGTCGACGGAACACCGCTCAACTTACATGACGGTGTTGACGATTCCGATGGCGCGGGCCTCTTGAACGCATCGCTGGCTGCCGGGGTGCTCGGGGCTGGCTCAAAAAGGGATGGTAACAATCCAGCTGCTGTCCAGGGTCATGACTTCGGAAGTATGTGGGAAGTCACCACACCCACGTATACAGTGTATTCGGAGAAGTGGAACGCGAGCGTTGCGCCGGGCAAGGTTCTTCGAGCGGCTGCATTTTTCCAGTCTCGGCCGACGTGCCCAGCAAACCCGGGGTGTTCGTCGCCTGGGGGGTTCAGCGGCTGCACGGCCTCACAGGTCTGCTCGGCGAACCCTTTCGTCATCTTTTCGCTGCAGGTCTACGATGGGACGACGTTGGTCGCCGCGTCGAACAGCACCAGCAACAACTATCAGTTCGTTCGAGTGCCGAACAACGGTGGCGGCGTGAAGACCTACAACATCCGTCTGATCCCGCTCAACTATAGCGGCCTGCCAGGCACCACTTGGGGAGTCGCCTGGGCGGAGGCTGACGAATGACCGCGCGGCGCAGACTAGTCGCATGGGCCCTCGTCATCCCCCTGGCCTACGTCGGCGCATGCGGTTCAACCACGAAGGACGCGGACGAATGGGGTCAGCTTGACGGCTTTGAAGACCGCTTCCCGCCGGTGTGCCCGGCACTCAGCGAGGTTGTGCAGTTCGTCTATGAGAACAAAACATGTGACGTAGACTCGGACTGCGAGCACGCCGGTGCGTGCTTCAGTGTAAGAGAGCACTGCGGTGGTGGCTTCTATCTGAACACTAGCTACTCTTCCGCTCAGTTTGACGTATTACAAGCAGGCGCGGCCAGCTGCCCGCTGATTGCGCCCTGCTGCGGGACGCTGCCGGTGCAGCCAGCCTGCGTGCACGGACAGTGCGTGGGGACGCCGTTTGCCCCCAACGCGGTCGAGTCCTGCCTCCAGCAAGTCGGAGACAGCTCCCCGTGCGCATTGTGCGTTTGCGGGGAGGGACCTGCCAGCACCTCCGGATGCGCAACCGACCCGGCCTGTGCTCCAATATTCCGGTGCGCGCGGCAAGCGGGATGCTATGGCACACTTGGTTGCGATCTCGTCGCGAAAGCATTTCCATGCCGCGACGAAGTGAACGCTGCCGGCGGACCCAAGTCCGCTGCGGCGACCATCTATCGCGAGTCGAACGCCCAGGCAGCGTGGGTAGGTTGCGATGTCGCGTGCCGGAAGTGATCGGGGGCTCACTTTACTCGCCCTGTCCAGCGTCGCGGAGCTCGCATGCAGTTCGTAAGTGCTCTGCGCGCCCCGTCTTGAAATCGTGCCGCCGCGGAATCGGGGCTGGTTTCAGCGCTTCATCTGCTGTGGCGCCATCGAAGCTCGCGTCGGCGACGCGGTTCAGCCCGCGGTGGACGCGGCCTGGAAACACGTTGGTCGTGCCGACGTCAAGCATACGGACGGTACGGCGAGCGCCGCACCCCTCGGTTGGCCGCGCGTTGCAGTTGCGGCAAGAGAGGCCTACGGGGCCGGGGAGAGTCGCGAGACACCCCAAGCGCAAAAAAGCCGCGAAGCTCTCGCTCCGCGGCCCTTCCGCATTGTCGCTGCGACGGACTGATCAGTCGGTCGAAGCGTCCGAGCCACCCTCGGTCGAGGCGTCCGTGCCGCCGTCCGTGCCGCCGCCGTCCGAGGTCATCGGCGTGCAGGTCTGCGGCGCGTCGGTCAGGCCGGTCGCGTCGATGCAGCCGAAGTCCGGGCCGCCGGAGCTGGTGATGTTCACCTTGTAACCACACTTGCTGGTGGCGTGGTTGCAGCAGCCGTCGAAGGCCGCCGGTCCGCTGTCGAGGGGGTTGGTGAAGAGGAGCTGCGGGCAGGTCGAGTCGTCGTTGCCCTTCTGGCCGATCTCGTAGCAGCCGGCCGCGACGCCGATGAGAATACCGACGTTGGAACTCACGTCGCTGCCGCACTTGTCGTTCTTGGAGCAGCACGGGGGGAGGGCGATGAGGCCGCCGACCTTGTAGGTCTCACAGGCTGTGCCGCCGCAGGTGGTGGCGCCACCGCTGCCAGCCGCGCCGCCCGTTGCGGTTCCTGCCGAGCCGCCGGTTGCGCTCCCCGCTGCACCGCCGGTCGAACCGCCGCTGCCGCCGGTCGAGCCGCCGCTGCCGCCAGTGGCCTTCGTGCCACCGCCGCCGCTGTCGTCGTCGCCGCAGGCGGGGACGCTCAGCACGAGCAGGCCGAGCAGACTGATACCGAAAGTAAGCTTCAACGAACCACGCATGATCACACCTCTTTAGAAATCTGGCGGCGGACTAAAGCACAGGTCGGCCGGTTGTGAAAAGAAAGGAATTGGGCATCCCCTCTGCGGGGTGGCTGAGGATAGCACGCGTCAATCCGCTCCGCCGACTTCGGGCCGACGCACCTGCGCCCTCGGCCCGAAATTTCCGTTAGATATCCAGGTTTCGGACGTTGAGCGCGTTGTCTTCGATGAACTGGCGGCGGGGCTCGACCTGGTCGCCCATGAGCACACTGAACAGCTGGTCGGCCGCGACGTCGTCGGTCACTCGCACCTTCAGCAAGGTCCGAGCGTCCGGGTTCATGGTGGTCTCCCAGAGCTCGCTGGCGTTCATTTCACCGAGCCCCTTGTAGCGCGTGATGGCCGTGCCCTTGCGCCCGCGCTCGTCGATCAGCGCGTCGAGAGACTCCGGATCGGGCAAGCTCACTGGCTGCCCGGTCTCGGTCTTTGCGGTGTAAGGCAATGGCCCGATGGAGCGGATGTCCTCCTCGATGGCCAAGAGCTCCTGGTACTCCGCGGAGTCGGCGACCTCCCAGTCCATCACCGCAGGTCGGGTGGACGCGCCGGGGCGGAATTTGACCGCGATGCGGCCGCCGCCGTGGGTGTCGTCCCGATCGACGTCGACGCTGAGCGGCAAGAGGTCGGGATATCGCCCTTCCAGGTAGGTGCGCAGTTGGTCTGCGGCAGCGTTGACCTTCTCGGCGCTCCGGAAGTCTTCGCGTTTCATGCCGCTGGAGCGCAAGACGGCACCGACCACCCGCGCGTCACAGCGGCGATCGATCTTGCCGAGGATGTGCCGGAACGAGCGCAGCCGCGTCGCCAGCTCGTACAGGGGCTTGCCCGAGATGGCTGGCCCCTTGGTGCTCTGCACGGTGAGCCCGTCGATGCCGTTCTGTGTGAGCAGACGATCGAGCGCGCCCTGATCTTTCAGGTAGAGATCTTTCTTGCCCTTGCGCACGCGGAACAGCGGAGGCTGCGCGATGTACAAGAACCCGCTCTCGATCAGCTCGCGCATCTGGCGATAGAAGAACGTGAGCAGCAGCGTGCGGATGTGACTTCCGTCCACGTCGGCGTCTGTCATGAGAATCACGCGGTGATAACGCACCTTCGATAGGTCGAAGTTGCCGTTCTCGCCGATGCCGCAGCCGAGGGCGCTGATCAGCGTCGCGACCTCTTGGCTCGAGAGCATCTTGTCGAGGCGCGCGCGCTCGACGTTCAGGATCTTGCCCTTGAGCGGGAGGATGGCCTGAAAGTGGCGATCGCGTCCCTGTTTTGCGCTGCCGCCGGCGCTCTCTCCCTCGACGATGTAGATCTCGCTCTGCGCCGGATCCTTGCTCTGACAATCGGCGAGCTTGCCGCTCAGGTGGGTGTTGTCGAGCACACCCTTGCGCACGACCTCGCGGGCCTTGCGCGCCGCCTCTCGGGCGCGGCTGGCCAGCACGGCCTTCTCCAGGATCTTCTTGGCCGTGGACGGGTGCTCCTCGAAATAACGACCCACCTGCTCGGCGACCACGTTCTGCACCAGGCCGGCAACCTCGCTGGAGACCAGCTTGCTCTTGGTCTGCGAGTCGAAGCTCGGGTCGGGATGCTTGACGTGGATGACGCAGATCACCCCTTCTCGCGCGTCTTCCCCCGAGATGCCGCTCTTCACGTCCTTGAGCAGGTTCTGTGCTTGCCCATAGCTGTTGAGCATGCGGGTGAGGGCCGTGCGCAAGCCCGTGAGGTGAGTGCCACCGTCCTTGTTGTGGACGTTGTTGGTGTAACAGAGGATCTGTTCCTGGAAGGCCGCCGACCACTGGATGGCCAGGTCGACTCCGATGGGCGCCTTCGAGTCCTCGGTCTGCATCTCGGTGGTGAAGGCGATCACGTCCTCGTGAATCGGTTCCTTCTTCTGACTGAGGAGCGCGACGAACTCCTTGATGCCGCCCTGGAACTCGAACACCTCGCGCTGGCCGCCGTTGCGCTCGTCGTTGAGCTCGATGACCAGCCCGGAGTTGAGGAAGCTCAGCTCCCGCAGGCGATTGGCCAGGATGTCGTAGTTGTACTCGGTGCTGGTGAAGATCTGCGTGTCCGGCTTGAAGGTGACCTTGGTCCCGTGCTCCGAGGTCTCGCCGATGCGCTCGATGGGGCCCTGGGGCACGCCGCGCCGATACTCCTGAAAATAGAGCCCGCCCTGGCGTTTGATCTCCAGCTGCAGCTTCTCACACACCGCGTTGACGGCGCTCACACCCACGCCGTGCAGGCCTGCGCTGACCTTGTAGCTCGAGTGATCGAACTTTCCGCCGGCGTGCAGCACCGTCATCACGACCTCGGCTGCGCTGACCCCTCGCTCGTGTTTGTCGACCGGGATCCCTCGCCCGTTGTCCTCGACCGTCACGGAGCCGTCGAAGTGAATCGTGACTCTGACCCGATTGCAGTGCCCGGCCAGGTGCTCGTCGACGGAGTTGTCGATCACCTCCCAGACCAGGTGGTGAAGCGCAGAGCCATCGTGCACGTCTCCGATGTACATGCCGGGGCGCTTGCGCACGGCCTCGAGCCCTTCGAGCACGGTGATGTTGGCGGCGTCGTACTCCTCGGGCGCAGCAGCCTCGGCGGGCGTAGGCGCTTCGGCGGGCGCAGCAGCTTCAGCGGGCGCGGCAGCCTCGGCAGGCGCAGCAGCTTCGGCGGTCTCGGACGGGGTGTCGGGGGTCTCGGGAGCCTCGGTGGTCAATGCGGTTCCTCGGGTTGTCTCGTCTCGGTCGAAGGGCGCACCCCCCGCATCGATCCGCGAGGAGCGATGCGTCGGTCTGGGCTATCGCGCGGTGCCGGCTGGGCGCCCGAGCGAGCTTTCCGGGAGGGGTTCGGCCTGGGCCAAAACGAGCCCGATTGGTATACCCCTTCCGCACCCTCCGAGCAAGGCTGAGCCAGGGGAAATTCAGCTGGATCCGCGCTCGGGCCGGCGCAAAAATTGGGGCCATTTCTGGGCCCCGTTTGCGGCGCTTTCAGGGCCCCGCGGGCGACGCCTTCGGGGTGGCTATCGCGCAAGCTGTTGGATGGCGCCGTCGACCACGGAGAAATCTGCCCGATCGGCTGGCTCGAGCCCGGGCACGGCAAACAGCTCGGGGCGCGGGGTCGTCACGAAGACCTGGCTCGGCATGCCTTGGAGCAGCGTGAACACGGCTTCGAATCGCTGTGCATCGAGCTCACTGGAGACGTCGTCGAGCAGGAGGATGGGGTGCGCGCCGCGAGCCTGGCGCACACAATCGAGCTCCGCGACCTTCAGCGCCAGCGAGAGCACGCGCTGCTGGCCTTGAGAAGCGTGGCGACGCGCCGAGCGGCCGTCGACCGTGAGCTCGAGATCGTCGCGCTGCGGGCCGAAGCTCGCGCTCCCGCGCCGCACGTCGATGGCCCGCGCCTCGGCGAGTGCGCGACGAAAGTCTTCGACCTCCGAGCAGCCGGCGCTGATCAGCCGCACCGACAGCTCCAGCTTCGGCGCCGCCATGCGGGTGAAGGCCGGAGTCAGCGCCTCCTCGAGGCGGGCCGCCGTGCGAACGCGAATGCGAGATAGCGCCGAGCCGTGCTCGGCCAAGATGACCTCGTAAGCATCGAGCTCCGCGGCGCGTGGCCCACGCTCGTCCAGCGCCCGCTGACGCTCCCGCAGGGCCTCGGTGTAACGCAGGCGGTGCTCCGCGCTGAGGGGCTCGAGGAACAACGCCACACGATCGAGCAAGGTGCGGCGGCCGAGCGCTGGCCCGTTGGCGAGCGCCAGATCACCGGGATGAAAGACCACGACCGGTGTCTTCACGGCGTAGTCCGCGAGCCGCTGGATGCGCTTTCCATCGGCGAAAAACCCGCGGCTCTTCGGCCCGAGCGCGGCTCGCTGCTCGCGCAGGAGGCCCGCATCACGGATCTTCGCCGACAGCACCGCCGTCTCGCTGCCGTGCTGGATGACCTCGGCGTTCTTCTCTGCGCGGAAGCTGCGGCTGGTGGAGAGCACGTACAGCGCCTCGAGCAGGCTGGTCTTGCCGTGCCCGTTGTCGCCAGCGACAACGTTGAGGCGCGGGGCTGGCTCGAGCTCGGCGGTCGAGATGTTGCGGAATCCGCGGACGCTGATCCGTTCGAAGCGGAGCTCGGCGGTCACTCAGATCCGCATCGGCATGACGACGGCGAGGTAGCTCTTCTTGGTGCTCTCGGTGGCGGGCTTGACCACCGCCGGATCCAGCTCGCCGCTGATGCCGAGGATGACCTCGTCGTCGTCGATGGCGCCGAGCACGTCGAGGAAGTACCGCGCGTTGAAGCCGATGGTCATCGGCCCGCCCTCGAAGTCGATGGGGATCTCGTCGAAACCCTCGCCGCTCTCGGGGCTCTCGGACTCGAAGCGTACCTTGCCTCCCTCGAGCGTCAGCTTGACGCCTCCGGTGCGATCACTCGCGGCCAGGGCCACGGCCTTCAGTGCATCCGAAAACGCGAGCCGGGGCACTCGCACGGCCTTCTCGGTGGCCTCGGGGATGACCTGGCTGTAGGGCGGGAACTGCGCGTCCACGAGCTTCACGCTGAAACGGAAGCCGGCCAGCTGGAAAAAGGCGTTGGGGCCGCTCTGGGCCAGCTTGATCGTGTTGGCATCCGCGTCGTCGGACTTGCCGGCTTCACCCTTGGCCTCGTCGCACAGACGCTTGAGCTCGAGCACGCCCTTGAGTGGAATCAGGAGCGACGCGCTGGCTCTTTGCCAGGCACCTGGATCTCTATTTTCGACAGCCGGTGCCCATCGGTGGAAACCATCCGGACGCGATCGCCTTCCCACTCGAAGAGCGCGCTGTTCAGGTGCAGTCGCGTTTCGTCCGTCGAGACCGAGAACTGCGTCGCCGCGATCAGCTGCGAGAGTGTGTCGACGTCGAGGGACAGGAGCTGTGTCTTTTCGTCGAGCTGCGGCAGCGCCGGGAACTCTTCTCCGGGGATGCCGTGCACCGTGTAGCGACGCGCGGAGCCGACCGAGCGGATCGTGGTGGCCGCGCCCTCGGTGGTCGTGATCGAGATCTGCCCCTCGGGCATCATCTTCACGCGTTCGAACAAGTCGCGCGCACCCACCGCGATGGAGCCACCCTTGTCGACCCGGGCTTTGATCGTTCCGCTGACTGCGAGGTACAAGTCCGTCGCGGCGAGCCGAAGTTGATCGGGTCCCGAGACCTCGAGCAGCACGTTGCCCAGGACAGGCATCGTACTTTTTTTGTCCGCTACGCCCTGACAGCGCCCGAGGACGCGCAGGAGATCTTTTTTGCTGACCACGACCTGCATGGTCGGGCGGTCCTACCTGCGTCCGTGCCAGGGCGCTAGGCGAGAGCGCCAGGAATGCGCGGGTTTTCTGTGCCCAGGTTTTCCACAGGGGGTTCCAGGGCCTGGGGTCGGCCTCTCTTCTCTCTCTTTCTTAAGAAATAGATCTAGGAGTCGAAGCAGTAGGGCCTGTGGAGAATGGGGGAAACTTCGGAACCGCCAGGAATTACAAAGCTAATCCCGGGGTCTCCTGGGGAAACGACCGCTGGCGACTATGTAGGCGGGTGTGGATAAGGGATCCGGGCAAGGAAATGCACAGGATCAAACAGGACGTCTTCCTCAGCCTTTTCAGGAGGTTGTCCCCAGCCTGTGGAGACGGGTGCGTCCATTGCGCGGGCTAACGAGCGCTCGCGCGCCCGACCCACCACGCCTTGTTCGGTGCGCGGAGACGCTGCGACCTGCCTGCGGAGGCGGTCAGTGCGCCCGTGCGCGCTTCTTCGAGACGCGCCCCGTCGGTGTCGGGCGGTCGACCTCGAGACGCGCGAGGGCGTTCACCAGCGCCCTTCGTGCAGACTCGTAGGTGCGCGGGCCGATGTCTTTGTTGCGGTGTGCTTGCTCGAGCGCAACGAGCTCGTCCAAGAGCAGGTTGCGCGCGCGACTGATGTCCTTCTCCGGCAGCGACTTGAGCGAAGGCTTCTCTTTGCCGTTCTGCGCCGTGAGCATCAAGCCGAGCGCCGCGAGGGCAGCTGCGATCCCGGCGGCGTACCAGCGGCCCGGCCCTGGTGTGGGAATGCCGGTGAGGCGCAGCGAGACATCTTCCATCTCGGGCTCACCTGGCTTGAGCTGGCGACCCGTCGTCAACATGCGGCGGCCGTCCTCTCGCACACTCGGTTGTGCAGGTGGCATACCCGAAACCTCGAAGCCCATGCCGCGAGCGGACTCGGCCATGACCTGAAGCTCCGCGATGTGGGGTGGCAAACCCAGCTTCAGATCGACCGTTTCATCGTGATCGTTCGGGACCTGGAAGCGGAACGCCACCTCGTGTTGACCGGGGGAAAACGTGCCCAAGAGCTTGGCGCCGCGCTCTCCTTCGGCGACCGCCCGGGTGTCGCCCATGCCTTCTTGAGCGCTGAAACCCTTCCAGCCGCGCGGCAGCTCGATCACCACGTCTTCGGGCACCCAGGTCGTCGCCCCCACGTTGAAGACCCGCAGCAGGACCTCGAACTGAAACACGTCGTCGCGCGGCTCGACCATCAAGAAGCCCCGCATGCCCACCATCGTGCGGCGGATGTCGCTGGTCACGGGGTAAACGTGCAAGACCACACTCTGGCCGGAATCTTCCCGCAGGTTGATCGAAGCGGAAGCGTACTCGGCCGGCTCTTGTTTGACCGTGATGCGGTAGCTGAAGCGTGAGCCGAGCTCCAGGCGGTCGAAGCGCACCTTGCCGTCGGCGTTCGTGACCGCGTTCTTGAACTCGCTCGAGTCACCCTCTGCGACGCTCTGACGCAAGATGCCCAAGCGTACGGACACTCCCGGCAAGGGTTTGCCCTCTGCGTCGTTGATCTGTGCGTCGATGGTGCCCGGGGGGAGATCCTTCGAAGGGGTGCTGGTGTCCGTACGTGCAGCCGTGCCCGCGCCGCGTTGCCCTGCGGTGGTGGGAGGATGACCAGGGGGCATCGGGGCGGCGGGTGCTTCTCCCGGTTCGGCGGGCGCGTCGTTGGCTCCGACGGGCGGGTGGCCGGGAGGCATGGGACCGCCGGCGCCGGGATCGAGCGGCGCTTGCGCGAACGCAATGCCCGTAGCGAACGACAGGGCTGCAAAGACCGACAGCGAACGCTTCATGACAGGGACTCTCCGCAGTGCTTGCAGAACCGTGCATCGGGATCGTTGCGCGTGCCGCAGTCCCCACAGGTCGCGGTTTCGGCGGCAGCTCCCCCGGCCTGGGCGCTCACGACCCCGTCGTCCGCGTCGTCGTCGTCCGCGCCATCGTCGTTCGCGTCGTCATCATCTTCGTCCGCGGGGTCGTCCGCGTCGTTCTGACTGGTCGCGGGCCCTTCGCTCGCGTGTGCGTCGTCGTCGCCGCTCGCCGCGTCCTCGCTGACCTCGTCGTCGCTGGCGTCGTCGTCGCTGGGGGGGCTCGTCGTGGCCGCCGCCGCCGCTGTCGCCGCAATGCCCGCGCGCTCCAGCCGTTTGGCGATCAGCCTTTCGACCCGCTGACGCGCGGGTGTCTCGGCGCGATCGAGGGCTTGCAACAGCCGTCGCGCCTCGTCGCGATATCGTGCGGACAGCACGGCGTAGTCGTCATCGCCGACCTTGCCCACACTCCGCTCGTATTCGAGATCTTTGAGCGCGCGCAGCACGGAGCGTTTCTTCTCTTCCTCCGCCGAAGGAGCCGCGAGCGCCAGGGCCTCGTCCACCGTCAGCTCGCCGTCGTCGCCGAGGCGCTGAACGCTCTCCCAGAGGTTGGAGATTGCGAAGAGCAGCATTCCGCCCGCCACAACCAGGAGAGCAAGACCCAAACCGCGGGCCGCGCCGACCGCCGCCGCAGCAGCAACCAGCAAGGGCAGCGCAAAGGGGCGCAAGCGTGGCAACAGATCGTTTAGGCGCAGCGGCACGGGTCACCCGATATCAGCTTCGGCCACCCGGAGCTATTCTGGAGAACGACGCCGTCGGAGCGCCGCGGCAAGGCCCAGCCCCAGCCCACCAACACAGGCCAAACTGGCGCCAAGGACGGGTGGCGAGGCCTCACTCGCCGCGGCCGCCGTGGGGACGGGGCTGGCTGGCGGAGGAGCTCGGGCTCCGCGTTCAGCCGCAAATGCGTTGGAAGGGCTCATCGCCAGCCAGACTGCGAAGGCAACCGCCGAGAGTCCCGCGGCCGTTGCGCGGACGTAACCCCAAGCGCCGACCTCCTTCAGCGCGAGCTCGGGCCAGAGCGAGATGCTCGCCCCAGCGATCAACACGATGACTCCGATCCAGATCCACGAGACCAGCGGATTGACGTGAAACTGGAAGGCCGCCTTCTTGGTCTCGGGGCTCACCATGCCCACGACCAGGTAGAGGTCGTCGCGGAAGCTCCGATGCATCGCCACCTCGGTCGTTGGCATCTCGGCTGAGCGTTTGTAGATGAACTTCGCGGGGGACATCACGCCCAGGGACTTGCCGTTCTGGGTGACCTCCAGATCAGCGAAGACCATGCGTTTGCTGACGTCGACCTCCATGCGCGGACCCTTGTAGGTCAGCGAGTAGCTGCCAATGTCCATGCGATCGCCCGGCGACATGCTCGCCTCTTTGTCGATGCTCCAGGCCTTGCCGGTGAAACCGATGAACATCAGCACGATGCCGAAGTGAACGATGTAGCCGCCGTAACGGCGACGGCTCTTGTCCACCAGGCGCATGAGCGCCGTCGGGATGCTCTCCTGTTCGCCAGCCTTGAGCGACGAACGCCGGCGCGCGGCCACACCGCGGGCGAATTCCTGCACGATCACCCCGGTATTGAAGGCCGCCAGGGCGACGACCAGCGCCGGCAACACGGAGCCGGCCTTCTGCAAGATCACCCCTACGACGCCGGGATAAAACTGGTCGGCGTGCACGAAGGCCGGATAGCCGAGGGACTTGCCCAGGGCCACGTGCAGCACGACCGCGACGACCATGCCCACGAGGGGGTAAGCGGCCGCTTTTTTCAGAGACTCCCCGCTGGTCTTGCGCCACCCGAACAACGGCGCCAGGCCCATCAGCGCAAACAAGATGACTCCCGCCGGAGCGATCCAACGATTGAAGAAGGGCGGCCCGACGGTGACGCTCTCCTTGTAGATCCACTCGCTCAGCTTCGGCCACAGCGTCGCGACGGCGATGAAGGTCGCGATCCCCAGCAGCACCCAGTTGTTGAGCACGAAAGCGGCCTCGCGGCTGGCCACGGCCTCGATGCGCGATTCGCCGCGCAGCTCGCGCCAGCGCCAGGCGATCAGCCCGGCACAGACGGCAATCACCATGCCCATGTAGTAGACGAAGAAGATCCCGATGTTGCTCTGCGCGAAGCTGTGCACGCTCGAGATGAGCCCCGAGCGCGTCAAGAACGTGCCGAAGATCGTCAACAAGAACGTGATGCAGATGAGCACCACGTTCCAGACCTTGAGCATGTTCCGGCGCTCCTGGATCATCGTGGAGTGCACGTAGGCGCTGGCGGAGAACCAGGGCAAACACGCGGCATTTTCTACCGGATCCCAGGCCCAGTACCCACCCCAGCCGAGCTCCTCGTAGGCCCAGACCATGCCCAGCGCGTTGCCGATGCTGAGGAACAACCAGGCGAACAGCATCCACTTGCGCGCACCGACGATCCAGTCGTTGTCGAGCCGACCGGTGACCAGGGCGGCAACCGCGAAGGCGAACGGCACGGCGCAGCCCACGAAGCCGATGTAGAGAGCCGGCGGATGGATCGCCATCCAGTAGTTTTGCAGGAGTGGGTTCAGACCCTCGCCGTCCAGCGACGCGCCGGAGATGCTGGTCGAGAACGGGTTCGCCGCGAACAGCATCAACACGGCGAAGAATCCCACGACCGACATCAGGGTGGCGATCACGTAGGGTTGCAGCTGGCGGTAGCGACCTTTCATCCACCACAGGCAGCCGCTGGTGTACGCGCCGAGCAGGGTCGTCCACCACAAGAGCGAGCCGTCTTGTCCGCCCCAGAGCGCGGCGAACAGGTACGCGGTTGGCATCGAGCGGTCGCTGTAACGAGCGACGTAACGAATGCGGAAGTCGTGGGTGATGAAGGCGTAGGCCAAGAGCAGCACGCCCAGGCCGATCAACGCGCAGGTCGCGTACCCGCCGAGGCGCGCCGCGTCGAGCAGGCGGGGTCGCCCTCGGCCAGCGGCGATGCTCACCGCGAAGGTGTAGGCCGCGGCCACCAGGATTGCGTAAAGAACGCCGGTTCCAAGCTCAGGCAGGGATTGCCACATATCGAGGCGCGGAGCCTACCACGGCCCCGCGAGGGTGCAGCCCGGTAGCGGGGGCCTAGCAGCGCAGGAATTTCCTCTGCTCATCCTTCGTCGGAGACAATCGTGCCGACTTCGTCGCCCAGGCAAACACGCTTGATGTTCCCGGGCGCCATCTTGAACACCCGGATGGGCAAACCGTTCTCCCGACACAGCGCCACGGCGGTGGCGTCCATCACCTTCAGGTTCTCGCTGAGGAAGCGTTCGTAGGCGACCTTCGGTAGCAAGGTTGCACCCTGGTGTCGGACCGGGTCGCGATCGTAGATGCCGTCCACCTTGGTCGCCTTGAGCAGCGCTTCGGCGCGGATCTCCATGGCCCGGAGCGCCGCGGCGGTGTCGGTCGAGAAGTACGGGTTACCGGTGCCTGCGGCGAAGATCACGATGTGGCCACGGTCCAGGTGATGGATGGCACGCCGACGAATGTAGGGCTCGGCGACCTCGCGGATCTCGATCGCGGTCATCACGCGGGTGGGGATGCCGGTTCGCTCGAGGGCGTCCTGCAAGGCCAGCGAGTTGATCACCGTGGCCAGCATGCCCATGTAGTCGCTCTGCGCGCGGTCCATGCCTTCGCTCGCGCCCTTGAGGCCGCGGAAGATGTTTCCGCCGCCCACGACCAGACCGACCTGAACTCCCGAGCCGTGCACCTCACCGAGCTCGGCGGCGGTCGACTTCAGCGTGGCGGTGTCGATGCCAAAACCGCCGGTTCCGCCGGACAGAGCCTCCCCGCTCAGCTTGATGACCACCCGCCGGTACCTGAGAGTCGAGGTTTGTTCAGTCACGGGCTCGATAGCTAGCCGGGTGGCGCCCATCCTGCAACGGCCGCGGACGTCTGGCACCGAGGGCGGGGTCGTAGTATTCGAAAGCCCCAGCATGCCGAGACCGTTTCGATTCCCGATTGCCCTCGCCCTGATCTCGGGATCGTTGGGCCTCGGCGGCTGCGACGAAAAGGCCATCGGCAAACAGCCGGTGGGGGACAGCTCCGCCGCGCCCGCATCGAGCGGGCTGTCGCCCGAGCTCGCGCAAAAAGCTCTGGCCACGGTCGGCGACCGGGTGATCACCCTGGGTGAGTTCGCGGCGACCCTCGACCGCATGGATCAGTTCGAGCGACTGCGATACCAGTCCGTCGATCGTCGACGTCAGCTGCTCGACGAGCTGATCAAGGCGGAGCTGCTTGCGACCGAGGCCAAGCGCCGCGGCCTGGATCAGAAGCCCGAGGTCAAGGAGCGCGTGCGTCAGATCCTGCGCGAGGACGTGCTGCGTCAGATCCGCACGGACACCATCGCTCCCGCGGACATCCCCGAGAGCGAGGTCAAGGCGTACTACGACAAACATCGGGAAGAGTTCCGCGATCCCGAGCGCCGCCGTGTGGCGCACATCGTGGTCTCCGACGAGGCGAAGGCAAAACAGCTGCTGGAGCAGGCCAAGAAGGCGTCTCCCACCGAGTGGGGCAAGCTGGTGCGCGATCAGTCGCTGGAGAAACCCCCGCCGGGTGCGGCAACCGGGCCGTCCGAGCTCGCGGGTGATCTCGGGATCGTGGGCCCGCCAGGGGCCGCGAAGGGTGACAATCCGCGTGTGCCCGAGCCGCTGCGGGAGGCCGTTTTCAAGATCGGCGCGGTCGGTGGAGTGTTCGACGGTGTGGTGAAGGACGCCGGGAAGTTCCACATCGTGCGCATGACGGGCAAGACCGACGCACGGGACCGCAGCGTGGCCGAGGCCGAGCGTACGATCCGGGTCGCCATTCTCCAGGAGAAGATGCGCGGGGCCGAGGAGAAGCTCGAGCAGGATCTGCGTCAGCGTTATCCCGTGAAGATCGACGACAAGGCACTGGAGAAGATCACGCTGCCGTCGTCGCCGCTGGAGAAGCTCGATGCAGGACCTGCCGCGCCAAAGTAGCGCGCGCGTCGTCTTGCCGGTGTCCGGTGGAGCAGAGGGTGGAGCCGCCCACGATGCAGGGCGCGCGCTCCCGCGTACCCGAGCGCGGCGCGCCGACTGGAAGTGGCAGCTCTCGCACGCCGTACGCTCGGTTGCGGAGCTCGAGCAGCACCTCGAGCTGTCCGACGCCGAGCGGCGTGGAGCGCTGCGCGCCGAGCGGACCGGATTCCCGCTCGCCATCACGCCGTACTATCTGGCGCTCGCCGATCGTCTCGACCCGACCTGTCCCATTCGCCAACAGGTCGTGCCCGTCGCGGCCGAGAGCCAGGTCTCCCGCGGTGATCTCGTCGACCCGCTGGGCGAACAGGCGCACGAGGTGGCCCCCGACCTGGTGAGTCGCTACCCGGATCGCGCGCTCGTGCTCACGACCGATCGCTGCGCGGTGTATTGCCGATTCTGTACGCGCAGCCGCATGGTCGGAGGCGGCAGCGGCACGCGCTCGCTCGCGCATCTGGCGCCGGCGTTCGCCTGGCTGAGAGCCCACCCCGAGGTGCGCGACGTGATCGTCAGCGGCGGAGATCCCTTGACCCTCGCGACCCCGCGCCTCGTCACGCTGCTCGGCAAGCTGCGAGAGATCCCCAGCATCGAGACCCTGCGCCTCGCGACGCGGGTGCCCGTGGTGTTGCCGCAGCGCATCGACGCGGAGCTGTTGTCGGCACTGCGACCGATGCACCCGATCTGGGTGATGACCCACTTCAACCATCCGAAAGAGCTGACGCCGCTGGCGTGCCGCGCGCTCCGTCGCCTGGCCGACGCCGGTTTTCCCGTGATGAATCAGACCGTGCTGCTGCGCGGGGTGAATGACGATGCCGCGCTGCTCGCGCAGCTGTTTCGCGGTCTCGTTCGGCAGCGGGCACGGCCGTATTACCTGCTGCAGGCCGACCCCGTTCGGGGCACCGGGCACCTGCGCACGCCGATTGAAACCGGTGTGCGCATCATGGAAGCACTGCAGGGGCGACTGAGTGGCATCGCGCTCCCGAAGCTGATCGTCGATACGCCGGGGGGGTTTGGCAAAGTCCCGATCGGCCCGGACTACGTGCTGGCGCAGGCCGCCGGCAAGACCCGCTTCCGCACGCCGCGCGGGGTCGAGGTCGACTACTTCGATCCCGAGGTCTAGAGCGCCGAACAGGGTGACCCGCGGCGACGTGCCCGCGGAGTGACAGAGCGCGCCCCTCGTGGTAGCGAAGGCCGCCCATGTCGAACGGCAAACAAGCAATCCTCACGCTCGACGCGCTCAACGCCAAAGCTCTGGAAGGCGGCGGAAAAGCCCGCGTAGACAAACAACATGCCGCCGGCAAGCTGACCGCGCGGGAGCGCATCGATCTCTTGCTCGACCCTGGCAGCTTCGTCGAGCTCGACCGCTTCGTGACGCACCGCTGCGCAGACTTCGGCATGCAAGATCAGAAGGTGCTCGGCGACGGCGTCGTGACCGGGCACGGCACCGTCGATGGTCGCCGCATGTTCGTCTTCGCGCAGGACTTCACCGTGTTCGGCGGCTCACTCTCGGGGGCTTATGCCTCGAAGATCTGCAAGGTGATGGACCTGGCGCTCAAGGTCGGCGCACCGGTGATCGGTCTCAACGACTCCGGCGGCGCGCGCATCCAAGAGGGCGTCGAATCCCTCGCGGGCTACGCCGACATCTTCTTGCGCAACACCCTGGCCAGCGGGGTAGTGCCGCAGATCAGCGCCATCATGGGGCCGTGCGCCGGCGGCGCCGTCTATTCGCCGGCCATCACCGACTTCATCTTCATGGTGGAGAACACCAGCTACATGTTCATCACCGGCCCCGACGTGATCAAGACGGTCACCCACGAGGAGGTGACCAAAGAAGAGCTGGGTGGCGCCCACACCCACTCTGCAAAGAGCGGTGTCGCACACTTCACCTCGCAGGATGATCGCGCTTGCATCGCCAAGGTGCGTGAGCTGCTGGGGTTCTTGCCGCTCAACAACACCGAGGATCCGCCGCTCGCCCGCGTCAGTGATCCCGTCGACCGCGAGGTCCCGGAGCTGGATGACCTCGTGCCCGCCGAGAGCAACAAACCGTACGACATGAAGAAGGTCATCGCGGCGGTGGTCGACGACGGTTATTTGCTGGAGGTCCACGAAAACTGGGCGAAGAACATGGTCGTCGGCTTCGCCCGCATCGGCGGCCGTCCGGTCGGCATCGTGGCCAATCAGCCGGCGTTTCTCGCGGGCGTGCTCGACATCGACGCCAGCATCAAGGCCGCGCGCTTCGTGCGCTTCTGTGACTGTTTCAACTTGCCGATCGTGACCTGGGTCGACGTGCCGGGTTTCTTGCCGGGGGTCGATCAGGAACACCACGGCATCATCGTTCACGGGGCCAAGCTCCTGTACGCGTTCTGCGAAGCGACGGTGCCGAAGCTCACCGTCATCACCCGCAAGGCATACGGCGGGGCCTACGACGTCATGAGCAGCAAACACGTGCGCGGCGACGTGAACCTGGCCTTCCCCACCGCAGAGATTGCGGTGATGGGCCCGGACGGTGCCGTGAACATCGTGTACCGCAAAGAGATCGAAACGGCCGCCGACGCGGACAAAGCCCGCGCCGAGTTCAGCGCCGAGTACCGGGCGAAGTTCGCGAACCCCTACAAAGCAGCGGAGCTCGGCTTCGTCGACGAGGTCATCCACCCGCGCATGCTGCGCAAGCGCCTGGCCACCAGCCTCGACATGCTCAAGAACAAACGCCTCGAGAACCCGCCGCGCAAACACGGCAACATTCCGCTCTGACTCGTGGCGTTCAGCGCAAGGCGAGCAGCACGATCACGAGAACGATCAGCGCCGCCGCGCCGCCGACCAGCAGGGTTCCGCGTTTGACGGTCTCGCGATCGTAGGCATCGAGCGCCGCGAGGTGCATGGCGTTCGACTCGTTCAGGCGTCGAAGCTCGGCCTCGGTGGCGCGGATCGCCGCCAGGATTGCAGGATCGAGGCTCAACCCGTCTTGCTGCGCGAGCAAGAGTCGCCCCACGGCCGCGAGCGCTCGGGTGAGCTCGCCTTGGGCCTCGGAAAAACCCGCCGAGGCCGCCTTGAGTTGCCCCTGAAACTGTCGCTCGAGCGCCTTCTGGTGATCCTGGATGCGGCGGGTGTGCTGGGCCAGCGCGCCGAGTTGATTGCGCACCGCCTGCAGCGCCGACTGCGTCGCCGCGAGCTCCTGTTTGTGCTGATCGACCTCGGGCTGCACGCTCGCCGCCTGGGCCTCGAGCGCCTGGATCTGGGTCAGGGCTTCCGGCGGGATCGGCACGGGCGCTCCCTGCGGCGTCCCCGCAGGCCGCTGCTCCGCGCTCATTTTCACCGAGCGCGCCTCGATCAGGAAACGCTTCTGCCTCGCGACGACGCGCGCCAGCTCGGCCTCACGAGCGGCCACGTCGGTACTGAGCCGCTCTTTCTCCTGATCGAGCGGGGGCCGCTGTTGGTCGACGGCCTCGAGCTGCTGGACCAGCGCGGTGTTCTGGTTTTGAAATTGCTCGTTGGTCTGGTTGAGCTGTGCTCCGCGCTCGCCCGCGATGGACTCCAGCTGCTTTACCGGAGCAAAACTCTCCCCGAAGCGCGCGTCGTTCTCGAGCTCGCCGCGCACACCGCTGGCCAGGCTCGCGAGCTGCTCGTCGAGTTTGTTTTCGGCCCGCCCGAGCTCGGCGTTCACCCGAGCAAGATCGGCCCCGAGCGCACGCTTTCGCGTGAAAACGCGGAAGGCATACAGCGGTGCCAGGTAGATCGCGCTCGGTGCCGGTCCATAACCGGCGAGCAAGCCGACCGCGCCCGAATCGACGCTGGGCAGTGGTGCGAGGCTCGCCTGCGGTGGCGCGCGGGAGGGTGCTCCGGGGGCGCCCGATGGCAGCGGGAGCGCGGGCTCTGCCGGGGCCATGCTGCCCGCGGGCGCGGGGGGCCGGTACGACGAGAGCTCCAAGCTGAGCTTGGCTTGACCCTCCTCGTCGTCGAGATCGAGCGAGGCCCCATCGTAGTTGCCGGTCGCGGCACCGCCGCGCGCCGCGACGTTGCTGCCGGCGTCGAAGTGATCTTCTTCGAAGCCGGTGCCGAAGTAGTCGAGGGCTCCGGCGCTGCTTGCCGCTTTGGGCGGGGCTGCGCTTCGAGCCGCGGGGGCTGCGGAGGCGTTGGGCTCTGCCCGACGAGGAACGAGCGGGCCAAGGTCCAGATCCGGGACGTCGCCTGGTTTGGACGGGTGCTGAGGGTTGCCCATGAAGAGGGCGCCTAGTCTACGCGGGTCTCCGGTCCGGCGTAAGCCGACAGCTCTGCGTGAAAAGCGCGAAATGCAGAATCTTCGGGCCACTCGGGGGCGTCCGCCAACAGGCGACGAGCTTCTTCCTTGCTGCCCCGGTCGATGCAGACGACCGCGGCGGCGTAGCGCAGCGGCCAATGGATGAGTGCGTTGCGGCGCGCGGCCTCCCAGAGCAACACCGCGTCGCGATCTTCGGGCTCGTGAGCAAAGGCTCGCGCCACCGCCGCGACCGCTTCGCGCAAGAGCGCGACCCTCGCACGCAGTGCAGAGTCGACCGCGGGCAGCGGTAGGTTTCTCAGCTCCTCGGCCTTCGACAATGAGGCAGAGCGCTCGCCTTCGAACGAGTCGAGCAGCGTTTCGACCAGCAGCCGATGTTCCTGCGCGGCCGGCCAGGCCGTGCCGTGCGCGGCGCGAGAGAGGGCCGTGCGTGCGCGGTCCGTGTGGCCGGAGGCCGCGAGCGCGGTCGCGTGAAGCAGCGGCACGGTGGTATCGGCATGCGGAAGCTCGCCGAGCGCATCGCCCCACAGCTCGAGCAGCTCTGCGGCGCGGCCCGTCATGAGCATGCGGCGCATACGCCGGCGGGCGACGATCCGCAGCGCGAGCCAGACACTGCCCGCAACGAACAGGCCCACGGGCACGCCGAGCCACCAGGGGTTGTGACGTCCGAACGTCAACGCCGCGGCGACCAGCGCCGCCGAGCCGACGAAGGCGAACAGGCTGGCTGCAGAGAAACCACGGGTGGGCATCGAGTCCCTGCAAGGTGCGCCCGGCTGGGGCGTCTGTCGAGCACGACCGCGCTCGCGCGTTTCGGGTCCTTGCCAGCCTGCTCGCCCTGCGCTACCAAGCGTTGTCCGCACAGTGTGGGCTCACCAACAGCGCACCTCGAACCCCGCCAGGGCCGGAAGGCAGCAACGGTAGGAGGAGAGCGGGTGTGGTGGGCCCTTTCCCTTTTTGTGCGCTTCAGGTTCCGAACATCTCGATGACCGCGCCGTTGTGCGCGGCCGGCGCGTCGAGCGCGTGAAACACGATCGTGCTGGCGACGTCCTCGGCGGTCATGCGCGGAGCGAAGCCACTGCCTGCGAGCATCTCGGTGTCCACCGAGCCGGGCAGGACAACCAGCGTCGAGACCCCCGAGTCGGAGAGCTCCTGCGCCAGGCTCTTGGTGAAACCCACGAGCCCCCACTTGCTCGCGGCGTAAGCGGCCGCCCGCGGGCTGCCGACGGTTGACGAGATGCTGCCGACGTTGATGATGCGTCCCTGCCGCCGGCGCCGCATGCCTGGGAGCAGCGCACGCGTCAATTGAAAGGGAGCGCGCAGATTGACCGCGAGCTGCCGGTCCCAGGCTTCCGCCGTGGTGTCTTCGATCGCAGCTCGCTCGACCACGCCCGCGTTGTTGATCAAGACGTCGGGCGCGTGCTCGTTGGCGAGTCGCGCGCCGGATGCCGCGACGGATGAGGCAGCCGCGAGATCGCAGGTTTCGACGCATACCCGCACGGTCCCCGCCAGATCAGCCTGAAGCTTGGATAGCTCGGCGGAGGGCCGACCGACCAGGATCAAGTCGACGCCGCGTCGAGCCAGGGCGCAGGCGATCGCTCGTCCGATGCCGCGACTTGCGCCGGTGACGATGGCGAGGGTCACTGGGCGGGCTCCGAGCCCAGCGCCATTGCCAGCTCCCGCGCGTGGGCCGCGTCCGCCAGATCGCCGGCGCTGGCCTGGGTACGCACCATGGCGTCGGACTTGTGCGACCCGCGGGCACTCAGACAGCCGTGCCGCAGCGTGAGCTGGCAAAACGCGCCGCGTGCCCCGCCCAGATTCACCAGCGCCTCGACCACGTTCTCCCCGATCTGTTCCTGCAACGCGAGGCGTCGTGCAAACGCGTCGACCAGGCGTGCGATGGTGCCGAGGCCGAGCACACGCGCGCCCGGCCGATACGCAACGGTCGCGTGCCCCAGTGAGGTCAAGAGGTGATGCGGGCAGACCGTGGCGACGGCGATGTTCGACACGACGACGATGCCCGGGTGGTCCTTGTGCGATGCGGAGCCATCGCTGAGCAGGTTCGCGATGTCCGTGCCGTAGCCGGAGAGCAGCTCGTCCGCGAACGCCTCTGCGACGCGCTGGGGTGTCTCTGCAAGCTCGGGATCACTCGCCGGGTCGTGCCCGAGCGCACGCAGAAAATCGGCGATGGCTCGCGCGGCTGCGGACTTGTCCATGGGCTCAATTCCAGAGGCGTTCGCGCGTGTCGTTGCGCAAGGGACGCCGCCCCGAATATCCAGAGTCGAGCTCGTGCCAGTAACGCAGCGACTCTTCGCCGTAGCGCCAGCACAGCCAGACCAGCTTGCCCTCGACCCGGCCGTAGAAGTCCAAGAGGCCGATTTGCGGGTCTTTCACCACTGCACCGAGGCTCTGTACCTCGCGCCAGCCCTCATCGTAGGCCTTGATGCGCGCTCGTAGCTCGGCCTTGAGACGGGCCACATCCAGCGAGTCGTCGTCGGCGGACTCGATCGTTCGGGGCAGTCCCCCCGCCAGGCGAGCGAGCTCAGCGAGGCTCTCCTCGACCGCACTCTGGCGCAGCATCTGCTCAGCGACGAGCTCGGTCAGACGCGGGATGAGTGCGTCGACCTCGGCCAGTGTGAACACTCGCGGTAACGCCAAGGGCCCCTCAGGTGTCGATGCCCCAGAGCACACCGAGTGCGTCCGGGAGACTTTCGGCGCTCTTCATCGCGGGGCAGTCTCCGCACGACCCCGGGAACAGCTTGCGGTCCTCGCATGCTGTGCAGGCGAGCAAGCGTTGTTTGGTCGCGTCGAGCTCGACCAGCACGCGTTTGAGCAGCGTGATGCGTGTGCTCATCATGCTGGTGTGCTCTTGGATGCGCGCGAGCACGTCTCGTGAGGCCCCGGCACCGGAGCGCGCTCGGCCCTTCAGCTCGAGCATGTCGCGGATTTCTTCGAGCGCGAAGCCGGCCGCCCGGAGATCGGTCACGAGCAACAGCTTGCGCAGCTCGCGCATGGGAAAGAGTCGGTGTCCACCGCCGGTTCGGTGGAGCGGCACCAGCAACCCGACCTCCTCGTAGAACCGCACCGTGCGCAGGGTGTTGTGACTCATCCGAGCCATGTCGCCGGTGGTCAACAGGCCGTCTTTACGCCGTGCCTCCGGGCGCGCGCGGCGCCGCGGCGAAATCTTGGTCGGGATCGCTCGGGTCACGCTGGCCACGCTGCTTCTCTGAAAGAGTAGAGGGGAGGAACTCCTTGTCAAGCTGCGCGCACGCGCAACGTGCGCGTTCGAAGCTCACTCGGACGCAGCGTCAGCGGCGGTCGCGTCCGACGTTGCGTCGCTCGTGTCACCCGCATCGCTCGCAACCACGCCGGCGTCGGGGTCACACAGCACGACCCACCTGCCGCTCTGGCAGGTGGCGAACGGCGTGCCTTTTGCGCACACCGACGCAAAAGCGTCGATGCCGAAGACGGGACACACGAGGCCCGGTGCGCCGCAGCCCGCAATCGCACCGGCTACCCAGACGACGTTGCCCTGGACTTCTCCCTTCCTCACGTCGTCACAGGTGCGAGGCATCACCCCCGCGGCGTCCGGGCTGTATTGCGGTGGGTGCGCGTCGTCGGAGTTGCCGCAGGCCGAGGCCAGCCAGAGCGCGGCACCGACGGTGGTGGCCAGGCGCGTCGACATCAGAGTCCAGGCATGAGTGCGATGGAGATCTTGGTCAAGAAGAAGTCGGCGATCAAGATCGAGATCGAAACGACGACCACGGTGCGGGTGGTGCTGTTGCCAACCCCCTCCGTGCCGCCGCGGGTCTGCATGCCGAAGTGACAGCCGACCAGCGCGATGATCGCGCCGAAGAAGGGGGTCTTCATCATGCCGCTCAGGAAGTCCTTCATCGTGACCGTGCCGAGCGCGCTGTAGAAGAAGAAGCTGGCCGGGATCCCGAACTGAAAATCCGTGATCATCATGGCGCCGGCGAAGCCGAGCACGAGTGCGATGGCGCCGAGCACCGGCATCACCAAGATCGAGGCGAAAAGGCGCGGCAGGACCAGCTTCTTGAAGGGGTCGGCGCCGAGGGCGCGGAGCGCGTCGATTTGCTCGGTGACGGCCATGGAACCGACCTCGGCGGCCATGCCGGCTCCGATGCGTCCACCGACGATGACAGCGGTCAAGGTCGGGGCCAGCTCCCGGGCGAAGGACAGCGCCACCACGCGCCCGGTGTATTCCATGCCCCCGAACTTGCGCAGACCGAACGCAAACTGGACCGCCATCACCATGCCGATGAACACACTGGTGACCACGACGATGCCGAGGGATTTGACGCCGAGCGACTCGATCTGCGTGATGATCGCTCGCCCTTCGAAGGGTCGCTTGAACAGCGCGCGCGTGGTCCTGTTGACCATGTGCGCCACCATGCCCAGGTGCTCCAGGAAACCCAAAAACCGATGAGAGAACGCCGGCTCTTCGACCGGGCGCGGCAGCATGCTGACGCGACCGGAGGTCGGTTCGGCGTCGGAGGGGTCGGAGCTGTCGGTCATTCTTCGACCCGACTCAGGGTGGCAAAACCACGCACGAAGCCCTCGAACTCGTCCGAGGCTGCCTGCTCACCGCCGCTGATGTGCAGGAAGTCGTACACACAGCCGTCCTTCTTGAGCACGATCACCACGAAATGTTTCGACACCCCGTCGAGCTTCGCCGAGAGCACCGTACGCAGCGCATCGCGCCCGTCCAGCGAGAGCCGCTCTTGTGACTCCACCTTCCGTTCGGTGAAGTGGAGAAACAAGTGATGGGTCAGCGCCTCGAGCGGCACGTCGTCGCCGTCCTTCCCGCAGCGCCCGTTCACCGCCACCGTGGCGCCGTCGCGGTCGTCGCGGAAGGCCATCAGGGTGTTCTCGGCCTGTAGCGCGCGCCAGTTCGCCGGGCGCGGCCCGACCCGAAACGCCAGATCGCCGTCGCGGTAGACCTGGCCGTCGAAGGCCGCGCCGCCGCAAGCGACCAGAAACAGGCCGACGAACAGGCAAGAGGAACGCCCCAGCATCGTGAGGGGCCGACGTTAGCACCGGTCGCGGCCGGAGGCGCCAGCCGGGGTCGTTGTGGCTGGGGGGTCGCGCGGCGTCGATCCGGGACTTACGGTGCGGGTCTCCCGAGCATGCTTCCGATCCGCGACGACAATCCCCGGACCACGACGCCCTACGTCAACACGACGTTGATCGTGGCGAATGTGGCGGTCTGGTTGATCGGCCGGGGCCTGCCGCCGCGCGCGGTGGCGTCCCTGGTCTGGGACTACGGGCTGGTCCCCGCGCGCTGGGTCGCGAACCCGGTCG
Source organism: Myxococcales bacterium (assembly GCA_016706225.1). Taxonomy (NCBI): domain Bacteria; kingdom Pseudomonadati; phylum Myxococcota; class Myxococcia; order Myxococcales; species Myxococcales bacterium. The sequence goes on from JADJKB010000002.1 coordinate 121,850, forward strand.
CCGATGGCGCCACCCTATTGACGAGCATGTTCCTGCACGGCAGCTGGGGGCATCTGCTCGGAAACATGCTCTTCCTCTACATCTTCGGCGACAACGTCGAGGATGCGCTCGGTCACCGCCGTTACCTGCTCTTTTATCTGCTCGCCGGGCTCGCGGCTGCCGCTGCGCAGATCGGGATCGACGTGGCGAGTGTGGTGCCCATGGTCGGCGCGTCCGGTGCCATCGCTGGCGTGCTCGGCGCGTATCTCGTGCTCTACCCCCGCGCACCCATCGTGGTGGTCAATCCGGTGTTGCCGCTGTGGTTCGTGTTCGGTGCGTTCCTCGTGTTCCCCGCGTGGTTGGTCGTGGGTGAGTGGTTCGTGTGGAATCTGCTGAGCGGTGTGTCGTCGCTCTCGACGGCAGCGTCCGGAGGAGTGGCCTTCTTTGCGCACATCGGTGGCTTCGTCCTGGGCATCCTGGCGATTCGGCCGCTGATGTTCGGCCGCGCGCGGCACCGGAGTCAGATCTGGCATGGCTTCCGGCCCACCGAGCCACGCTTGCGGGCGGGTGAGGTTCGGGACGGACCTCGACGTGACCCTTGGGCGTGGTAGATTCCGCGGCCGAAATGACCACGGTCCGCATCTACAACACCCTCACGCGCAACCTGGAGCCGCTCGAGCCGCGGCAGGACATGAAGGTGGGCGTGTATTGCTGCGGGCCCACGGTCTACGACGTGCCGCACGCCGGGCACGCACGCGCGGCGGTGGCCTTCGACGTGTTGGTTCGCCACCTCCGGGCGCGCGGCTACGACGTCACCTACGTGCGCAACATCACGGACATCGACGACAAGATCCTGGCGCGCGCCAAGGAGAACGGCGAGACGCCGCTGGCGCTCTCGAGCCGCATGGCGGACGTCTATCGGGAGCAGATTGGTGCGGTCGGCTGCGCGAGCCCGACGCACGAGCCGAAGGTCAGTGACCACCTGGACGAGATCGTCGAGCTGGTGAAGAAGCTCGTGGCCGAGGGGGCGGCCTACGTCGTCGACATGCCCGGCGGGCTGCGTGACGTGTATTTCTCGGTGCGCAGCTTTCCGGGCTACGGCAAGCTCTCACGTCGTCGGATCGACGAGCTGGTGTCGGGTGCGCGGGTCGAAAAGGACGAGACCAAGCAGGATCCTCTCGACTTCGCCCTGTGGAAGGGCGCGCCCAAGGAAGAGTGGGGTTGGGACAGCCCCTGGGGTCACGGCCGACCTGGTTGGCACATCGAGTGCTCGGCCATGAGTGAGAAGTACCTGGGCCACGGCTTCGACATCCACGCCGGCGGCATGGATCTCATCTTCCCTCATCACGAGAACGAGATCGCGCAGAGTGAGGCCGCCGCGCCCAGTCAGGGGGACTTTGCCCGGGTCTGGATGCACAACGGCTTCGTCAACGTCGACAAGGAGAAGATGAGCAAATCGCTCGGCAACTTCGTGACGGTGAAGGACGTGCTGGACCGCAACGACCCGGAAGGGTTTCGCTGGTTCTTGCTGGGTGTGCACTATCGCGGGCCGATCCAGTTCGACACCGAGTCGCTGCCCGATGGGCGTGTGGTGTTCCCCGGCGTCGACGAGGCCGAGCGCCGCGTCGACTACGTGTACACCACCCTCGAGCGCCTCGCGGAGCTCGCGGCAGAGGCGGCGGGTGTGCCGGACAAACTCGCGCCCGAGCTTAGCGCGCCTCGCGGGCAGCTGGGCAAGGCGATGGAGCGCGCGCAGGCCGCGCTGGATGACGATCTGAACACCAGCGTCGCCCTGGCAGAGCTCGGCGAAATTGTCAGACTCGGCAACGACCTGTGTGATCTGGCGCAGAAGCGCCGCAAGGACGCGGCGTTCGTCAGCGGAGCCCGCGCCGTTGCCGCCGAGGCGCTCGGGCTCAGCGAAGCGCTGGGTCGCCAGCTCGGCCTGCTCGCTGCGAGCCGAGAGCAGTACGCCGCCCGTACCCGCGAGCGCCGCCTGCGCTTGCGCGGGCTCTCGGCCGGCGACATCGACGCGAAGATCGCCGAGCGAGCGGCCGCGCGCGGAGCCAAGGACTTCAGCCGCGCGGACGCGCTCCGGCAAGAGCTGGAGGCCGTCGGCGTGCGACTGCGCGACGCCGGGGCCGGGACCGACTGGTCCGTCGAAGCCTGAGCTACGCGCTCAAACGCCGATGAACAGGCGGTGGGCGAAGTTGCGCTCGAGCTTTGCCCGCAGCACCTTCTCCGCCGCCGTCTCGATGTCGTACTCGACGCGCTTGAACTCGAAGCGCTTCTTGTCCGTGTCGTACACGGTGTAGCTCGCCCGGTTGTCGTAGTCGCGGGGCTGGCCGATGGAGCCGACACTGACGATGTACTTCTTGTTCGGCTCCAGCTCGAAGTCGACGGGGGGCAGCTCTTCGACGCTGTTTCGCGTCAGCGCGAACACCTTGCACAGGTGTGAGTGGCCAATCAGCGTGATGTGCGCGAGCTCGTCGTAGATCGGCAGGCACTCGCGCGCCTGTTCGGGCGCGAAGATGTACTCGAACTCTTCGAGTCGAACCGGAGAGCCGTGGCAGAGCAGCACACCCACGGCGTCCAGCCGGATCTGGTAGGGCAGTCCGCGCAACCAGTCGGTGTTCTCTTTGCTCAACAGCTGCGCGTGCGTGTCGAGGGCGTGGCGCGCGGCCTCGTAGTAGTACGAGTAGTCCATGCGACCGGCGACCGCCGCGTCGTGGTTGCCCAAGATGGTCGCTTTGACCAGATCGCGCACGATGTCGGCGCACTCGTTGGGAGAGCCACCGTACCCAACGGTGTCACCCAGGCAGTAGTACTCCTTGATGGACTCACTCTTGAACGCCTCCACCGAAGCGCTCAAGGCTTCGTAGTTGGCGTGAATGTCGCTGAGGATTCCGAGGCGCATCGGGGTGCTGGGGCAGGGGACCGAATCTAACACGGTCCCCAAGGGCTTTCGGAGACGCAGAACGGATCTGTCGTGCGATTCGTCGGTCGCGGCAAGCCCGTAAGTCAGCGCCGGCTGGGCTGGCCGGGCGTGCAGCTCCGCGAAAGGGCAGGTTTTGGGGCTAAGCTCGGGCGTGGCAAGCGCGATGGACCCCGAGAAAGATGGCGACCCTACCCCGCAAGGCGAGCTCCCCGACCTCCCGCCGGACGAAATCATCGAGCTGGCAGAGGCCGCGCGACAGTACGTAATCAGCGCCCTGGGCGTGGAGCTCGACTACTCGCCGGAGACACTCCCGGTCCTCGACCACTACCTCGGGACGGTCCGCGAGAACGCACGCGACAGGCCCGAGCTCATGGAGCTCGTGACTCGGAGCGCGGGGGCTTACTTCGGCGAGGTGGTGCGCAGGACCATGCCCTGCTTCTGGTACGCGTCCGAGACCGTGGTTCGCGGCTGGCAGATTTGTTTCGAAGAGATGTACCTCGCCTTCGATCCGATGGCCTTCGCCTGGGATGCGATCTACCAGTCGTCGGATCACGACGGTCCGTCATCGGAGCTGGTGCTCGATCGGGAGGACGGCGAGGCGCTCGAGCGCAGGCTCGCCGAGCTGCCGCCGGTGAGCGAGGACGAATACTGGATGCTAGCTACGCGCTTCGAGGTGATCGAGATCGCCGCCGACCAGCTGAAGGTCGAGCTCAAGCGTGCTGGCCTCGACAAGGTGAGCTACGGTCCCGCTGACTACTCGGTGGTGGGCCGACCGATCGGCGAGGCGTGAGGCCTGGCTCACGGTGCGGGTGTGCCGGCGTCTTCTGCGCCGACGCTGATCCGCGCAGGTAGCTGAACGACACGCGCCGGTTCGATGGCCCCGCCCAGAAAGTCACGGAACGACACCGAGTAACGACCGGGCAGCGGCCCGATCAAGAACTGCTCCGATTTTGGCTGAATCCACGCGACCGGCACGCCATCGAGCAGCACGTAGCGCACCGAGTCCGTGCGGTTGACCGCGAGCAATCCCTCCCCCGGAGCGTCTTTCTCAACTTCGCCGGCCATGGGTTTGGTGTGGAAGGCCGCCAGCTCGTCCCGCGAAAAGAGCACGCCTGCTGCCTGCGGGGGCAGCTCTCCGGGGCGGAAGCTAGCGCCCGCGGGCGGCACGAACAGAAAACCAAACGGCAGCTCGGGTTTGCGCAAGATGGCGCCGACGTCGAAGGCGAGCTTCCCGCCTTGCGGCCAACGCATCTCTGCGCGCAGCGGTGTCAACCCATCGGCGCAGATCTTTGCAGCGGGGTCGATGGCGACGAGATCCAACAACAATCGACACAGGAGCTCGCCGGAGCGGCCGACGTTCAGCACGGGCGCGAGCTCGAGTGAAATGTCACCCACCGGTGTGCTGACCTGCAGCTTGCTCGTCTCGAGGCCCAGGTAGTTGCCTTTGCCTTTGCTCACCGGCTTCGCGCGGGCGAGTGGCAGGGCGTCGGCGCGACGCTCTGACAGCAATGCACGCAAGGTGCCGGCGCCCAGGATGCGGTAGAGGTTGCCGTCCGGCCACACCAGGACGTGACCATAACGTTCGGTCTGGGCACGCAGCTCCGCGCCGGACGGAACCGGGAACGACGCCGACGCAAACACGAAGCGCATGCGGCCAGCCGGCGCGAGATCCACCGTCACGTTCAGCGCGGTCTTCTCGCGAGCCTTCTTCAGCGCGTCATTCGAGAGCTCGGGCACGCTGTTGGGCCCGGGCACATCCAGCCATTTGAAGCGGGCCTCCAGCGTCACCCCGGTCCCGTCCTTCGCGCTCAGCGTGTCGCGGGGCAGCGCCTCGTCTTCGCGCATCGCAGTCGGTTCGGGTGGACCCGCCTCGGGGACGATGAGCCGACCGGCGGAGTCCGCCGGGATCCCGCCACGGCCGGCGTCGGTCTTTGCAGCCTTGAGCTCGGCGCCCGATGCCAGCGGAGCCGGCAAGATGCTGGCGTTGGGGCTGGGCTGGTTCTGGTTCTCTTGTCCGCCGCCCGAACCGTTGGAGGGGCACGCGGCGCAGAGAGGCAAGGCGCAGGTCATCAGCAGTCGTCGCAACATGGGCTTCCTCACTGGCGGGCGCGTCCGATCAGCTCTCTCGCCGTCAGCCCGCGGGCGCGGAGGTGGGCCTCGAGCCCGGTCAGGACCTTCTTGGCGGCGCACGGATCAGCAAAGCTCGCCGTCCCCACCTGAATCGCCGTGGCACCGGCCAGCAGGAACTCGACGGCGTCCCGCCAGTTGGAGATGCCTCCGATGCCGATGATTGGAATCGAGACCGCGCTCGCCAGGTCGTAGACGATCCGGAGCGCGATCGGCCGGAGCGCCGGGCCACTGAACCCGCCGGTGCGATTCGCGAGCCGCTGCCGCTCGGTGTTGATGTCGATGGTCATGCCGCGGATCGTGTTGATGGCGGTGATGGCGTCGGCGCCTGCGTCTTCACAGGCCTTGGCGACCGCCGCGATGTCCCCCGCTTCGGGGCTCATCTTGACCCACACCGGCAGCTTCGTCGCCTTGCGCACGGCGCTCGTGACCTGAGCGGCCAGCCGAGGATCTTTGCCGAACTCGATGCCGCCGTGTGAGACGTTGGGACACGAGACGTTGAGCTCGAGCGCATGCACCCCCGACTCGGAGTCGAGGCGCTCGGTGATGGCCACGAAATCTTCGGTGGTGCTGGCGAAGATGTTGGCCACCACGGTGATCCCGCGGGCGCGCAGCGTGGGCAGTTTTTCCCGGCAGAACGCCTCGACCCCGACGTTGGCCAGACCGATGGCGTTCAACATGCTCGCGGGCGTCTCACAGATGCGCTCCGGTGCGTTGCCCGCGCGTGGGTGCAGACTGAGGCCCTTGGTGCAGATGCCGCCGAGCTCGGCGACGTCGAAGAAGTCGTCGTACTCGAGGCCGTAGCCGAAGGTTCCGGAGGCGGTGAGCACCGGGTTTCGCAGCTCGAGCCCTCCAACGTTGACCGCGAGCAAACTCATGCTTCCGGCCTCTCCGTGTCTTGTGAGCGGCGCGGTGCGTGATCCGCTCGACTCCAGTCGATGCGGCGCGCGTCGATGCACGGCCCCTGCATACACGCATACAAGTAACCGCCGTCAGCCGAGGGGATCGGGCATCCCAGGCACACGCCGTAACCGCAGGCCATCGGCGTCTCGACCGAGACCTCGCACGGCACGTCCCGGCGCGCGCAAATCGCCGCGACCGCCGCCATCATGCGATCGGGACCGCAGGTGAAGACCTCGGTGTCTTCCTTCAACAGCGCATCGAGCACGTCCGTCACTCGCCCCTTCGTTCCGCGCGAGCCGTCTTCGGTCGTCACGTGAACCTCGGAGACCTCCGCCAGATCGTCGTCGAGCGGCAGATCGTTCTTGGTGCGGGCGCCGTAGACGGCGATCGGGCTTTGGCCCGCGGCCTTTAGCGCGCGCGCGAGGTAGAGGAGCGGCGCCACGCCCACTCCGCCCGCGACCAGGATCTGCCGGCGATTTTCGGCGGCGGGTCGCCACGGCACACCGAGCGGGCCCAGCAGCGAAAACGGCTCACCGGGTTCGGCGCGGGCCATGCGCGTGGTGCCCTCACCCACGACCTTGATCAGAATCGACGGCGTCGGCCCGCCTGAGAGATAACTCATCGGTCGCGGCAAGAGCGGCGCGTCTCCCCACTCTTCGCCGCGCACCATCACGAACTGGCCCGGCAGCGCCTCGCCCTCGTGTCGCGCGTCGAACGTCAGCACGTGGTAGGCGTCCCCGACACTCTCGCGGCGCAGCAGCGGCGCCACGATTTGAGCACGACGAGGTAGGGTGGGTGATGCCATGTCTCAAGCCTCCTCGAGCTCGATCTCGTCGTGGCCCGACAAGAACAGCCCGGTGTCTGGATCAATGGCGAGCATCATCTCGATGGCGTCCTCGGAGTTGTCCGCGTAGTACCCGCGCCGGACCGCCGCCACGGTGAAACCGAGCTGGCGGTACAGCTGGATCGCCGCCTGGTTCGTGCGGCGCACCTCCAGTAGCACGAGACGCCGCCGATCGCGCGCGGCTTGTGTGAGGGCGTCGTCGAGGAGTGCGCGCGCCACGCCGCGACGGCGAAATCCGGGGTGTGTGGCCAGGTTGATCACGTGGAGCTCGTCGGCGACGGCCCAGCACGAGAGCACTCCCAGGGCCGCCTGCTCGTGGCCCTCGCGCGCCACGGTGAGGCGGCCGAAGCTGCGGGCCTCTTCCGCGGCAACGTCCAGGTTTTGACCGGCCTCGCGCGCGATCCAGTCGACCCGCTCACGGTCGCTCGCTCGCATCGGCTCGACGATCATCGTGCCCGGAGCTTTGCCTCGCCCGCGCCGGCTTTCAAGCTCAGCCGAGCGCCCACGCCCGGACGGCGAGCAGCGCTGCGTCCAAGGCCAAGAGCAGCGAGCCGTCGCCGCGCAGAATGGCGCCGCTGAAGGGGCCACTCTGCGACAAGAGCGTCGGCAGCGGGCGCAAGCTGCACTCCTCGACTTCGCCGACTGCGTCGATGCCGACGCTGACGGTCGGGATCCCCCGCAGCGAGAGCTCGAGGGACAGGCGCGGTGGATTGGGTGCTTCCTCGCCCAGGCAAGCCAGCAGGTGTACCGGCGGTTTTTTGGGATCGACCCGCGACAGCCGCCCGCTGAAATTGACGGGCAGCGCGACGTTCCACGCCCCGGCGTTGAGCCAGAGCACGTCCGTGGTCCAGCGTTCGATGGGGAGCTCCAGCGTGGCGCGGAGCCCGCTGCCGGGGATCCGTTCGAGGCGAATCGTTCCGCCCAGTCGTCGCACGGTGTTGAGCGCGAGGTCGAGACCCACGCCACGTCCCGCCAACAAGTCCGCCTCACGTTTGGTCGTGAGCCCCGGCACGAACAAGAGCGAGAGCAACTCGTCGTCGCTGGCGCCACGGGCCGCCTCGGTGCTGATGGAGCCGCTCGCGATCGCCGAGCTTCGCACCGACTCGATGTCCACTCCCCGGCCATCGTCTTCGCACACGATATGCAGGAAATTCCCGATCTTCGAGCCCGAGAGCCGCAGGGTTCCGGTCGGACTCTTGCCTCGCGCGGCGCGCTCGCTGGTGGGCTCGATGCCGTGGGCCAGCGCATTGCGCGCGAGCTGCATCAAGGGGTCGACCAGGCGCTCGGCGACCTCCCGTTCCACTGGGGCATCGGTGGCAGAGATCACCACGCGCACGTCGCGACCTTCGCGCTCGGCCAGGCGTTCGGCGGCTGCGCCAACTCGGGTGAGCACCGCCGACAAGGTCGTGCGGCGCACCAGGCCGATCTCACGTCTTACGTCCTCGGCGGCGGCGCGCATGCGTTCCGCACCGCGCCGCCCGAGGGCGCTGCCTCGAGCGAGATCTTCCGCGGTCGCACCGAGCGCATGAGCCACGCCTTCGATGCTGACCAACGCCTTGGCCGGCGGTCCCCAGGGCCGAGGTGGACCGAGCAAACGCAGCGCTTCGATCAGCGTGCGGCGAAGCTCTCCGAGGCGAGCCGACTCTCGCTCCGTCGCCGAAGAAGCTCCCGCGACTTCGTCGTGGGCCAGGCGGATCAGCTCGACGCGTTCGAGCACGCGTTCGAGCGAGACCCCCTGCACTCGCACGGTGTGTTCCCCCGTGTCGTCCTCGGGCTGCACCGATGGGCGCCGGGTGGCGGGTGGCGGGGCGCTGTTGTGCGCCGATGGCGGCGGCGCTTGACCCGACGAGCCGCGCAGAATTTCCAGCGCGCCCGCGCCGTCTTCGACCATGGTCGCGAGCAAGCTGCCGTGACGGGCCAGCTCCGCGAGCGTGACCCGCGGCTCGACCCCCGGCCGTTTGAGCGAGGCCTCGAGGCCGTGGCAGTACCAAGCCGTCAGGTCGTCCCCGACCGCTGCGGCCGTGCCTTTGATCGAGTGCAGCGTGCGGATCGCGCGTTCGACGCCGGCGCGGGTCGGATCTTCGTCTGCGACCGCGGACAGCTCCTCGAACCGCTCACGAACAGCGGCCAGGTACTCCGCGCGGTACGCGGGGTTGACCGTCGACGGGCCGAGGCCGGGCGGTGGCTCGGGCCAGACCGTCGCGAAGGGCGGCTTGCCCTCGCCGAGCCGCGCCGCGACCTCAGTCAACATTCTGGCCGCGGCACCGGCAGCGCCCGCCTCGCCGCCACGCACGCGCGCCGAGAGCTGCGCGATGACCAGCGCGAGATCCCCGTGGCCCGCCATCGCCGCCGAACCCTTGAGGGTGTGCAGCGCGGCTCTCAAATCTCGCGGGTCGGCTTCGCCCGAGCCGATCAACGCGAGTCGACGGCGGATCTCCTGTGCAAGAAGGGCGTCGAGATCTTCCCGACTCACTGCTCGCCGCCCAGATCGCCGCGGAACTCCTCGCGCAGCAACTTGATCAGCGGTCCCAACGTGGGCCCGAGCGAACCGATCAGCGACGCACGATGCGGCTTGGTTGCCAGCGACGACAGCGAGACCATCAGCGCGCGCGCATGATCGGCGGCGTCACCCACGAGCGCGGCCGTCTCGGGATCGGTGCGGGTCACCTCTTTCACGCGCTGGCCAACCTCCCCGAGGGCCGACGACACGTCGCGCTGCGCGGCCTGAGTCTGCAACAGATCGCGAGCGACCTCGGCAGTGCGCTGCTGTGCGGCCTGGACCTGCTCGCGGAGTTTGTCGCGTTCGCGATCACCGTGGTCCAGCAGCGCCGTGTGCTGATCCAGGGCCGCCAGCGCGCGGAGCGACTGATTGCGCATCTCTTCGGCCACCATGATCAGAGGTTTGCCCAGGGGGTCACCCAGGCGCGCACCTTCCAGGCCGGCGTTCAGGGCGATCAACCGGATCTGATCGAGGGAGTCCCGGGCCGCCGCCACGCTCGAACGCGCGCTCTGGGCCCGCGAAAACAACAGGGTCAGCGCGTCTGCCGCCGCGTCCAGTGCGTTCCTCTGCTGCGCGGAGCTCGCACCTGCCGACTGACTGGCGCCGAGCGCCACTTCCGCCGCGCGCTCCGCTGCCGCGAACGCCCGGAACAGGCGTGCGTCGTCGACGCTGTCACCGCGTGCTCGGGAGCGCTCGCCGGTCAGGAGCTCACGCACGGTACCCAGCCAGCGCTCGGTGCGATTCATGAGTGGGCTCCGGTCGCGGTCTCATGTCCGCCCGCGCGCTCGAGCTCGGCCGTGACGTCGAGCGGCGGCACGGTCTGCCCGTCGAGCAGCACGCCGTCGCCGCTGGGAGAGAAGAAGCCCGAACGTTCCACCTCGACGCCGCCGAGCCCGACGACCTCGCCGTCTGCGAGGCAGACCACGAGGTGCGGGCCGCCCTCACCAATGGCTGCGACGGGGATCACTCGGCCGCCGACCCACGACAGCCTGAGTGAGCTGCCTGGTACCGGAGAGAGACGCGGCATCGTTTGCACACTCTGGACCAGAATCGCCGGCAAAAACCGGGCTTCTCCCCGGACCAAGAGCACGAGCCCCGCGCCCGACGACATCAGGAAGCACTCCGCCTTCGCACCAGGCGTGAGTTCAAGAACTGGTAAATGATCTTGCACACCTCGAACGAGCTGCCTTCCATGAAGTCGACGATCTCGCGCACGGTACGCTCCCCGTCGATGGACTCGAGCACGGCTTGTTCGCGCTTCGTCAGCTTCGAGTCACTCCCCACGCGCTCGATGGCGCCCTCGTCTCGAGCAATGGTCTCCTCGAAGTCGAACGTGCCCTCGATCAAACGCCACTCGTCCACGCGGCGGAAGCCCTCCATGACCAGCGCACTCGTGGACAACCCCAGACGTACGGTGGACACCTCCGGCGGGATGCCGACGGTGAAGGTGAAGCGACCGGTCTTCCAGCGCACGACCTCGTACACGAGCTCGGAGGCCTGGCGCGTGATGGCGTGGGTGACCGCCTCGGGCTCCACCAGCCCCAGCTCTTTCAGCACGTCGCCCAGCAGGCGGCGGGAGCCCGAGCGTTGCCCGAGCACGGTGTCCAGATCTTCGCGGCTGATGGCTGACGACTCGACCAGATAGCGCCCCAGCAGAAATTCGTCGCGCACCCCGCGCGAGCGCGCGAAGTCGACGTTGCCCTCGCGTACGAACAGGGTGATCTCGCTCTTCTTGTTGGAGATGACGAGCCCGCCGGACTGGTGCTGAAGGTGCAAAAGCTGCAAGATTTCGGCGATCGAGATCACGGAGACGTCACCGGACAACACCTCCTGAGTGTTCTCGCCGAAGTCCAGGGTCCGCAGCAGGCTGGTGAGCGACCCCATGTTGTCCGGGGTGATGGTGCGCACGATGGCGTCGGTGAAGAGCTTGGTGGTGTCGGCCGGCACACCGGAGATCTGCGCCAGCGCCGGTTGCACCATCCGGACCAGCGCGGCGGAGAACTCCATCGCGGTCTGCATGCGGCGCAGCGCGGGGTCATCACTCGGCGCGCTCAGGCTCGGTGCCATGACCTCGGCGATGGTCTCGTCGTCGGGCATGGCGCCCGCTTCGGGCACCGGGCGCCCGCGACCTTCTTCGTGTTTCTTGAGCGCGCCTTCGACCACCGCGATCAGTCCGCGCGCGTCGAACGGCTTGGTGATGGCATCGATGGCGCCGGTCTGCTGGACGAACTGACCTCGGATGCGGTCACCCTTCGCGCTCATCAGGACGACGGGCATGTTCGCGCGGTCCGGCTGCGCGCGGAGCTCGCGGCAGAACTGGTAGCCGTTCATGCGCGGCATCACGAAGTCGAGCAGCACGAGATCGATGGGCTCGCCGGCCTTGAGCTTGGACAGCGCGTCCTGGCCGTCGTCAGCGGTGACCGCCTCGTAGTCTTCTGACGTCAAGATCGACGCCACGACCTTGCGGATCGTGGGACTGTCGTCGACGACGAGGATGCGCGCGCCCATCGCTCCGCGCTATTCTAGGCGGGTCATGTCAGACCTGCGCAAGAAGGGGAGACCACGGACGCCTGGCGCGGCGGTCGTTCCAACCGGGCTGCCGGTGTTCGACGCGCTCGAGCGCGCCGGCCTGGTCATCGTGATGAGGGGAAAACCCGCCACAAAACCCGACCCGGCCGGCCAAGCTCGGAGCCGCAAGAAGCTCAGCCGTCCTCGCTGACCGTTCGGATGTGCAGGTCGGCGAGCTGCTCTGGGCTCACGTTGTTCGGTGCGTCGCTCATGACGTCCGTGCCCTTTTGGGTCTTGGGGAAGGCAATCACGTCCCGGATGCTGTCGCTGCCGGCGGCCAGCATGGCCAGGCGATCCATGCCCAGGGCGATGCCGCCGTGGGGCGGCGCGCCGTAGCGCAAGGCCGAGAGCAGGAAGCCGAACTTCTCTTGCGCTTGTTCGTCCGAGATCCCCAGCGACTTGAACACCCGGCGCTGAACCTCGGGGTCGTGCAGGCGGATGCTGCCGCCGGCGATCTCGAAGCCGTTCAGGACCAGGTCGTAGCGATGGCAGAGGACCATGCCCGGATCGGTCTCGAGCAGCGGCACGCTCTCGTCGTGCGGGCGCGTGAACGCGTGGTGCGCGGCGCCCCAGCGTTTGCCGTCTTCGTCCCACTCGAACAGCGGCGGATCGACGACCCACAGGAACTGGTAACGATCGCCGTGTCCGACCTCGGGGATCAGTCCCAGCTTCTTGGCGATGTGCACGCGCAGGTTGGCGAGCACCGTGTGGACCACACTCGCCTTGCCGAACTGCAAGATGATGAGGTCGTTCTCCTTCGCGCCGCAGGCGGCGTTGATCGCCTCCCGCAGTCCGGGCTCGATGGTCTTGGCGAAGGGTGACTGCGTCCAAGAGCCGTCGGCGGCGACCTTCGCCCGGGCCAGGCCCGCGGCGCCCATGCTCTTGGCGAGCTGCTCGAGCTTGTCGGTGTCGGTCCGGGAAAAACCCGCGTCACCCGGCACGACCATGGCCTTGACGATCTCCGCCGGCAGCTCCCGGCGGTGCACGCCGGTCTTGAATTTCTCGGCAATGGGCTGCCAGAACGGCACGCCGCCGCCGTTGTGTTCGATGATCAGGTCGGTCAGGTCGATGTGTTTCATCCCGAAGCGGATGTCCGGCTTGTCGTTGCCGTAGTCGCGCATGGAGTCCTCGAACTTCATGCGCGGGAAGCGCCCGTCGGGGAAGAGTTCGTGCAGATCGATGCCGAGCCCCTCGCGCCAGATGGCGAACACCAGGCCTTCGACCATGGAGAAGATGTCGTCCTGGTTCACGAAGCTCATCTCGAGATCGATCTGCGTGAACTCCGGCTGGCGATCGAGGCGCAGATCTTCGTCACGGAAACAGCGCACGATCTGGAAGTAGCGTTCGTAGCCGGCGACCATGAACAGCTGCTTGAAGATCTGCGGGCTCTCCGCCAGTGCGTAGAACTTTCCGGCGTTGAGCCGCGAAGGCACCAGGAAGTTGCGCGCGCCACCCGGCGTGTACTTGACCAGGAAAGGCGTCTCGATCTCGAGGCAGCCCTGGCCCGAGAGATAGTTGCGGGTTGCCTGGTTGATGGTGTGGCGCATGCGCAGCGCGCGCTGCAGCGGCCGGCGGCGCAGGTCCAGGTAGCGGTACTGCAGGCGCACCTCTTCGCGGGTGTCGATGTCGTCGGTGATCTCGAAGGGCGGCGTCTCGGCCTTGTTGAAGATGGTGGCCTCGGTCACCACGACCTCGATCTCTCCGGTGTGGAGGTTCGGGTTGGTGGCCGACACCAGCTTGTTCTCCTTCTTGCTGAACTGCTCGCCGCGGGAGCGCACCCGGCCGCGGATGCCGATCACCCACTCGCTGCGGACCTGCTCGGCCAGATCGTGCGCCTCCTGGGAGGCGTCGGGGTCGAACACGACCTGAGTCAGGCCCTCCCGGTCTCGGAGGTCGACGAAAATGAGCGAGCCGTGGTCGCGGCGGCTGTCGACCCAGCCGAAGAGGACGACCTCCTCGTCGAGGTTGGCTGCGCGGAGCGCGTCGTTCGAGTGGGTGCGCTTGAGCTCATCGATGAAGCGGGCCAAGGGGAGTCCTTTCGGGGGGCACCGCTTTTAGCGCGGCGTGCCCATCCGCCCAAGAGCCCGGCAAGATTGGCCCAAAAGCCCCGCCGAAAGCCCGGGCCATGCTCCGGAAATTGGGCCGAAATCCCGGCGCATCGTAACCGTCGGGGGTGACCGCAAGCGATGCGCCGCCACTGCTCCGCCCGGAGCGGCATTGGCTGTACCCGCTCCTCGGGTGGCTGTCCTTCGCCGTGCCCCTGTTCGTGACGCTGTCTCGCGTCAGTGCGTTCACGCAGTGGCGCGACGATCTTCCGATCGTCCGCGCCCTCGGCCTCGTGCCCATCGGCGGGGAAGGCACCCTGTCGAGTGTGCTCATGCAAGCGGCTTCGCTCTTGCCGCTCGGCGGGCGCGTGCTGCGCGCGGCGTTGCCGAGCGCGGTGTGTCTCGCGATCGCGGCGCGGCTCTTGTTCGCGCTCACGGCGCGCTTGCTGGAGCAGAATGCTTGGACGCCGCGCTTGATCCCGTGGCTGTCGTTCGCGGCGGCGTTGACCGCAACCCTCGCGCCGACCTGGCAGCTCGAGGGTACGATTGCGGGCGGCTCCACGCTGGCCGCGGCGTTGGTGCTCGGCGGGCTCTTGCTTCGCCCGAGCGCCGACACCCGCGACGCTCGGGTCTGGCTCGGGTTCGGCGCCTTCATTGGCCTGACGACGATGGAGAGTCACACGGCGGGGGGCGCGCTCGTGGTTGCGCTCGCGATGCAGGTGTTTGCGCTGGGCGAGCTGCCGCCGCGCCGGGGTCTTGCCCTGTGCGCCGGCGGCGCGGCGCTCGTGATCGTGTTGTGTGTGATCCCGCTGGCGGTCCGCCCGTTCGCCGTGCGGTCGTGGGTGCACCTCGGCTACACGATTTCGTCGGCGAGTGTGTCGGGGCTCGACGCCGCGGCGGAGCAGAGCGGCGTGCTCGCGACGTGGTTCAGCGAGGTGGGGTTGATCGCTTGTGCGCTGGCGCTGGGCGGTCTGGTGTGGGGCCTGGTGCGCGGTCGCACGCGCTGGATCGCGGTGCCGCTGGGCGCGTTGATCGTGGCGGACGTGGTGTTTCCCGCGAGCCGCGCCGGGCTCTTGTCGGCGGACTCGCTGACGCCGCTGCGCCTGCTGTCGCTCTCTGCCCTGGCGGCGGCGGCGGCCCTCGGCGTGCACACTGTGGCGGTGACGCTGCAGCGATCGAGTGTGCCGATGGCGCGCTACGCGGCGTGGCTCCTGGTGGCGTTCGACTTCACGCTCGTGCTGGTGACGGCCGAGGACTCGGGGTTCCCTGCCGACCGCACCACGCAGAACGCGGCCGAGGTCTGGACTGACGAGGCGCTCGGCGCGCTGCCGCACCGGAGTCTGTTGCTGGTGCGTTCCGAGACTGTGGCATGGCGGCTGTGGGCGGCGCGGGTTGCGCGCGGTGAACGCCCCGACGTGGTCGTGGTGCCGCTGCCGCTGCTCAGCAAGGGTTCGGTCGCGTCGAAGCTCCTGGCGCTCGAGCCCGGGTTGGCGCCGCTGATCCGTGACATGGCGGTGAACGGCGAGCCGTCGGAGGGAGCGCTGTCGTCGCTGGCTGATCTTCGGCCATTGTATGTCGAGCTGGATCCGGCGTGGGACAGACGTCTGGTCGATCACCTGATCCCGCGACCGTTCTGGCTGCATTTTGCGCCGCACGCGTTCGGGCGTTCGGATCGCACGGTGGCGCTCGAGAAGGGTCGGCGTCCGTTCCGGCGCGTGCTCGCGGCGGCGCAGACTCCTGACTATCGCGATCGCGCGACGATCACGCTGCTCAGCTCGCGCGCCGAAGAGCAGGCCACGGTGTTGGCGCAGCTCGGAGATCGCGAGAGTGTGGCCGAGCTGGTGGCTGACCTGCGCGAGATCGATCCGGCGCACCCGTTTGCCCGCGAGCTCGAGGCGCGGCTCAAGAAGCATCCCAAAGGTGGAGTGGACGTGAGCGACCTGATTCAGTGATGGGGTGGCGTTCCGGTTCACCGGTGTCTATGCATTGCGCCCATGAGCATTCGCAGTGTTTCGGTCAGCACGGCCGCGGGTAAGTTTGGCCAGCGGGTCCAGGTCGGGGGGCTCGAGATCATCGCGGACGAGCCGAAGGAGAGTGGCGGCGATGACCTTGGGCTCGCGCCGCACGAGCTGGTGCTGGCGGGGTTGGGAGCCTGCACGTCGATGACGCTGAAGCTGTATGCGGACCGCAAGGGTTGGCCGCTGGAGCGGGCTGAGGTGACCCTGGACGCCGAGCGCACCTCGACGGCCTTCGCCATTCGCCGCCGAATCCAGCTCCACGGCCCTCTCGACGCCGACCAGCGCGCCCGCCTGCTGGAGATCGCGAGCAAGTGCCCCGTCCACAAAACGCTGACCGGCGAGATCGCGATCGAGAGCACGCTCGTCGACGCACCGCCCACCTGACGGTCGAGGTGCAGCGATGCCCCGACCACCAACCTACGTGAGCCAGCACAAGCTCGTCATCGAGCGCCCGTGTTGCCGGGGGTGGGAACCTCCTCGAACACGGGCGTGCCTTCGACGGGGATCCGGATGACGCAGTTCACCATGTCGGTCCTGGATCGGATCGTGGCGACGGCCGTCCGGACAACCTGAAGCTGGTCGTCCCGGGGAAGATCACCATCCTCGATCAGGATGATCCCGGCATGAAGCTCCCGGCTCCGGGCAAGCTTGTCGAAGTCGTCCACGTTCTTGGTCACGAGGATGCGATCTTCGGCGAAGGCCCGGTCGAGAACCTCGGCATCGGTCGCTTCGAGAAGACCCCGATCCCGAACCCCACAAGCGTCGATGCCGTCCTCCTTGCAGAGCCGGTCGGCGACCTGAGGGGACAGGTTCTCATCCAGCAGGAGCTTGACGTTCACGAGGCCGTCCCATCCGGGGGTACGCCAGCGTGTACAACTTGGCGAACTCGATGTCCCTTGGCTTCAAGTAAGGGTAGTCCTCCCTGAGAGCGTCGCCCGAAACGCCACGCAGCAATTGCTTGCCGATGTTGCGCACGGCAAGGCGGCTCTTCGGGAAGACGGGCTCGCCTCCCAGGATGCGCTCATCGACGACGAGCTTCGACTTCCACGCCTCGAAGTGTTCGAGCCGATCACCGATGACTTCGGCAACCTTCCCGATCCTCAATTCGAGTACGGGGGTCCATTCGATCCGCTCAGGAAGCTTTGGTCGGGACATTCCACGAGCGACCAGTTCGTGCAGCCGTCGTCGGTCCTCGACCGCAAGGTGGAGGCCGAGCATGGCAAGAGCACCGAAGTAGACAGCATCGGTGAAGCTGAACCGGGGCGGACTTCCGCTGCCGGTGAGCCCGTGCTCGACTTCCTTCCGCACCTGGCTTTCGTCGAGCCCGACCAGAGCTGCGACCTCGTTGGTGGTGAGCGTGCCGGCCATAACTATTTCCTATCCAGTGAACACTATACGCTCGGGGCTGGAAGGCGCAAGACCAGTCAGAACCCGGCCCGGATTAGGCCTCGCCCTGACCCTCCCGGCTTTGCCCAAGAAGCCGGAGCCGGGTCATCTCATTCGGCCAAGCACCTCGGCCCGTTCTTGGCGCTCCACCAGATCATTCCGGAGCTAACCGCGCTTGGCGATTCGCCCCCGCTCCTCTCGTCGTATCCGGAACCACGCAGGCCGAGACGCAGCCCCAAGAGGGCGCTAAAGTCATCCACGTGGAATTCCGCCGACAGTGAATCGTCGGCACGAATCGTCGGCACCAGGAAAGGGAGCGGCAGAAGCAGTTTCAGTTCAACAACTTGGAGGAGTGGCCGAGTGGTCTAAGGCAGCGGTTTTGAAAACCGCCGTACCGGGAACGGTACCAGGGGTTCGAATCCCTTCTCCTCCGCCCCTTCAAGCTCGTCATCGCTGACGCTCCGAACGGCGGGTCCCTTCTCCTCCGCCCCGACCCGGTCGCGGGGCGCGCGGAGATAGCTCATCCGATCTTCGGCTGTCGATCGTTGATCAGGGCATGACGATTCCGTTGACCGCCTCTGCACTTCGCTCCGCGCCGATTCCCCTGCCTTCTTCTCCGGTGGCGGAGAGGCCGCTCAGTTTCGACACCTACGGCGACTCCGGCCCCTGGGTCGTGCTTGTGCACGGCATCCCCGGTTGGCGAGGCACCTTCGCCGAGGTTGGGGCGCGCTTGGGGTCCACCTGTCGGGTTCTGGTGCCGGACCTGCTCGGCTTCGGCGACTCGCCAGAAGCTCCCGCAGATTTTCATGCCGAACAACACGCCGCGGTGGTGATCGACCTGCTCCGGGCGCGCGGTGTCGATCGCTTCCATCTGGTCGGTTTCGACTTCGGGGTCCGACCGCCGTTCTCGTCGCAGGTCGGCTCGGAGACCGCGTGCAGTCGATCACTGTGGCGGCGACCAACATCTTCCCGGACACACCCGTCCCGCTACCGCTCCGCCTGGCGAAGATCCCGATCCTGGGTCGGCTGTTGTTCCGGCTGCTGCTGGGGAGGCTCGGGCTCATGCTGATGTTCTTCGCGGCGGTCGCCGATCGGTCGGCGTTTCCTCGCGCGCGGTATCGTGCCGCGCTCCGCGGCCACGGGCCTCGAACGACCCGCCGCATCTTCTTCGCCAGCATGCGAGACTTGCCGGGTCGACGAGGGGCCCTCGAGCCCTTCGCGCGGCCGGCACTGAGGCGCGGAGGCTTGCGCGCGCTTCACTGCCTCTCGAGCGTCAGGGTCGCGGTCGCTCCCTTGACCGGCTGTTCGGCGATCACGATCGTGTAGCCCGGCGTGGCAGCGAGCTCGGCGGTGCTGCTCGTTTGGTAGTGTGAGCCAGTTCGGGCGGTGAAGCTGACCTTCCCGCTGAACCCCGTGGGCCCGATGTGCAGGTAGTTCGTTGGAGTGTCGTCGTAGGTGCTCCACCTCGCGACGCTCCCGCGCGCTCCGCCAAACTCCAGCGCGACCTGCGACGGCCTCACGGAGTTGGAGGGTTTGCTCTCGTGGACCTCGGCTCGCACCGCGACGAACGGGTCGGCGGGCGCGCCCGTCAGCGTGCCGACGAAGCCCAGGTTTGCGACGTACTTGACCGACATCGAGTAGTGCTTGCCGGGTTCGAGGAGCTGTGGCCCGGTGTACTCGGCCAGGTGATAGACGACGCAGCCGAAGCTGCTGTGTTTGCCCGTGGTCGTATCGACCTCGACCGCGGCACTGGCGGCGAGCTCGGGCCCCGCCACGGTCCCTGGCAGGAGCTCGACGAATGCGGCTTGCCCGACCCACAGGGACTGCGTGAACTCCGTGTCGTTGTGGAAGGTGACGAGCGCCGGACCGCGACCCGCTTCGGTCTCGGCAACGAACGAAGCGACCATCACCTCTGGGTCGTCGGTTGCCGTAGCCCCCGTCCCACGGCTGCTCGCGCCGCCGCTTGCACCCCCGGCGCCGCCGACCACGACCATGCCCCCGGCGCCGCCAGTGACCACCGAAGGCGCCTCCTGTGCCGGGTCGGACCCACACGCGGTGATCCCGAGCGCAATCGCGAAGGTGCTGAATTTCCAGGACAGCGCGCTGCATGAAGCTGCGCGTCCCTCGGCGGTTTCCGCGCTCAGGGCTTCACTCCGATCGTGTCGAACGGGATCTTCTCGAAGCCCGGGATGCCAAAGGCGGGTGAGCTCGGTAGGAGCTCGAGGTTCAGATTCGCCTCGTCGACGAACAGTGGATCGATGTCCTCGAGGTTGTCCGCGTTCTTCGCATAGGCGGCGAAGGTCTGGGCTGACGCGTTCGCCCACTTGCCGTTGGCAAAACCCACGTTGCGCGAGAGCTGCGAGCCTTCGGGCAAGAGCCAGTGTGAGGGCGGCGAGCTGATGGCCGCCCAGTCGTTGGGGATGGCGGCGCACTCCGGCCAGCGGGAGGCCCAGGGCTCCTTCTGGTAACCCACGGCGTTCAGCTTCTCGAGCAAGTTCCAGCTGTCTCCCGGGGTGTTGTTGGGCTCACCGTTGGGTAGCCAGGTGGTGCAGCGGCTGTCGGCTGTCAGCGCGCCGCCGCACTTGGCCATGATGTTGTTGATCAGCAGGTCGTCCCGCCCGCCACCGTGCTGAATGCCGTAGCCGGAGATCTTGTAGAGCACGTTGCCCTCGACCCGAACGCCGCTGAGGCAGTCGTCGAGATAGATGCCCTGGACTCCGTAGCCCTCGAACCAGGTGCTCAGATCGTGGATGAAGTTGTGGCGGATCACGTTGCCGCGCGCGCCCCAGTCGCGGCCAGCGTAGATGGCGCCGGCGTCGCTCGAGAACTGGCACACGTGATGGATGTGGTTGCGCTCGATCTGGTGCTCGTTGCCGCCGTAGAGGATCGCCGAGTGCGGCAGCTCGTGAATCGTGTTGTTGCGCGCGGCGTTGCCGTCGCCGTCCAGGCGAACCGCTGGGCGGTAGGTCCACTCCCAGCGGGAAAGCCCGTGGAAATGCGAGTTTTCCACGGAGTTTTTGCCCTGGGTCAGCGACGGCCGGTCGCCGCCGGAGACGGAGAACCCGCCATTGCCGGTGCCGTACACGTTGCACGAGCGGACGAGCTGCTCAGTGCCGGAGATCGAGCCGGCGTTGGTGCCGGCGTTGCGCAGCGTGAGCCCCACCAGTTGATTGTGGGAGCCTGCGTTCACCCGCACCAGCTCACTCCGCCCGGCCTCCAGCGTGAAGTCCCGCAGCTCCACGAAGGTCGCGCTGTCCAGGCTCATGAGCGGCGCTTCGAGCAGCGACACCACGACCTCGGCGGACGAGAAGTTGTCTGGCGGCCAGAGATAGAGTGAGCCCGTGTTGCGATCGACCCAGTACTCGCCGGGGACGCTCAGCTCTTCGGGCATGTTGTACGCGTAGTAGGGCTGGCCTGCCGCGACGCCGTAGCCCGGTGAATCTCCGAGCGTGACCGTCTGGGTCGCCAGATCGATCTTTGCCGTCGGCACGTGACAGTCCGCCCAGGCGTACTTCCAGAAACCGTGAAACCACACCTCGGTGGGATCGGCCCAGCGTTTCGGGCGATCACCGGTGTAACGCCAGACGGTGCTCGAGATTGCCTCGTTGATGCTCGCGAAGCCGTGGTTGACGGCGTCCGGATTTTGAAACGACACGTCGCCCGAGGCGCCGGCGGAGGGGTTCATCTGGCCGAGGGTCTGATCGTAGTGCGACCACCAGGGATGGGTGTCGCTCGGATACCCCGAGGTATCGGTGGTGAGGAACCAGGCCGTGTAGGTGTTGTTCTGGTAGTCCCAGGTCAGGCGATAGAGCTGATACTGCAGGCCGCCGACCAGCCCCTGTCGTGTGAAGGCCGACACTCCGTCCTTGGTGCCGCTCTTCACGTAGTGACCGGTCACGTCCGGGCTCGGTTTGCCGAACACGTCGACGGCGTTCGCTTGTTCGAGATCGGTCTGCACGTCGTTTTGTCCGGCGTCCGGCCAGCGCGCGAGGGTCATGGGTGCGCCGTCGACGAACAGCTCGAGCGGGCCCTTCGACGCTCCGGCGCAGAACCCTCGCCGGGCGAGCGCGCCGTAGTTGGTGACTCCCACGGATGGGAGCGGCAGCTCGAGCACCTTGGCCTGAGCCGGCGCATCGAGGCGCGCGAAGATCGGTGAGCTCGAGCTGATCGGCTTGAACGCACTCGGCGCGATGCTCGCGCCGCCCACCAAGCGCGCGCGCTCTCCCGGATAACCACGCCAGACCACCGGCTTGCCGTCGCTGCCTGACTCCTTCGCGCCAAGTGTGAGCGTGCCGCTCGCGGTGTACACGCCTTCCCGCAACCAGACCACGATGCCGCCGCTCTTCAGCCCGGCCGCCACCCGCTCCGTGACCTTTTGTTTCGCGCGGTCGAGCGTCTCGAACGGCGCCGCGAGGGTGCCCGCAGCAGAGTCGTTGCCGCCGGGACTGACGGCGATCTCCTCGCCATAGGTCGTGCACTCACAGGCTGACCAACCACTGCCATCGCTTGCGCAGCGGCGTGAGCCGATGCCGGAACACGGCTCACACGTCTCGGTCGAGCTCGGCTCACACGCGCTCGCGCCCGCGCCGCCGCCCGTCCCCGCGCCACCGCCGGCGGCAGACCCCGCAGCGCCTGCTGCGCCTCCCGCTCCGCCAATTCCGCCGCCGCCCGAGGCGCCACCATTGCTCGGATTCGCGTCGTCAGAAGAACCGCAAGCGCAGCCGCTCGAAACCAGCAGCATGAAGCACAGCGCAACGCGCGACACGGTGTTGTTGAGTGTGCGCAGCATGGGCAACGACCTCCAGCCGATTGTGGCCGAGGTCGCGCCGAAGTGCGAGCGCAGCTCGTGCGCGGGTCACTTCTCTTTGGTCGGCGCCGGCGGGTATTTCTCTTTGGTCGGTGCCGGCAGAGCTTCTTTGGTTGGAGACGTCTTGAGCTCCTTGGTGGGCGCCGCGATCTCCTTGGCGGGCGGCGCGATCTCCTTGGCAGGCGGCGCGATCTCCTTGGCGGGTGCCGCGATCTTGCTGGGCGTGCCCGCGAGGTTCGCTTCCTTGGCAGGGGACGCCACGAGGCCCTTGCTCGGCGTGCCCGGGGCCACTGCGGTTCCCCGCTCCGCGCCGGCGCGATCACGGCTTGGATCCGCAGCTCCGCCTGCGGGGGACTCACCCGGCTGTGCCCCCGCGGGCGCCTCACCCGGGGCTGCCGGCTGTGCCTGTCCTTGCGGGGACTCGGGCGCTGCTTGCGCGGCGACGTCGTCGGTCTTGCTGCCGAGCTTGCACCCACCGGCCGTTGCGCTGAGGGCGAAGGCGGCGGCGAGGAACTGTTCACGATTCAGCTTCATGGTCTTGTCTCCTGCCGCGCCCAGCGGGCGGGGTCCCGAGTCGATCAAGGTACCGGGGCTCTTGGCCGTTGAATAGACCCGATGAAATTCGGAAAATTGCGGCACTTCTCCTGCTGCCGCGCGGCGTTAGACTTCTCCGAGAACGGAGGAGCCCATGTGCCGCAACATTCGCCCGCTCTTCAACTTCGAGCCGCCCACCACCGAAGAAGAGATCCGCGCCGCCGCGCTCCAGTACGTCCGTAAGGTGAGCGGCAGCACCCGACCGGCGAGTGCGAACCAGCGCGCGTTCGATCGCGCCATCGAACGAGTCGCACACGCCACCACGGAGCTGCTCGAGAGCCTCGAGACTCACGCGCCCCCGAAGAACCGCGACGTCGAGCGGGACAAGGCACGAGCCCGCGCCGCGCGGCGACCGCGTTATGTCGAGGCACCGAAGGGTTAGCTCCGTGGGCTCGGCCCGCGGAAGATCAACATCAGGTTGTTGGCCGGCATCGACACGACTTCTTCGTGGCTGAAGCCGCACTCGGCCGCCGCGCGCACGACCTCCTCCAGATCGCGAACGCCCCAGCGAGGATCACGCCCACGCAGTGAGGCGTCGAAGTCCTCGTTGCTGGGCGCCGTGTGGGCGCCGTCTCTGCGATAGGGGCCGTACAAGACCAGTGCGCCGCCGGGACGGAGCACTCGCGCCGCCGTGGCCATCAGGCCGAGCGTCGCTTGCCAGGGTGAGATGTGGATCATGTTGATGCAGAGCACGACATCCGCGCTGTGTGCGGGGTGTGTGTTCGTCGTGACGTCCAGCTCGAGGGCGGGCAGGAGTTTTTCGGCGTGGGCCGCGCTGCGCCAGGCGTCGATGCTGGCGCGGCTCTCGGCGTCGAGGTCGGTCGGCTGCCAGCTAGCGACGGGGAGTTGGCTGGCGAAAAAACAGGCGTGCTCGCCGCTGCCCGCGGCGATCTCGAGCACGTGCGCGCCCGCAGGGACGAGCCGCGCGAGCACGGCCAGGATGGGGTCGCGATTTCGGGAGGTGGCGGGGGCGAAGCGGCGGGCGTCCATGGTTTCGCCAGGCTAGCGTGGACCCCTCACTCATGGCGTTCCGGTGAACGCGAGCTCGCCCTTTTCGCTGGGCACGAAGGCAGAGTCGTCGCCGTTTGCCCAGGCGATGGCGCGCTTCATGCGCGGCTCGAGGTCCCGCGGGAAGGTGTGGCCGACTTTGCCCATGCTCATGAACGCCACCGGGAAGCCGGCGCGCGCGAGCTTCTTCGCCTCACCCACCATGTACCACTTCATCATGTCGTGCTCCCCGGCGGCGAGCACCACTCGTTGCACTCCGGCCTGCCGCAGCTGGCTCGCCCGGGGGTGAACCTTCGCGCCGATGGCGATCACACTTCGCCAGTGTCCGTCACCGGTGTTCGCCAGATCGATGGCGCGGATCGCACCCAGAGAAAATCCGATCAGGGTGCGCGCGCCGCCGGCAGCGACGTGCTCGGGAAACTCGCTGGCGGCGCGGGCGATGCTCGCCTCGATGGCTGCGCCAAAACGTTTGTCGAAGGACCAGATCGAACCCCCGCCATCACAGCGCAGGTTGGCGCGCGGACACACCAGGAAGCCGTTTTCGGTGGTGGAGCTGGCAAAATGTGGGCACTCCCACTCGGGCTCGTCGCACATGCCGTGCAGCATCACGGCGGGGGACGCGGTGATGCGCTGGCACGTCGCGCGGGATACACGAGCACGTTGGGTGTTCCCCGTTCGTCGTTCAAGTACACCGGTCCCGCCGGCAGCGGCGGGAGCTCGGGCGCCTTGGCCTCGGCCGCCGGGGCTTTCGCGCGGACGGTCGGCCGCGTGGCTCGCCGCGCCGCTGCTTCTTTCACCCCACCCGATGTCAGCGCGACGATGGCCACGCCGACCACGAGACACACTCCCGCACCCACGCGCCGACCGGCGCGCAAAGCTCTCTGCCACGAGTCCTCCGAGTCGCACGCGATGAACGGGCGTGCGTTGCCGGCTGACGCGCGGGGCACCAGCGGGTGCACCGAGCGCGTCAACACCCGGTCATCGCCGGCGGACGCGGGAATGTGACGCGCTCATTGTCGCGAGGACCCGAGGCCGCACGAGAAGTCCGCATGCCGTCGGACCAGAAATCCCGTAGCCTTCGGCCCGGGAGGCATGAACATGCGCGGGAAGACGGCTGGATTGTTCGGGGTGGGATGTTTCTTCGTCGCCGGGCTCGCTTCGGCCACGACCTACAAGGTCGGTCCGACCCAGCAATACAAACAGCTGAGCGCGGTGGCCGGGCTGCTCGCTCCGGGTGATCTCGTCGAGGTCGATGGCAACGCGACCTACACGGGCGGTGTCGTCTTCGCGAAGGCGGGGACCGCCGCCAAGAAGATCACGATCCGCGGTCTACGCGTGAACGGCAAACGGCCGGTCATCAGCGGCGCCACCAACACCATCGAAGCGCAAGGGGACCACTACGTGTTCGAGGGGCTCGAGCTCACGGCCGGCTCCTTCCGCTGTTTTTATCACCACGCCGACGACATTGCACTGCGCGACTCGGTGATCCACGACTGCCCCAAACACGGGCTGCTCGGAGCCGACTCGGACTCCGGAACCCTGCTGCTCGAGTACGTCGAGGTCTACAAGTGCGGCGGCGGCACCTTCGATCATCAGATTTACATGGCCACCGACGAGACCGCGCACCCGAAGAGCGTGTTTCGCATGCAGCACTGTTACGTGCACGACGCGAACGGTGGCAACAACGTGAAGTCTCGGGCCGAGCGCAACGAGATCTATTACAACTGGATCCAGGGCGCCGTTTACCACGAGCTCGAGCTGATCGGTCCGGACGGGCAGACCGAGTCGTTGGCGCGTGAAGACTCCGACGTGGTCGGCAATGTGTTGATCAAGGGAGCCACCACGTTCGTGGCGCGCTTCGGCGGCGACGGCACCGGACAGACCTTTGGTCGTTACCGCTTCGTGAGCAACACGGTGATCACACAACCAGGCGGCAGCGCGGTTTTTCGGCTGTTCGACGGCATCGAGAGCGTCGAGATGCACAACAACGTGTTCTGGGCCACCGGCGCCGGCACGGTGAACCTGGTGCGCATGGTCGAGGCCAACTGGAAGAGTGGCAGCGCGGTGATTGCCGGCAGCAACAACTGGTACAAGACCGGCTCGACCAACGCCCCGGCACAATGGACCGGCAGCTTGAACGGCGCTGATCCCGGCTTCGTGAACGCGGCGACCCTCGATGTGCACTTGCTCGCGTCGAGTCCGCTCGTCGACAAGGGCGCGCCGAATACCGTGAGCCCCGTGGGGTACCCGTTCGTGTCGCCGATCGGGGCGGCGTTCCATCCGCCGCTGCACACGGTCGAAGCGGTGGGTACGGCGCAGGCGCGTCCGACCGTCGGGACCATCGACATCGGCGCTTACGAGTACGGAACGGCCACTGGGGGCAGCGGCGGCACCGGTGGTGCAGGAGGTTCGGGAGGCACTGCCGCCGGGGGTACCGGCGCGGGTGGCGCACCGAGCGGCGGTGGTGCTTCGAGCGGTGGCGCGGCGGGCACTGCAGCGGGCGGGGTGAGCGGCGCGGGCGTGGGTGGGGTTGCCGGCGCGGGCGGAGCTTCGAGTGGTGGCGCTTCGAGCGGTGGGGCTTCGAGCGGTGGTGCTTCGAGCGGCGGCACGTCCTCCGGGACCGGTGGCAAGAAGTCGGACAGCTCGAGCGACGATGGCGGGTGCGGCTGTCGCGTCGGCGCCCGACCGACGGGGTTTGCACTCGCGGGGTTGTTCGGGGCGCTCGCCCTCGGCGCCCTCCGCCGACGCCGCCGACCGCCCACAAAGCGCGGCTAATCACCGACAATCGCCGGCGAGTTGCGCGGACTCGGGGCTTTGGCTAGTGTCCGCGCCCCCTTCCAAGGAGCTAGATCTAGATGGCACGCGTCACTGTCGAGGATTGCCTGGAGCAAGAAGAGAACCGCTTCGCCCTGGTGGTGCTCGCGGCCACGCGCTGTCGTCAGCTGATGAAGGGTGCTCCGCAGCTGGTCAACGCCAAGAACAAGCCGGCGGTCGTCAGCCTGCGCGAGATCGCCAAGGGCCGCGTGCGTTTCCACCGCACCGCCGACGACGTCGTGCGCGAGTACATCGCGGAGTGCATCGCGACCGATCGCACACTCTGATCGGGTGAGCTGCTCTGATGGCCAAGCGTCGGCCGGTGATCGACGACGTCGATGCCGTGCGCGATGCGGGGGCGCGCGCGCACTACGACGATCCGGCGTACTACGATCTCGCGTATCGCGCCCGGCGGCGTGACGTTGCGTACTACGTGTCGGTCGCCAAACGCCATGGCGGACCGGTGCTCGAGTACGGCGTGGGCAACGGTCGGGTTGCGATCAGCCTCGCCCGCTCCGGCTTCGAGGTCGTGGGTGTGGACCTGTCCGAAGCGATGCTGAAGAGCTTGGATGCAAAGCTGAGACGCGCCCACGCTGGTCTTCGCGAGCTGATCGAGCCGGTGCACGGCGACATGCGCAGCGTGCGGCTACGCCGGCGTTTTCCCCTGGTGATCGCCCCGTTCAACACCGTGCTCCACCTGTATGAGCGCCGCGACATCGAGGAATTTTTCGCCCGGGTGCGCGAACACCTCGCGCCGGGCGGGCGGTTTGTCTTCGACTTCTCGCTACCGGCGCCGGCGGATCTGGCGCTCGACCCCAATCGTGCGTTCAGCGCCCCGAGCTTCAAACATCCCATCACCAAGCGTACGACGCGCTACCGCGAGCGCTTCGAGTACCACCCGCTGCGCCAGTTGCTCGTGGTCTGGATGGAGATGACACCGAGCGGGGGCGCCGAGGCCTCCAGTGTCCCCCTGTCCCATCGCCAGTTCTTCCCGCGCGAGATGGAGGCGTTGCTGCACTACAACGGCTTCTCGGACCTGCGTTTCACCGCCGATTTCAGCGACGACCCCCCGGGCCCCGACGCCGACTCTCTGGTCGCCAGCGCCACCGTCGCCGGACGCCCGAATCGCGGACGCCCCGTTGCGAGAGGGCGATCCCGAGCGTAGGTTCCTGCCTGAGAAGTCATGGCCACGGATTTCTACGGGGAGCTCGGCGTCGCGAAGGGCGCCAGCGAGGACGAGATCAAGAAGGCTTATCGAAAGCTGGCCGCGAAGCTGCACCCGGACCGCCACCCCGGCGACAAGAAGGCCGAGACTCGCTTCAAGACCGTCAATCGCGCCTACCAGGTCCTGAGCGACTCGAAGCAACGAAAACTCTACGACGAGTTCGGTGAAGAGGGTCTGCGTGAGGGGTTCAACGTGGACGCGGCGCGGGCCTACAAGCGGGCCCAGCGTTCGGGGCGCGGTCGGGGTGGCGCCCAGGGTTTTTCCCTCGACGACATCCTGAGCGGCGGCGGCAATGGCAGCGGCTTCGGGGAGTTCTTTGGAGATCTCTTCAACCAGAACCGCGGCCGCGGCCGCGCGACAAAAGGCTCCGACGTGGCGGCGGAGGTGACGGTCGACTTCGTCAGCGCCATTCGCGGCGCCTCCCTCAGCCTGCGGGTTCAGGAGGGCGGCGGTGAGGTCACCGTGCGTGTTCCACCCGGAGCCGGAGACGGGGACAAGGTCCGGGTCGCGGGTCACGGCTCGCCGGGCTTTGGCGGTGCAGCCGGTGATCTCGTGTTGACGATTCGGGTCACGCCGCACCCGAACTTCGAACGCAAGGGCCTCGACCTGTATCTCGATCTGCCGGTGACGGTGGGAGAAGCGCACGCGGGCGCCAAGGTCCGCATTCCAACGCCGGACGGCGAAGTGAGCCTCACCGTGCCCAAGCACGCCCAGAGCGGTCAAACCGTGCGCCTCACCAAGAAGGGAGTGAAGCGCGGCGGTCAGCAGGGGGATCTGTACGTGAGATTCCTGGTGAAGCTGCCGGCCGCGGACGGCGCCGAGCTCGACAAGGCGGTCGAGACGCTCGAGGCGGCCATGACCGGTGACGTGCGCGCCGGGATCCGCTTTTGACCCAAGGTTTTGCCCGGCGAATGCGTCGGCTTCCCATGCGTCTGTGGCGGGCCGGGGTGTTGGTGTCGTGTCTGCTGCCGGGCCTTGCCCTGGCCCAGGCGCCGCCGCCTAGCGCGAGCTTTCCCCGCGCGGCTCCCGGAGACCCGCAGTCATTTTTCCTCGCGCTCAAGCGTGCGCGAGCCGCTCGCTCGAAGCTGGAGAAGCTCAAGCCTCCGCCGATCGCTCAGTACCAGACCTCCGCCGACGCGCAGCGCTTCGTCTCCGAGAAGTTCGCGCCGTGGCTGACCGGAACGCGCAAGCTTCAAGAGGACACGAACCGCGAGTACCGGGCGGCGCTTGCCGCTGCCCTCACTGACGAACACCGCGTGACTGTGCTCGCGGAAGCCGCGGAGATGTCCCTGCGCCTGGCGGAGCGCACGTACCGCCTGGGGGAGGCCGCGATGCCTCGACAGATCGCCAAGGACAGGGATCTCTCGTCGACGTATCTCTCCACCTTGGACTCATCCCTCGAGTCCGCCCGGGAGCCTGCGCGGTCGGCGCTGAAACAGTGTGTAGAGATCGCCGAGCGCTCCCACTTGCACGACGCCGCTGCTATCCGCTGCCGCACTCTGTTCGAGCAACCCTTTGTCGTCGACCCCAAGGCGCGCGCGACGCCGGACGAGCTTCGCCGCCGCATGCGCAGCCTGCAGCAGCAGTTTCGCCGCTGTTACGAGCGAGGACTGGCCGCAGACCCCGCCTTGAAGGGCGACCTCGGTCTGAACGTCACCATCGGCCCCAAGGGCGTGGTGACCGCGGTGACGACGCGCGGCAGCCTGGGCAAGAGTGCGGTCGGGGCCTGCGTGGCGGCCGCTGTGAAGACGCTGCGGTTTCCGGCTCCCGGAGCCGGCAAGAGCATCAGCTTGTCGTACCCGCTGACGCTCGACCCGGGGCACTAGCTGGAGGTTCCGCCTGAAGCTCGGCGCTCGCGCGCGCGCGCCGGGACTCGGCGGCGGGTGCTGCGCCGGGCTTGATGTTGCCGAGATCGTCGTAGCGCTCGAGCTCCTGAGTCACCCGGCGGAGAGCTGCCTGGTTCTCGTGGAACGGGCGGAAGCTCGACTTGAAGCCAGCGACGATGATGCTCTTGATGTCCTTGAACGAGAGCCCCATCTTCGTGTGACAGAGCCAGAGCTCTTTCGACACGGTGGTGTCCGTGATCAAACGATTGTCGGTGTTCACGGTGACGCGCAGGCCCAGATCGTAATAGAGCTTGAGCGGGTGGCTGGCGATGTCGCGCACGGCGCCAGTCTGGACGTTGCTCGACGGGCAGCACTCCAGCGGCACCCGGTGATCGTTCAAATAGTGCAGCAAATCGCCATTTTCCCGCAGGCGGCAGCCGTGCCCGATGCGGTGTGCGCCGCACACGTGAATGGCCTGGGCGATCGACTCCGGACCGTAGGCCTCGCCCGCGTGAATGGTGCAGTTGATGTTGTTGTCGCGCACCAGCTGGAACGAGTCGCGGTGGTGTTTTGCCGGAAAGTCCGCTTCGGCCCCGGCCAGATCGAAGCCGACGACGCCGCGCCCCTTGTACGCGACGGCAAGCTCGGCCATTTCATACGAGCTCTCCGGCGAGATGTTGCGGATCCCGCAGATGATCACGGTGGCCTTGATGCCGTAGGTCTCGCGCGCGCGGCGCAACCCATCCAGCACGGCTTCCACGACCTTGGTCAGCTTCAGCCCGCGCTCGGTGTGGAGCATCGGGGCGTAGCGGACCTCCATGTAGCGGACGTTCTCGCGGTGTGCGTCTTCGGCGAGCTCGAACGCAATGCGCTCGAGCGAGTCTTCGGTCTGCATCACCGGCAACGTGATGGAAAAACCTTTGAGATAGTCGACGAGGGAGCCGAAGTTTCGTCCGCACCCGATGGCCTCGTGCAGTCCGGCCACGCTGTTGGCCGGCAGCTCGATGCCCTCTTTCTTGCCGATATCGAGGATGGTTTCCAGGCGGAGCGAGCCGTCGAGGTGGACGTGCAGGTCCGTCTTGGGGAGCGCCTGGAACACTTCGAGCGGGACGAGCTCGGCAGGCGCTGCGGTTGTTTTGTTTGGCATGTCCGAGTGTACCACAAGGGCGGTCGCGCGGATGCCGGCGGCGGCCGCCGCCTGGCCCGGGCTCAGTCCTTCGAAGGGTCGCCCTCGCTCGAACCACTCGTGGCGGGGCCGTCATCGTCGCTGTCCGGGTCGTCGCTGTCCGGGTCGTCGCTGTCCGGGTCGTCGCCGTCCGGGTCGTCGCCGCCCGTGTCGTCGTCGTCCGTGTCGTCGCCGCCCGTGTCGTCGTCGTCATCCGGGTCGTCGTCGTCGCGTCGTGCCCGCGCAGCTCCCGGTTTCGGCGCGGGAACCTCGACCGGGGCAGGTTCTCCCCGGCCCAGGTACAGCACCCCGCCGATCACGACCAGCACGATGCTGGCGAATACCCCGGCAGGGACGCCGATTCCGCCGTCTCCCCGGGCCGCGGCCTCGAACGCCTCGCGGAAGATTTCTTCTCCCACCATGCCCACGATCTGCCGCGAGCCGACGTACGTCGTCGGCAGACCTTGAAAGCCTGCGTCACGCAGGATCTTCCCTTCGCCCTCGATCTGCTGAAGCGTCTTCTCGTCGCTGAGACAGGCATCGAACCGCTTGGGGTCGAGCTGGAGCCCGACGGCAATGCGGCGCACCGCGGCTGCTGACAGGTCTTCCGCTTCGAACAGTCGATCCGCGATCTCGTCGCCCTTGCCCTGCGCGGCGCCGCACACGGCCGCCTTCGCTGCACCCATCGCGCTCGGGTGGCGCGGCAGCGGCATGTTGAGGCGTACGAAGTGCACGCGCCCCTCGTACTCTTTGATGAGTTTCTTCAGCTCCGGGTGCAGCGCGCGGCAGAAGGGGCACTCGAAGTCGGCGAACTCGACGACGTTGATCTTGCCCGGCTGATACAGCTGCTGCACCGCGGCCGGGATCGGCGCCGCAGGCCGCAAGAACGGCCACAACATCGGAGTCGCAGTGACCACGGCTGCGAGTGCAGCCCAGGCCCAGCCCGCGAGTGGATCGCGATCGAGGCCGTCGGGATCGCTCTTGTACTGGAGGTAGGCTGCCAGCACGCAGACGAACGCCGACGCATCGACGATCACACACAGCTTGCAGAACTCGTGGATGACGAAGGTCAGCAGCACCAGGAACGTCGCCGCCGCAACAGCTCCGAGGCTCG
The DNA here is from genome assembly GCA_016706225.1 of Myxococcales bacterium. Classification (NCBI taxonomy): domain Bacteria; kingdom Pseudomonadati; phylum Myxococcota; class Myxococcia; order Myxococcales; species Myxococcales bacterium. The sequence continues at coordinate 153,708 of JADJKB010000002.1, forward strand.
CCATCGGCAACAACCAGGGTCTCAGCCCGCGCGAGAGTGACACGACGAAGAGCCCCGCGAAGCCCGCGATGCCCAGCGCGGGCACCGGCAGCGTGCCCCCGAACAGGTAACCAAACCCGCTGGCGCGAACCGCCGAGCAGCCCGAATCCGCGCTGCAGAACATGGGGTTGAAGCTGACGTAGTCGACCAGCAGGGCGCCGCTCACGCCGAGGGCGACGAGCGCCGCAACACGCAGGACGACGAGCCAGAGAGCGATTCGCACGGTCGCGCCATAGTACTCGGAAACGCAGGCTGGAAGCCGGGTTTGAGAGCGCGTTTTTCGCGCGGACGCCGCTTCGAGAGGACGGCGCCGGCGCCCCGGGCTATGCCCCCGCGCATGGCAAAACCCCTGCCCGCGCGCGGCGAGATCGTAGGCTGTCTGCACGAGGCCGACCGGCCGTTGCACGCCCGCGAGCTGGCCACCCGACTTGGCGTCGATGAAGCCGCCTATTCACGACTCCTCACCCTGCTCGATCAGCTCGGCCTCGACGGAACGATCAAGCCGATCTCGGGCCAGCGCTTCAAAGCTCTGCGTCGCCCGGACGCGAGCGGCTCCACCTGGGACGGCATCCTCAGCGTGCACCCGCGTGGTTTTGGCTTCGTCTCCGCGGTTGGGCAGGACGACGTGTACGTCGCGCCCGACGGCATCGGCGGGGCGATGCACGGTGATCGTGTGCGCGTCACCGTGATCGGTCGCACGTCGCGCGGCGTGGAGGGGCGGCTCGACGACATCATTTCGCGTCGCAGCCCGCGGCTGGCGGGCGTGCTCCGCCGACGCGGCAAGAGTGTGTGGCTCGAGCCCGATGACGCACGAGTGCGCGGGCCGATCGTGGTCAAGAGTCACGCGCGGATCGGCAACGACGGCGACGCGGCGGTGGTCAACATCACGCGCTTTCCGAAGTTCGCCAACGAAAACGCCGAAGCGGATCTGGTCGCCGTGCTCGGGGCGCCTGGCGATCCCATCGTCGAGGTCGAGAAGATCCTGGTGCGGGAGCAGATCGAGGAGGACCACCCGGAAGGTGCAGTGCGTGAGGCCGAGGCCATGGCGGCCAAGCTCTCCCGCCTCAACCCCGAAGGCCGCGTCGATCTGCGCCACGTCCCGCTGCCCACCATCGATCCGGAGGACGCACGGGATCACGACGACGCGGTCTGGGTCGAGCGCCTCGGTGACGGGTTCCGCGCGTACATCGCCATCGCGGACGTCAGCGAATACGTCCAACCCGGTACCGAGCTCGACGCCGAGGCGCGGGCGCGGGGCTGCACCATCTACCTGCCCGACCGTGCGATCCCCATGCTGCCAGCGGCGCTCGCGGCGGATCTCTGCTCGCTGATGCCGGAGGCGGAGCGCCTGTGTCTGTGCGTGATCGCGGATCTCGATCGCCACGGCACGGTGGAAAAATTCGACGTGGTCGAGGGCCTGATGCGTTCGCAGGCCATGCTCACCTACCCCGGCGTCGCCCGAGCCCTCGGGTTCACCGAGGCCCCGCCCCGCAGCGCGCAGGCGGAGGGCATGAAGAAGGGCCTGAAGGTCCTCGACGATCTGGCCCGCAAACTCCGCAAGCGGCGCCTCGATCGTGGCGCTCTCGACCTGGATCTTCCGGAGGCCAAGGTGGTCCTGGATCAGGAGACCGGCGAGCCCACGGACGTCGTGCGCCGCGCGCAAGATCCGGGTGTCAAGCGCGCCTACCAGATGATCGAGGAGCTGATGCTCTTGGCCAACGAGCTGGTCGCGGACTGGCTCGGCAAACGGCGCTGTCCGGCCATCTACCGCGTGCACGGCAAACCGGATGAAAAGAAGCTGGAGCGCCTGGCCAACTGTGCACAGACGATCGGCATGGAGATCGACCTCGAGGTCCTGTTCGAGCCGAAGGGTGTCAAGGCGTTCCTGGCCAGCATCGAGGGACACGAGAAGAAGCAGGTGCTCGAGATGCTGCTCCTGCGCTCGCTGAAACAAGCGCAGTACGACATCGCCAACATCGGACACTTTGGCTTGGCATCGGAGGCCTATGTGCACTTCACCTCGCCGATCCGGCGCTACCCCGATCTGGTGGTGCACCGCGCGGTGAAACACGTGCTGCGCGGCGGGAAAATCGACCTCTCGCCGCAGGCAATCGAAGATCTGCGGGCCGCTGCCACGGCGGCCAGTGTGCGCGAGCGGGCTGCGATGGAAGTCGAACGCGAGGTCGTCGATCTGTACCGCGCGCTTCACATGCGGACTCACATCGGTGAGATCCTCGAGGGCCGGGTCACGGCGATTGTGGGCAGTGGAGTCTTCGTTGCACTCGACGCTCCGTTCGTCGACGTGTTCATCCGCTACGAGGCACTCGGTCCCGATCAGTACGAGGCCAGTGAAGACGAGCTCTCGGTGGTCGGTGTGCGCTCTGGAGATCGCGTGACGCTCGGTGATCGCGTGGTCGTCGAGATCGAAGACGTGGCGATTCTTCGTCGCATGAGCTCGGCACGCCGGGTCTTGCCGGAGAAAGTTCTGGCACAGCTCGGGCGCGCTCGGGGCGCAGAGGCGCACGGTCGCGGGCGTGGAGCGGGCGGACCAGGCAAAGGGCGCCCGGAGCCCGGCCGAGGAAATGCCGGTGGCCGAGGTCGCGGCGGAAGGCCGGGTGCCGCGCCGAAACAAGCGGCAGCCGGGCGCGGCAAGCCGGGGGCCCGCGGAGGTGCGGCCAGTGATGCACGCAGTGGTCGCCCAGGCGGCGAAGCACGCGGTCAGCGTTCGGGGGGTGGTGCACGCGGTCAGCGTCCCGGCGCGCCGACCGCTGGCTCAGGTCGCGGCGGGAAGAAGAAGCGCCGCCGCTGAGCGCTCACCGGGCGGTGATGCGGTCGGTGCCCATGAAGGCCCGCAGCGCTTCGGGGATCACCACGCTGCCGTCCTTCTGTTGACCCTGTTCGAGAATTGCCACGAGTGTGCGTCCAACGGCGAGCCCCGAGCCATTGAGGGTGTGGACCAGCCGTGGTTTGCCCTTGGCCTCGGCGCGGTAGCGGATCTTCGCGCGCCGCGCCTGGTAGTCCGTGAACCACGAGCAGCTCGAGATCTCTCGATAGGCGTCCTGTGAGGGCAACCAGACCTCCAGGTCGTAGGTCTTGGTCGAGCTGAACCCGAGGTCGCCCGCGCACAGGGAAATCACTCGGTAGTGCAGCCCCAGTTGTTGCAGCACTCGCTCCGCGTGGCCGGTCAGGACCTCCAGCTGCTCCTCGGCGCTCTCCGGGGTCACGAAGCGCACCAGCTCCACCTTGTCGAACTGATGCTGGCGAATCAGTCCACGCACGTCCTTGCCGTACGAGCCGGCTTCGCTGCGGAAACAGGGTGTGTAGGCGGTGTACGCCCGGGGCAACGTGTCGCCCTCGAGGATCTCATCGGCGTGCAGGTTCGTCACCGGCACCTCCGCCGTCGGAATCAGATACAGCGGGTCGGCGTCCTCGGGATCGTTGCGGAAGGTCTTGAACAGATCTTGCTCGAACTTGGGCAGCTGTCCGGTGCCGCGCAGCGCCGCGGCCTTGACCATGAACGGCGGGTACACCTCGGTGTAACCGTGCTCGCGAGTGTGCAGATCGAGCATGAACGCGACCAACGCCCGCTCGAGCCGCGCGCCGAGACCCCAGAGCACACTGAAACGCGCGCCCGAGAGCTTCGCCGCACGCTCGAAGTCCAGGATGCCGAGCGCGGCGCCGATTTCCCAGTGTGGCTTGGGCTCGAAATCGTAACTCGGCTTTTCACCCCAGCTGCGGCGCACGGGATTTTCCGCCTCTCCGGCGCCGTCCGGTGTGGAGCTGTGCGGTAGGTTGGGGATCGAGAGCATGCGCTCTTCGACATCGCGCTCGACCGCAGTGAGCTCGTCTTCCAGGGTCTTGATCTCAGCCGACAGCGTGCGCAGCTCGTCGCGCCGCGCGGCGAATTCGGTCTTGTCACCGCCCTTCGCCAGCTTGCTCATCTGTTCGTTGGCGGCGTTGCGCTTGGCTTGCAGCGCCTCCGTCTTTCCAATCAGCACACGCCGCCGTTCGAACACCGAACCCGCGGTGTCGAGCAAGCTCGCCGTTTCGGCCGACCGCCGCGCGAGGCCCGCGCGTGCATCGGTGAGGTGATCCGCGACCCAACGACCGTCCAACATGGCGCGCAGGTTCTAGCGAATCCCCGGGAGTTCGTCGATAGGTGTGCTCAGCGCACCATCATCACGCCGACGCCAACCGAGACCCCGCCGCGGGAGTTGCGCATGTAGTCCCGCACCCACAGCACGTGGGTGACCAGTGTGCAGGTGCGCTTCTGCGGCCCTTCACAGCCGTACCAGACGCCCGCATTGTGGCGGTCGCCCTCCTCGTCGAAGCGCACGACCTGCCCATTCGGCAGCACGGCCAGCCAGGCGGCGGCCGAGCCCGGAGGGGCCGCGTTGGCCTGGCCGATGCGGCCGAGGAGCTGGTTGTCGGGGCCGCCGATGTGACCGTCGGGCAGGAGGATGGCGACCGGCTCGTAGTCCTTGTCGACGACACGACCCGCGCGGTCGACGACGAACAACAGATCGCCGCCGTCGGTGACCTTGCCATCGGCGTGGATCTGGATGGGATCGTCGTCGCCGCGGTCCCAGCGGGCGGGTGCGATCATCAGTGGTGCGCCGCCCTCCTGCCACCGCGGCGGCGGATTCGCCGAGCAACTCAGGGCGCCAAGAGCCAGGAGCACGAGAACGGAGCGCATGGGCGGAGAATAGCGTGGTCCCGCGATGAGCGCTCGCGCGCCCCCACAATGTTGGCCGCAGCCGATGGCGCAGCCTGAAATGGCCGCGTGGCTTCCCTCCGAGCGCCGTGCGCCGAGCTCCCCAACGACAACCCTGCGCTTCACGCGGGCGCCGCCTGGGTGACCCTGAGTCCTACGGGCTGGCCCCGTGCGGTTCTGCGTCCTCCCGGGTCGGGCGCGCCGCCTGAAGCGCGGTGTTCCGAAGTTGAAACGGCGCGCGAAGCCGAAGCCGCACGCGGAGCCGAAGCCGCACGCGAAGCCGAAGCCGCGCGCGAAGTTGAAACGGCGCGCGAAGCCGAAGCCGCACGCGAAGTCGAAGCCGCGCCGGGGTTCGAGCTTTCGGCGTCCGCACCGAACGACGGCTTCACTCAGCTGCTGTCGCTCCTCGGTCGGGTTCTGCTCGGCGTGGGAGCCACGCGGGCCGCGGCCGTGTTGCCGGCGTTCTTGACCGACCAGCTCGTCGCGATCGAGACGCTCGGTGCTCCGGCTTGCGCACGGCTGGTCGAGAGCGGTCACGCCATCAGCAGCGATGGTGGCATTCGCATGAGTGACACGCTGGGCGTGACCGCGCGCGCGTGGCGCCGTGTGCTCTCGGGTGAGAGTGAAGATCTGTCGAGCTGCGAGGCGACCCTCGACGGCTGGTGCGCGGAGCTCTTGGCAGCGCTCTCCGGGGCCCCCGAACGCGCGAGCGAGGTGCGGCGTGAGCTGCGGCGGTTCGGAGTCGCTGCCTTCGGTTTGCTCGCTGACGCGGCCTGAGAGACCGGGCGCGCGTCGCGCGAGGCGTCAGCCCCGTGCGCTGACGCAGAACTCGAACAGCTCGCGCTTGCTGGTGCGCTTGCGCAGTCGTGCGATTTTCGGCCGAGAAAACCCGGCTTTTTTCAGCTCAGCGGCCAAGATCTCCTCGACGGGCACGAGCACGTCGAAGAACTTCGAGTTGCCGACGACGTAGTGCACTTCCCCGCCGTCTGCCACGACGGCTCGCAAGCTCTTCAGGTGAGCCGCCATGTCGACGCAATAACGCTCGACGTAGCGTGACAGCACTTCGCTGTTCTTGCCGATCGCGGTGAGCAACCCCGGCAGGTCGCGGAACGAGCTCGCCGTACCCTTGGGCGCGCTCCAGCGACCAAGGTTGCTGGTGGCGGCGCCCCAGGTCCCACCGATGGCTTGCCAATCGAGCTCCCCCGCGGAGCGACCGTCCGCCAGGTGCCCGAGCCAGTACATGTAAGGCCGTAGCTCGCGGATGTAACTCATGCGGTTGGCGTAGGGCGGTGAGGTGATCACGGTTCCGAAGCGCCGTTTGCCGAGCGCCGTCGCCACGGCTCTGGCATCACCCTGCACGACCTCGCGGCGAACGGTCGGGAGTGGGACGGCGGCGGCCCGAGAGAGCGACGCGAAGCTGCTCTCGAGCTCGCGAGCGACGATTGCGCGGCTCTCGGCGGGAGTGCGCGCTGCGGCTTTGCCGAACGACATCGACTGATGACGAAAGCTCGCGGTCGACACGCTCACCAGCGTCCGACAGAAGGCCAGCCAGCACAGGTCCCGCGCGCGGCTGCTCGGCTCTTGGGCTCCGATCGCCGCGAAAGCCCGGGAAAGTGCCGACAAAGTGGCGGCGTCCCACCAGCGTTCGATGTTGTGGAGCGGGGGCGTCCAGGCGCTCGGGGCCCGGGCCGCGCGCACCGATTTCGCGGCGACCTCGACGGTCTTCGACGCCGCGGACAACGCGGCGGCGTCGTAACGGGCGGCCTTGGCCCGCGCCAGCCACACCAGGAATGGGTTCAGCTCGAGCGCCGTCGAGGGCACTCCGAGCTCGGTGCAAACGAGCAGCGTCGTGCCGCTACCCGAGAAAGGATCGAGCACTGGCAGATCGGCGCGCGCGCGCTTTGCCACGAGCGATTGCACCAGGTGCAACGAGTACGCTGGCGTCAAACGCAACCAACCGTGGCGAGTGTCGCGGCGATTGCCGCGGAAGCTGAAGCGGCCGACGCCAGTTGTCGGCGTGTGCCGCGTCACTTGGGGCATGGGACGGGCTTCAAGCCCTTCAGCCCGTCGGTGACGACTTCCTGGTAACACGGCTGGGCCGCGGGTCTTCCGCCTGCCGGCGCCGCCAGCTTGATGGTGACGGTCTGGTCGCTCTGCGCGAGCACCTTGGCCGTACCGCGCAGCTTGTTCTTGCGGGCCTCGAGCTCCAGCGTCTCGTCCTTCTTGGCCGTGACTTCGCACGGTGTGGTGTCGCAGACCTGGGCGCCACCCTTGAGCACCACCGCGCCGTCGGGCTCCGTCACGACCTTGATTTGAACGCCGCTGGGCGCGGCGACGGTGGCGCTCGTCGCAGGCTCCACGGGTGGGGCCGCCGTTTCCACGGGTTGCACCGTTGTGCTGGGAAAAGCCGGGGGTGGAGGCTCGACGCTCGCGACCGTCTTCGGGGCGGGCATGAATTTCACCGCGGCGGTGCCCACGGCGGCCAGCGTGACCACGGCCAGGGCGATCCAGACGCCCTTGCCGGAACGCCGCACGGGGATCTCTTCGCGTGTCACTCCGACCGGCATCGTGTCTGCGCGCACAGCCTGGTCCAGGCCGGCCGCATTCGGGTCGTGTGCGGCGCCGGGTTGCACGTGGGCGTGCGGCACGAGATCCGCCGCCGAGTCGCGGCCGAGGTTGCCGAACTCTGCGGTCGTGATCCCGGGCAGCGCACTCTTGCGGGCCAGGGGATCGAGCGCGGCCGCCTCCGGCGTGTTCATCAGCGCTGCCGCCAGCTCGCGCATGGACTGGAAGCGGTGGTCCGGGTTCTTTGCCAGCGCCTTGAGGATCACCGCCTCGAGATCGGGTGAGATGGCGACCTCGGGATTGATGGCGCGCATCGACGGTAGCGGGTCGTTCATGTGGGCGTTGAGCACCGCAAAGAAGGTGTCACCGGTGAACGGCACCGCGCCCGTCAACATCTCGAACAAGATGATGCCGGTTGCGTAGATATCCACGCGCAAATCGGCGTGTTTTCCGGCCGCCTGCTCCGGAGACATGTACTCCGGCGTGCCGAAGATCATGCCGGTTCGCGTCAGGCGCCGACGCGATGGTTCGTTCGCGGCGGCCTCTTCGTTGGTGCGAAGTTGTGCGATGCCGAAGTCGACGATCTTGACCGTCTCTTCTCCGTCCGCCGTGAGCTGGAGGAAGACGTTCTCGGGCTTGAGGTCGCGGTGCACCACACCCTTGCCGTGGGCCACCGACAACGCCTTGGCGATCTGCAGCATGATGCGCAGCGCGTGCTCGGCGGTGAGCACTCGGCAGTACTCGAGCTCGTCGGCCAGGTCCCGACCCTCGAGGAACTCCATGGCGAGGAAGAAGCAGCCGTCGTCGAGCTGGCCGAAGTCGAAGACGTCGAGCACGTTCGGGTGTTTGATCCGCGACGCGCTGATGGCTTCGCGCTGAAAGCGCGTGACCAGATCGGGCTTGGCGGAGTACTCGGCGCGCAGAACCTTGAGCGCGACCTTCTTCTCGATGGCCTGGTGCTCGGCGAGGTAGACCGTGCCCATGCCGCCCTGGCCAAGGCGCTGCAGCACCTTGTAACGCCCCGCGACGACCGTCCCGATCAGCTCGTCCGGTTGGCTCGCCATGGGCATCCGCCCCTGATTCATGCCGTCCACCTTGGCCCCAAACCATAGCTTCCCGCCGGAGCGGAGGCCAAGCCGAAGAACGGCAAGAACTCGGCTTCTCCGGCGGCCCCGTTTTGATACGCTGGTTCGTCCATGGTTGTCGTCATGGAGTCGGAGGCGCCGGACGCGGCGGTCGAGGCCGTCATCGCCTATCTGGTAGGTGCCGGTTTCGAGGTTCATCGTTCGAGCGGCCAAACACGCACGCTGCTCGGCGTGGTCGGAGACGTGACGGAGCTTCACGTCGCGGTCGCAAAGGACCTCGATTGGGTCGCGGATGTCGTGCGGGTCAGCGAGCCGTTCCGCTTGGCGTCGCGTCGCTTTCGCGAGGCCTCCACCGTGGCGGAGGGTCCGTGGGGCATCATCGGCGGACAGCGCCCCTGGGTGGCGATCGAACCGATCGGGCTGGGTGGTGGTGACGGGGACGAGAGCGGGCCGCCTTCCAGCGACGTCGGTTACGAGGTCGCTGCCGGGCGACCCTTCGATGCAGCGGTGAGTCGTGCGCGCATCGTGCCCGACAGTGTTGGCTCGCTAACGTGTCTGCCGCTGAAGGTGCGCGCTGCTTCGCCGACTCAGGTGAAGTTCGTCGAGCGAGGGCCGAGCTGGGGCGCCAACAAATGGATCGGCGCTGCCGAGCGCGAGCTCGCCCGCCAAGAAGGCTGTGTCGTGCTGCTCGAGGCCGGCGGCGAATATCCGAACGGTGCGCGCACGCTGGAAGTGGCCGCGATTGCGCGCGCCAAGATCCGCACGCATTTGCCGATCGTGGTCGATGTGGCCAGCATCGCGCAGCGCACGCGTTATTCGGCTGCTGTCGCCTGCGCGGCCATCGGTGCGGGCGCCGATGGCATCATTCTGCGGGTGTGGGTCGGAAAAGCAGACGTGCCCAGCCCCGTACCAGCGACCCTGCGCTGGGCCGACGCTGTGGAGCTCGCCGAGCGAGCTCGCGCAGTGGGCGCCGCCGTGCGGCGATGATCTGCATCGTCGGTTTTGGTCTGATCGGAGGTTCGATCGCCGCGGCACTCGCGGCTCGAAGGCCGGAAACGGAGGTCGTTGCGATCGACACTTCTTCCGCCATCGAGCCTGGCAACGACGAATTTTTCGGCGCGCGCGTGCTCGCCGCCGAGGCGAGTGAGGCCGTCGACGCCGAGCTGGCACGCGCGGACCTGGTGGTGCTCGCCGCTCCGGTCTCGGTGATCACGGCTGAGCTCCCGCGCGTGCTCAGCCTGGCCCGGGTGGTCACGGACGCAGGCTCGACGAAGCGGCAGATCGCAGAGGTCGCGGCGCGCTCTCGTCGTGCCGGAGTGTTTGTCCCCGGGCATCCATTGGCAGGAGGCTCGCGGTCCGGAAGAGCGGCCGCGCACGCCGAGCTTTTTGCTGGCAAGCGCTGGATCTTGTGTCCCGATGGCGCGAGCGAAGCGGCACTCGAGGCCGTGCGAGGCTTCGTCGTGGGGCTCGGCGCCGAGCCGGTGCTGATGAGCGCTGCCACTCACGATCGAGCGCTCGCACTCACGAGCCACGTGCCTCAGCTCTTGGCCAGCGTGCTGGTGGTCTTGTCCGAACGCAGGGGAAGCCGAGCGGCGGAGGGTCCGGGGTTTGCGAGCGCGACCCGCGTTGCCGGGGGAAATCCGGCGATCTGGCGGGACATCCTGGTCACGAACGCCGATGAGGTCGCAGCGGTGTTGCGGGAGCTTCAGGCCGAGCTGGGTAGGGTCGCTGAGGGTCTCGAACGAGCGGCTCCGGACGTCGAAGCAGCGCTCGCCCTGATCCACGAAGCGCGAGCGCGCGGCAGCTCGTCCGACTGAGCGTCGTGGCCGCGGGCTGGGCGCGCTTGGCTCTTGCGCCCGCGCCCCGCGTACCGGTTGCGTGTCTGGCCCACTGACGCGTGATACGTTTGGCCAGAGGATTGCTTCACATGACCCGCATGCGCCGCGTTCCACGATGGGTTTGGGCCCTTGGGCTCATGCTGTCATCCGCCGCGGGCTGCGATCTGAATCCGCAACCCGAGGTGCCGAGCGGCAACGAGACGGGTGGTTTTGGCGGGTCGGCCGCCGCGGGTGGAGGAGTTGGCGGCGCGAGCGTGGGCGGAGCAGCGGGCTCTTCCTTCGGCGGTATGGCCGGGAGCTCGGGCTCTGGGGGTGGAACGGGCATCCTCGACGGCGGAGTCCCGGGCCCGGATGCCGATGCGGACGACGACGCAGGAGACGCGGGTCCGGACGCTGACGGGGACGCGAGCGACGGAGAAGCAGGCTCCGACAGCGACGTCGGCGACGCGGTCGCTGACCCCGACGCCGCGGACTGAACATGCGCCACGACTGACCCTGGCGGCCGACAGGTGTGCCAGCATGTGCCGGTTTGGTGCAGCGAATCGCCCCAATTGGACCGCAGATCGTCACTGTGCCGCATGGCGCATGCTGTGCTAGTGTGTTGACACATGGCTCGCCGTTGGCTGCTCTTTCTGCTTGTCACAGCCTCCCTCGCCGCCTGTGATCTCAACCCACAGCCTGAGGTCCCCTCGGATCAAACCGGAGCTACGGGTGGTGTCCCCGCTGGCGGGGCGGGCGGAGTGGGAGCGAGCTCGGGCTTTGGCGGCGGCTCGCTACAGGATGGCGGCGGAGGCGCGTCGGGCGGAGCCGGCGGGGGCGCGGGCGGCGCGGCCGGTGGCGGTGGCGCAGCCGGAGGTGGCGGCGCGGCCGGAACTGGTGGCGCGGCCGGTGGTGGTGGCGCGGCAGGTGGCGGCGGCGTTGCGGGAACGGGTGGCGCCGGCGGCACGAGCCCAGTCGATGGCGGCGGCGATGCCGATCTGGATGGCGGGGGCGACGCCGAAGCCGACGCAGGAGACGGCGCGACGGGTGACGCCGACACGGACGCTGGCGACGCAGCGCTCGATTCAGCCTCGGATTGAGTCAGCCGGCGGCCGGGCCGCGGCGCACCAGGTAACTGTCGAGCACGTTGGCGATGAAGTCCGCCAAGATGCCGTCGGCAACGCGCAGGCGCCGGCTCAGCTCTCGCGCCAGGTTCAACACGATGATCGCGTACGACTTGACGTCGTAGCGGTAGAGCGCGTCGAGATCGGCGCTGGTCAAGCGCACGAGTCGCGTGGGCGCCAGAGTCCGGACCGTCGCGGAGCGCGGCTGTACGTCGACGACACTCATCTCGCCGAACCAGTCGCCGGGTCCGAGCATGGCCACCCTCGCGTCGATCCCGCGGTGGCTGCGCTTCAACACCTCGAGCTCGCCGTCGACGAGGATGAACATGTCGCGGGCCTCGTCGCCCTCACGAAACACCACCGTGCCGGCCGGCGGTGTCGTCACGGTCAGCGACGCCGACAAATGCGCGAGAACCTCGTCGCTGAGGGCGCCGAACAAACCGATGGCGCGCAGCTCCGCGGGTTCCACAGTCGAGGGCAGTCCGGTCAAGGTGTGCAAACTCCGTAGGTGATGCCGTCGACGATGACCTCGTTCGGCGAGGCCCATCCTTGGCACGTCTTACCGCTGCCGCAATCGCCCGTGAAGCTCACGCGGCACCACTTCTTGCAGTCGCCGTTGGAGAGGCATGCGTAGCCGGGCGCACACGCCGTTCCGTCCGCTAGGCATGCGCCCGCTGTGGTCGCAGTGCCCGCTTTTGCGCAGTCGGATTTCGGCGGAATGGCCTTCACGTCGGGGTAGCAGCTCAGACCGGGGCCGCACGCGGAGACCGGGTTTTGCAGCTCGCACTTCTTGGAGCAGACCTTCATGCCGGGAATCGGTTTGCTGGTCCCGGCGCTGGTGAACTGAACCTGGAAACACGCTCCGCCGGTCGCGCTGCAGTCCGCGTCCTTCTCGCAGTACGCCTTGCATGCGCTGCCAACACAGGCGTGGCCCTTCGTGCAGTCGTTCAGGTTGGTGCAGATGTTGTAGGGTGTGATCGTTCCTGCTGGTGTGCACTGCGTGGTGCCGGCTTCGCTGGTGACGTTGCACGCCTCCGAGCTATTGCACCCGCACTGCGGGGAGGTATCGCAAGCGCCACCAACTACCGGGGGGGTGCAGCCCGCAGTCCCGCCGGTCGAGCCGCCCGCGCCGCCGGTGGAACCACCGGTTCCGCCACCCCCGCTTCCAGCGCCGCCAATTCCACCGCTGGCGCCGCCCCCGCCGACCGCGCCCTGGCCCGCAACACCGCCCGCGCCGCCGCCGCCTCCCGTCAGCCCCGCGCCGCCGAAGCCGCCGCCGCCCGAGCCTGAAGTCCCGCCGGGACCTGCGTCGCCTGCGAATCCACCAAAGGCGCCGGAGCCACCGCCGCCACTGACGGACTCGGACTGAGCACAGTTCAAAATGCTCGCGAGGGAGCTGAAGCCAAGTATCAGGAAAAGCCTGCGCATGGATGCCTCCCGCGGACGAGCGAGCCGGAAAACCTTATCGCCTCTTGAGTATGAATGAAATCCGAGGGTCCGCCGGCCCTCGCTCAATCATCCCCGGATTGGTGGTAAATCGGCGAGCGCGCCCCGCAGAAGTCTTCGATCGCGTTCAGATCTTCTGCGTCGACCTGCTCGAACGCGACACCCATTCCCGGGGCCATGTCATCGCGCGCGTCCACGGTCCAGCGCACGACCCCGCGCGCTTTGACCGCTCTTCCATCCGGGAGCACGAAGTTCACCGTCACCTGAGTGCCCGGCGGCTGAGGTTTGTAGGTGGCCACGAAGAGTCCGCCCCGCGAGAGGTCTCGGGAGAGTCCGGTGTAGAAATGCGACTGACTGGCGAGACCGATGTCGACCTCGACGAACACGCGGTCCCCGCCGGCGCGTTGGTTCCGCCCGGCGAAGTCGTCCCGCTCTGGAGGCGCCCCGGTGGGCTCCGGGGCTGGGGGCGCGAGCGCCGGCATCGAGTCCGGGTCGCCAAAAATGTCCAGGATGACCCGGCGGCGGCGGCGCTGGTGTGTTCGCGCTACGGGATAGAGTAACGCCAGCGTTCGCGCCAAGGCCTCGACCGCGGCGTCGACGGCCGGGCCCGGCGGCAGTCCCTGAAGCACGCCGAGGGCGTGGCTCAAATGCGCGATCGCGGCTCGGATGCTGCGATAGTCCTCGGAAGCTGGCGAATCCGTCTCGAGCTCGTAGAGCGTGCTGCTGGCCTGCGCCAGAAATTCGATGGCCTTCTCCAGCTCCCCGTCGCTGGGAGCCCCTTGAAGCCCGGCCGATGCCTCAGCGAGAATGGCCCGGGCTTCGCGTGCAGATCGCACCTCTGCCGTACGCGCGTTAGCGACGCTGGTCATGGTCAGAGAACCTTGTTGAACACCACACGCGGCCGGGCAGGGCCCGCGTAATCTTCAACCGCTGTCACGGTCCAGCCCGTGGCTTTGTGGAACGCGATCGAGCCCTCGTTGCCGACGGTCGTGATGGCCTTGAGCCGCGCGCAACCCTGAGCGCGGCACTCTTCTTCGAAGCTCTGATAGAGCACCTTGCCGACGCCACGTCGGCGATAATCCGGGTGGATCCCCACCAAATGCACGTAGCCGGTCTTGGGTGCAGCCTGGGCGATGAAGCCGAACAGGAAACCGACCAGGATGCCGTCGTGCTCGACCACGCGGGCCAACTGCCCGAGCTCGTAGAAGAATAACGGGTGGGCCAGGGCGCTGGTCGGGCCACCCCACCATCGGTCGATGACCTGGACGATGTGGTCGTAGTCCTGCTTGCCGAGGGAACGCGTGATCATCGCTTCGTCGCTCGACCCGACGATATCACGCTCGACTTGACGGAGTGTCGACAAACCGGGGGAGGCCTGGCAGCGCTGAGGCAGCTCGTGTATCCCCGGAGGGCATGTCGAGCCCGCTCCGAATCGCGCCGTCCATTCTGAGCGCCGATCTGGGGCGCCTTGCCGAAGAGATCCAGGCAGTCGAACGCGGAGGCGCGGACTGGATTCACGTCGACGTGATGGACGGGCGATTCGTGCCGAACATCAGCTTGGGCCCGGTGGTGGTCCGGGCGGCGCGGGCGGCCACACTTTTGCCGTTGGATGTCCACCTGATGATCGTCGAACCGGAACGTTACGTGGAGGCGTTCGCGGAGGCCGGGGCCGACGTGATCAGCGTTCATGTAGAGGCGAGCCTGCACCTGCAGCGCACCCTCGCGGAGATCCGGCGTCTGGGGAAGAAGGCCGGCGTCGTGCTGAACCCGCACACACACGAGAGCTCGATCGAGCACGTGCTCGACGACCTGGACCTGATTCTGGTGATGAGTGTGAATCCGGGCTTTGGTGGCCAGCGGTTCCTGCCGTCGGCCTTGCCCAAGCTGCGCGCGCTCCGCGGCATGATCGAACAGAGAGGCCTGGCCATCGACTTGGAGGTCGATGGCGGAGTCGCGCCGGACACCGCGCGCAGTGTGATCGAGGCGGGCGCCAACGTGCTCGTTGCGGGCTCAGCCGTCTTCGGCCAGTCGGATCGTGCCGCTGCCATCCAGGCACTCCGGGCCCAGACGGGCACGAAATGAGGCCCACCGTCGCGCTGGCCTGCGGGCTCCTTCTGGTGAGCTGTGGGCCGGCCCCGACCGCGGAGGCCCCACACGCTTCGCCAACGGCCCCGCCCGCAAACCCGCTCGTCGAAGCGGTGGACGCTGGCGTGGGAGCCAGCCCGGAGGCCGAGGCCGATCGTATCGTTGCCGGAGCACTTCGCGTCGTGGAACGTCATCGCGAGCTCGCGGCGAAGGGTCCCGTGAAGGGTCACTCCATCAGCCGCGCCGAGATGGTCGCGTTCGTGAAGAAGGAGCTGGCGACGGAGGTGCCCCCGGCCATCATCGGCGCCGAGACCCAGATGCTGTTCGCGCTCGGGGTCGTGCCGGCGAGCTTCGACTATGAAGAGAGCTTGCTCGAGTTGATGGGCTCGCAGCTGGCTGGTTTTTACGATCCTAAACAGAAGGCGATGTTCCTGGCGCGCGACCTGCCGCCCGCCGAGCGCAGCGCGACCCTGGCCCACGAGCTGGTCCACGCGCTGCAAGATCAGCACTACGACCTGGAAAAGCGCCTCAAGTTTCGCGAGGACTCGGGCGATGAACAGAGCGCGATTCACGCTCTCGCCGAGGGTGACGCAACCAGCGCCATGCTCGATCACGTGCTGGCCACCCGGGGGCTCCGGGCCGTAGACGTCTCCGACGAGATCATCAGCCTCGAGGCGCGGGGCGCCATCGAGCTGTCCATGGAGTCGGCCAATGTCCCGGGCATCCTCAAACGATCGGTGGTTTCGCCGTACATCGACGGCCTTTCGTTCGTGAACTGGTCCCGCCGGCGTGGGGGCTGGGCGAGTGTGGACGCGATCTGGCGTGATCTTCCGTCCACCACCGAACAGCTGCTCCACCCCGAAAAATACGTCTCGCGCGAGAAAGCCGAGCCGGTCCCCATCCCGTCCGCGCCGCCCGGCGGCCCTACCGAGGTCATCTACCGAGACATCCTGGGTGAGCAGTCAGTTCGGATTCTGCTCGAGGAATGGATGCCGCGCCGCGCGGCCGCGGAGAGCGCGAGCGACTGGGCTGGCGATCGCGTCGCGGTGTTCCGAAAAGAGAATCAGTACGCGCTAGCCTGGCATCTTCGCTACGACAACGAAGCCGCTGCGACGCGCGGCCTCGCGGCCTTCGCCCGGGGCGTGCTTCGCCCAGCTGGAGCACGCCCCGCCGAGTACGTGTCGCCGGATCGCGCCAAGGCCGCCGCGAAAGCCAAACACGTGTGCGCCGAGCGCAGCGCCGCGGGCCCCATCGCAGCGGTCCTGGCGGGTCGCGATGTCGCGCTGGTGGCGGGGCCGTTCGCGCGCGAGGGAGCCGGGCCGAAGGGGCTCAGCAAGTGCGCCGAGGCTACTCGGTGGGCCGGCGCCGTGGCGAAGCAGCGCTGACGCCCGTGTCCTACTGACCCCTGCCCGCCGTCAGGCTGACACCGGCCGCCGCCCCCGGCCGGGGCGGAAAACCCAGAAAAACGCGAGAAGCCGCGACCCCTGGCGCTGGCACGAAGCGTGCTTATCAATAATCGTCTTCATGCCCCCCCCTCCCGCAACCTGGCTCGCGCTGCTCGCAGCCACCACGCTCGGCGTGGGCGCTCTCGATCAGGTCAGCGCCTGCATCTCGGGGGGACTCTCCGGTGAGGACAGCTATCGCCTCGTCGTACACACCTACGCGCCGGAGAGTGTCGACGCCGAGGGACGCGTTGCACCCCGGGCTCGACCACGCGGCTCCATGCAGCGCGCGGTGAGCGCCGAGGAGCTCGCGCGGGGCGTTCCCGTGAACGTGGTTCAGGTGGGTGTGAGCGCCACGGACCCCGTGGTCATCGCCTGGGTCGAGCGCGGCGAACCGACGCTCGAGCTGGACGCCTTGACGGCGCGACCGGACCCCGGCGCTCTGATCGGCGTGTCACGCACGCGGCCGGGCGAGCGCGCCCACGTCGTGGTCAAGCCGAGCTGAGCCTCACGCCGCTGCAGCTTCTCGCGGGCGCACCTGTCGAAGGGCCCGCACGCGTTCGCTGAACTGACTGCGCTCCGCATCGTCCAGGCGGCGCTCGCCGAAGCGCGCGTCGATGTAGATCTGGGTCAGCGCGAGCACTTCATCTGCCGCCGGATGGCCGAGTGCTACGAGACCCAGGGCGTGCGCCAACGGCGGAACACTCGCGGGTCGCGGCACCCCGAGCAGGACCAGCACGGCCTCGAGGGAGCGGTAGAGCGCAACGATGCGCTGCACACTCAGCTCGTCGGGTTTGGGCGGATCTTTGTTTTCGGCAGCCGTCCGCCGGGTGCGGCGCAACCAGTACACACCCGCGCCGATCAGCGCGATTCCAAGCCCGAAGAGCCACATGCGCCGCGGTGAACCGAGGCTGTCGAGGACCGCGGACTTGCTGCGCAAAGAAGCGTAACGATTGCGCACCGTGCGAAACAGCGAGACCTGCTGTTTCAGATCGTAACCCACCACGTTTCGATTCCAGCGTTGCGCCGCGGCTTCGACGAAGTCCCGCATGAAGGCCAATGCGCCTGTGATTTCACTCTGAGGTGCCGCGTCGGAGGGCGGCGTGGGATCAAAACGAGTCCAGCCCGCACCGTCGATGTAGACCTCGACCCACGAGTGAGCGTCCCCTTGCCGCACGGCGTAATAACGCCCGAAGCGGTTGAAGGTTCCACCCACGAAGCCGGTGACGTTGCGCGTCGGGACCCCCTGCGTGCGCAAGAGCACCGCCATCGCCGTGCTGTAGAACTCACAGTGTCCGCGCTTGGATTCGAACAGAAAGTGGTCGAGCGGGTTCTTTTCCGCGCCGGACGGCGAGGCCAGATCGTAGCGGTATTCACTCCGCAGACGGGCCTCGACCGCCGCCGCCTGCGCTTGCGGACTCTTTGTGTTGGCGGTCCACGTGCGGGCAAGTTCGGCCACTCGGGGTGGCAAGTCGGCGGGCAGGCTCAGATAACGGGCGCGATCCGCGGCACTCATCGGGCGCGGCGGAGGTTCGTTCTTGCCCGCCAAGAAGATCTCGTAACGCAGGCCTCGGTCATCGACGCTGACGTATTTGAACTCCCCCTCCGGCCCTGCGAGCACGGTCGTGCTCGTTCCGAGCACGGGCGCGCCGCGCCCCACCAGCCGCAATGCGACGGCATCGTTCGGGAGGAAGACCACCGGCGGATCGATGGGCTCGAGATCGACGGTGAGCTTCGAATCCCGTGAGACGTCCGGCGCGCGCCGGATCCGAACGGTACTGCCCAGCATGTCAGCCGGCGCTCGCTGCGTCGAAGAGCGGGACCAGCTTCGCCCGTCGGTGGTGTCGAAGGCCGTGCCGCGCAGGTAGAGCGCGATCCGCAGCGGTGGGTTCTCCGAAAGCTCGGCGGGCTCCACGCGCATGGCGATGGTTGGGTCGCTACGCAGCGTTCCGACGCCGCCGAGGTCGACCTTGTCCGAAAACCCGATCATGCGCTCGGGCCGACCGTGGTTCAGCAGCAGCAGGCTGAGCCCCACGCGCGGGAACATCACGAAGATGACCGCGGTGAACAGGAAGATCGGCACCGAGAGCAGGCAGGTGAAGAGCAGGAACTGTTTGCCGATGACCCGGCGACTGCGCAGGATTCGAGGTACATCGACCGGCAACCCCGTGCGGTCCCGCGCACCCTGACGGTAGTTGCCCTCGACCTCTCTGCGCAGGTGGCTGAGCACCAGCGCGCCGGGGGCAACGATCAGAAACCCCAGAAAACACAGGCCGTAGGCCAGTCCGCCGCCGAGCACCGTGCCTGCGATCAGGTGGAGCAAGGCGAGCACGACGACCTGCTGGTCGTGCGCCGCCCCGCGCCGTGTTGCCAGACGAACGACCTGAAGGCCGGCGGCAAACTCCACCGCAAGCTGCAACACCGGCGCGCCGAGCACCAGACGCCCGAGCTGCAGCGCCAGCAAGCCGACCGGAGCGACCACGCCCAGGTGACGCATCAAACGCCCGTCCTGCCAGCGCTCGGGGAGGGCCAGCGCCGCCGCCAACCCGACGATCACCGCGATGGCAATCCAGCGGTTCAGCTCGCCGCTGGTCACCAGAGCCAAGAGTCCGAGCGCCGCAAGCGCGTCGGTCATGAGCCGATGAACGAGACCGAACCTCACGCCGCCTCCGGTGGTTTTGCCGCCAGCGGCGCATCCGCGGGTTTGGGCGGCAGACTGCCCTTGCCTGGACAAGCCTCGAGGAGGGCGAGGAACCTGAGCAAGGGATCGGCGCCGACCGAGGCGTCGGCTCGCACCCGGTCCCCTGTCGTGCAGCGCACGGTGACCCCGTCTCCACGTTTGATGTGGGCAACGGCCCGCGACGCCACGTCACGGATTCGCCGCTCGAAGCGGATGCTCCAGTCCTCGGCTGGGGTCAGGCCAGGATGTGTTGGATCCAGGCTCAGCTCGACGTCCCGTCGGGTCTCTCTCGCGCGCTCGCGCAGCACCATCTGGGTCATCATGGTGCTCTTGCGCCAGTAGATGTCTCGCGGGTCGTCGCCGTCGCGCATCGGTCGAACGCCCACGATCTCGTCCCCCGAGCCACGGCCAAATGCGCCCTCTCCACCCAGTCGGCGCCCCGCTTGATCGGTCGGGAGTCGGACCACGTCGACGGCGGGGTAGATGATCAGATCTCCCTCGGCGCCGAGTTCCCGAGATTTCTCGAACAGGCCGAAGGGAAATCGAGTGGCAACGCGAAAGCCGACGTGGCGGTCTCGGCCGCGGCGCGCGGGGGTTCGGCGGTATGCGGCGACCTGCGCCGATCGGGGGCTGATCTTCAGGAAGAAACAGCGTTTGTCTGCGGGCTGACCCGCACGCAGATCTTCGATCTCGATCGCGTAGGACGGGACGCGCTGCTTGTGGTTGTAGACCTCGATTTCGACCAGATGGGCTCGCCCAACCTGGGCGCGAGGGGGCAGCCGGCGCACCACTGTCAGGTGCCGCAAGGACAGCTCACTCATCACGCCAGAGACCACGATCAAGGACAGCAGCATGCCCAGGAGCAGATAGAGCAGGTTGTTGCCCGTGTTGATCGCTGCGAACCCGACACCGAAGGTGATGCCGATGAAGTACTTCCCCTCACGCGTCAGCCGCAGCTTGCGGGGCGGGCGGAACCAGCGTCGGAGCTTTCCCCACCAGCCCTTGGGTGGAGTCGGATCTTCCAGCGCGCGCTGGACCTTCGGATGGGTCGCGAGGCGGGCGCCAGCCACGGCGCCTCAGAGGGGCACGGGCACGCGGGCGACGACGTCTCGCACCGCAGCCTCGGCTTCTTCCCGTGTCGGGACGTAGCCCTCGGCGTGGGCCGCCAAGCGGACTCGGTGGGCCAGGAGAGGGACCGCCAGGTCGTGGATATCGTCGGCGATGCAGTAGCGCCGTCCCTGGATCAACGCCCGGGATTTGGCGGCCCGCGACAGGTTCATGCCGGCTCGGGTGGACGCACCCAAGGCCAGAGTCGGCGTCGAGCGGGTCGCCGTGATCAACGCCTGCAAATAGGTGCCTAGCGCGCCGTCGACCACAACCCGGTCGACCTCTCGCTGCAGTTCGACCAGGGACTGGGGGTCGAGCACCACCGGGACGTTCTCGATCCGATCCAGGTCCGGTTCGAGCATCAGCCGGGTCTCGACGTTCGGCGGCGGGTATCCGATGCGCAGCCGAACCATGAATCGATCGAGCTGCGACTCGGGCAGCGGGAACGTGCCGGTGAAGTCCTGCGGGTTCTGCGTCGCAACGACCAGGAAGGGATCCGGCAGCGGGATGGTCTTGCCGTCAATCGACACCTGGCCGTCGTTCATCGCCTCGAGCAGCGCGGACTGGGTGCGTGGGCTCGCGCGGTTGATCTCGTCCGCCAGGAGCACATTGGAAAAAATCGGGCCCTGGCGCAGGAAGAAGTCTCCGGCTCGCTGATCGAACACCGAGACACCGAGCACGTCGCTGGGCAACAGGTCGCTCGTGAACTGAACGCGCCGCATCTCGCCACCGACTGAGCGAGCCAGCGCGCGGGCCAGGGTAGTCTTGCCGACCCCGGGCACATCTTCGATCAGCAGGTGACCGCGGGCGAGGAGCGCGATGAGCGCCAGCTCCACCACCGCGGTCTTGCCCTCCAATGCCCGCTCGACGGCGCGCTGGAGCTCGGCGAGGCGCTCGATGCGCTCATTCTCGACGGCGACGGCGGAGGAAGACATCGGGGCAGAGGGTAGCACGGAGATCCGGGGGGAACTTCCCGACCAGAATGGATGAGTAGCACGAACGGCCGAAGATTCGATGCCCGAGCGCCCAACCCCCTTGGGCTGCCTGTGATATCGATGCGCGCGTGAGTCACATCGAGCGCATCGAGGTCCGCGCGGTCACCCGCCTCTTTGGCGCGACCCTGGCCCTCCGAGGCGTGACGGTGGACTTCTCCGCCGGCGAGCTCGTGTTCCTCGAGGGGCCGAATGGGGCGGGTAAGAGCACACTACTTGCGGTCGTGGGGACAGTGCTCGCGCCGAGTAGCGGGTCGGTCAGCTACGAGCCGGTGGGCTCCGATCGCGAGGCGGCTCGCGCGCACATCGGCTGGGTCGCGCACGAATCGCATTGTTATCGTGAGCTCACGGGTCGGCAGAACGTCGAGCTTGCGGCGCGCCTTCGCGGCGTCGAGCCGAAGGCTGCGTGGGAGACTGCGTGCGCGCGTGTTGGTGCGGCATCGTTTGGAGAGCGGCGTGTGTCGATGCTGAGCCGCGGGCAGCGACAACGAATCGCGCTGGCTCGCGCGCTCGTGCACGAGCCGGCCATTCTGCTGCTGGACGAGCCGTTTTCCGGGCTGGATCCCGCGAGCTCGGAGCGCCTCGAGCAGGTACTGCTCGACGAGCGAAAGCGCGGCGCGATCGTGCTCGTCGTCAACCACAGCCCGGGGCTGGCTCAGAAGCTCGACGCTCGCACCGTGCGCATCGAAGGCGGGCGAATCGTCAGCGGTTGAGGCGGGCAAAGATCGCTTCTGCCAGGTCCGTAGCGTCGCCGTCGTTGTGGCCGAGAACCAGCGCCGGAGTGCAGATGCCCAGCTCGTGCAGCTCGCGCGCGTTCGTGCCCGTCGAGGAGTCCCGCCCCGGCGTCGAGAGCACGACGAAATCCGGGGAGCGCCCGAGCGAGTGCATCGCGATCAGCGTGGCTGTCATCGCGTGAAGCACCCCCAGAGAGTCCGGGCCGACCAGCACCAGCACGGCAGGGTCCAGAGCTCGAGCGAGCTCGAAATTGCGCACGGTCCGGCTCAGGGGCGAAAGCGCGGCGCCCGCCGTTTCAATCACCGAGAAACTGTATGGCAACGTAGTGCCAGATAGGGCCAACAACTGCTCCTGGTGCTCCACCCACTGAAGGACCTCCCGGAGCTCGATGGCCGTGCCCTCGAGCTCTGCTGCCAGGTGCGCGGACACCGCATGGCTCAGCGCAATCCCTGGATGCGGAGTGGGCAGGAAGGGGTTCTCTTCGTCGAACGAGCGGGCGTCGGCGTCCCCGCCCGACTCCACTGGCTTGAGGGCGACGGCGTCACCGAAGCATCGGAGCGCTCGCGCCAAGGCACGCGTGACGTGAGTCTTCCCAACCCCGGTCCCCGTACCGAGGATGACTACGCGGTGATGGCTTCGATCAGACATGCTGCAAGTCTTTCAGTGCTCGCCTCGTCGAGAGCCGAAGATACCGTGATGCGCAATCGCGCGCTGCCTGCCGGCACGGTTGGCGGTCGGATCGCACAAGCTCGAAAGCCGGCAGCCTGAAGGCGCGATGCGCAGCTCAGCGCGCGGGCGTTGTCACCCAGCACGATCGGAACGATGGGCCCCAGCGACGTTGGTGGGAGCACCACGCCGGCATCCGCAAGCCGTCGGCGCAACCTTGCCGCCGTGGCCAGCAGCCGTGCGCGTCCGGCATCATCGCTCCGGGCCTGACGCACGAGTTCGAGGGCGATCACGCTCAACACCGGTGAAGTACCAGTCGAGAACACCAAGCTCCGGGCGCGATTCCACAGCCACTGATTCAGCAGGCGCACCCCCGCCACGAATGCTCCCTGCAATCCGACGGCCTTCCCGAGCGTCCCGACCAGCACGTCCGGCCGGATCCCGGCGGCGACGCACAGTCCCGCGCCGCCCGGCCCAAACACCCCGAGGGCGTGGGCCTCATCAACGATCAGGCCGGCGGAGTGGGTGTTGCAGACCTCCCGGAGCCCTGCCAGGTCTGGCTGATCCCCGTCCATGCTGAAGTACGACTCGGTAACCACCCACTTCCGCGGATGGGAGGACTGCTTCAACGCGCGTGCAACGGCGTCCACGGAGCAGTGCCCCGCCACCGCCACATCCGCGCGAGAAAGCCGGCAGCCATCGATGATTGAGGCGTGATTCAGGGCGTCGGAAACGACCAGATCCCCTCGACTTGCCAGGGCCTGAAGGACCCCGACGTTTGCCGCGTACCCGCTGGAAAAGAGCAGCGCCGACTCGAGTTGCACCCAGTCAGCCAGTTCTGCCTCGAGCGCGAGGTGGTGATCGGTCGTGCCGAAAATGAGCCTGGAAGCGCCCGCTCCCGTCTCTGCGGCCTCACAGGCGAGCAGTGTTGCACGTGAAACAGGCTGGCGGGCGTAGCCCAGGTAATCGTTGGAGGCGACGTCAATCAGCGTGGGCCGGCCGGCAGACAGTTCGCGCAGAGCCCCGGCGGTTTCCAGGTCTTTCAGGGATTCTTGCAGGAAATTGAGCATCCGTGGGCTCAAGAGATAGCAGGTCGCGAGGCACCACAGGGAGGAGAAGCAAGCGGCAAGGTTGAACCGAACTTCCTGCTCTCGAGGAACACGCCGGTTCGGGCCTCCCTGTTCCATCTGAGGCTCAAGAATACCAACAAGTTTTTATTAGATAAATACAAGTAAATACAAATACATGCAGCAGATATCACGGGCGCGTAGCGAGACTTCAAGCCGAATTTCCGCTACAGAGTGCCCTTTCTTGCCGACGCAAGAAAACTCTGTAGTGTTTCTGTGTGGCCCCTCGCGGGCAGTATCAACGCGGACTGAGCCAGGCGGAGCGGTGGGCGCTCCACCGGAGCGCGCTGATCCGCGCGACGGCGGAGGTTTTGAGCGAGCGCGCCACGCTGAACGTCGACAGCGTGGTGAAACGCGCGGGCAAGGGTCGCAACACGTTCTACGCGCACTTCGCCAACCTGGAACAGGCGACCCGCGCGGTGGAAAGCAGCGCGGCGATGCTCGTTGCCGCGCGCGTGGACGCGGCTCTCAGGACTGCGGTGACGCCTCGCGATCGCTTGCGACAGGTGGTCGCCGCGTGGTTGTCCGCGACCCATGAAGCGCCCGAGCTGATCGGCGCTTTTCTATCTTCCGTGGGGAGCTCCCGCTGCGCGGCTCTCGCCCGACAGCAGCTGCGCAACGCGCTCGAAGATGCCCGGCGCGCGGGTTTGATCACCGGCGCGGTCGACGAAGCGCGCTTGCTCGCAGGCGTGGGCTCCTTTCAAGCGCTCGTCCGCATCCACCTCGAGGGTCGCGCGACGGCGGAGGTGCTCGAGCGTGTTGCGGTGGACGTGCTCTTGCGGCTCTTTCGCTGAAGAGTGGGGCCATTTCCATTCGGAGGCGCAGGTGCTACGGTCGTCTCATGAGCCGCTCGCCGGTCGAGCTTCGAGTCGGAGGACAGACCTATCGGGTCGTTGCGTCCGCTGCCGAAGACGAGCTCAAGCGACTCGCCGACCTCGTCGACGGCCGCCTGCGCGAGCTGGCGGGGCCAGGCCGTTCGGTTTCGCCGCAGACCCTCCTGCTCGCTGCCATCTCGCTGGCGCACGATCTCGAGGAGGAGCGTGCTCGCCGGGAGAGCGTGGAGCAGCGTTCCCGCGAGATGCTCCGCAGCGTGCTCACGCGCATCGATGCGGCGCTCGAGACGCTGCCCGACGACGACGATCACACTGGCGCCGAGGCCGGCGCTCCAGAGCTCTGACTCTCAGTCGTCTTCGGGGCTGCCGCGCAGCCACTCGTAGCCGATGATGAACGGCAGGACCAGGAGCAGCCCGTCGACTTGCGCGGTGATCACGATGGCGTTCTCGCGCTGCCCCCGGAGATCCTGTTCGTAGCCGAGCAGGAGGCCGCCCGCCATCACGTAGCTCGAGTGAAAATTGTACGAGCGACTGCCGACGAACAACCAGCCGGAGACGCCGGGCTGCCAATCATTTTCGTGGCGGGCGTAGCCGCCCAGCGACAATGCGATGGGGAAATACTGGGTGACCGGCAGCAGCAACGTTGCGCCGCCACCCAGGCGGAGGTCATCGAAGCCGGCGGTCGTGACGCCGAGAAACGGCCCGGCGCTGATGTCCGAATAGCGCTGGCGTCCGAGCATCAAGTCGGCGCGAACGCCGTTGTACCAGCAGGTGTCGCTGAAGTAGCTGCCGTCGCTGCCCTTGCCGCAGAGGCCCGTGATTGCGCTGGCGTTCCATTGCGGATCGGCAGCAGCAGGGTCGGCGGCGCACAGCGTCGTCACGAGCGCCGACAGGGCGACGCGCCTCATGAAGCCGTCAACCGCCAGGGGTCTGGCACGCGGGGTCAGTGGCGGAGCAACTCCTGCAGTCGACGTACTCATCCTGCCCCGTGTAGCAGGGCAGCGGGTCGTCCGTCGTCTCGCCACCGATGCAGACGTAGTTCGGCAGCGACGCGGGATCTGCGGCGGAGAGCGGGTAGGTGATCAGGCACTTGTCGCAGGTGTAGACGGGGTAGCGCAGCGCCGCAGAGGTGATCTCCGTCCCCCCGAGAGTGTCGCCGAAGGCGCGCACCTCGACCAGGTAGAGCCGATCGGGCTGGGCGATGCCGGGCGGGATGAGGGTCGTCGCGATGACGCCATAGCCGGGATCTTCACCGGTTCCGACGTCCACGAAGCCGACTCCGGGCACGGTGAACGCGGCGACGATGTTCTCCTGATCATCGAGCAAGGTGATCTCGGCGCCCTTGAGCACGACACGATTGGACTCGTTCCGGATCAGAGTCTTGGCGCCGCGGCGCACGAGCTGGTTCCCGACCAGCAGGGCCGCGTTGTAGGTGTCGCGGAAGTGCAGGTCGAGTGTGCCGCCCAGCAAGATGGTGGAGTTCGGGTCACCCTTCGCGAGGCACTCGCCAGCGTCCAGCTTGAGGACGCCGCGGACGAAGAGCATCGTCTCGTTCTCGGCGCAGCCCTGCGTCGCGAGGACGGCAGGGGCCAGGAGCCCAGCGATCACAACTGCCTTGGTGATGAAGCGGCGCATTAGAACCTCGATGTCGGGGGCCTGTGCTCGAGAGAGCGAGCACGACACCCGAAGTGTATCGACTGCGGCCGGCACACGCCAAGAATCGCGACGTAGTTCGAGTGCACTTCACTAAGTCTGCGCGTCCGCTCAGGAGCTGAGGGTGAGTCGACGCAATTGTTCCAGGGGAATTGACTGTGTTTCGACGCGACCTGGCTCGGAGACCAAGACGAAGTGGATGTAGGTGCCGAGACGCTTTTTGTCTCGCGAGAGGAAATCGACGGCATCGCCGATGGGCGCGTCGGCGAGGGAGGTGGGCAGCGACAGGCGTGTGAGCAGCTCGGTGACGCGCTCCACGTCTGCGCTCTTCGTCACTCCGAGACGTTGCCCGATGCGCAGCGCCGCGACCAGACCGAGGGAGACCGCCTCACCGTGGGTGAAGGTGCGGTAGCCCGTGCAGGCTTCGAGCGCGTGCCCCACGGTGTGACCCAGATTCAGCACGGCACGCAGGCCGGTCTCGCGTTCGTCGCGGGAAACGACGCGCGCTTTGGTGATGATGCTGCGCTGTACGATTTCGATCAGCAGGGCGGGGTCGCGGGCGAGAACCTGCTCGGTCCGAGACTCCAGAACACCGAGCAATGCCGGATCACCGATCAGTGCGCTCTTGACCACTTCGGCCAGCGCGCCACGAAAACCGCGATCGGGTTCGGTGGCGAGCAGCTCGATGTCACACACGACGCCGGCAGGCTGCCAGAACGCACCCACCGCGTTCTTGGCGTCGGCGAGATCGACAGCGGTCTTGCCCCCGACGGAGGCGTCTACCATCGCGAGCAGTGTCGTGGGCAGCGCCAGCCAGCGTGTGCCCCGCATCCAGGTGGCGGCCGCGAAGCCTGTGATGTCACACACGACACCGCCGCCGAACGCGACGAACAGGCTCCCGCGATCGAGCCCGCCATCGAGGGCCGCGCGCCACACGCGCTCCAGCGTTGCGGGTGTCTTCTGCTCCTCACCCGGAGCCAGCGCGAGCACGCGGGCGTTCGGCAGGGCACGGGAGAGGGTGCCACCGTGGGCTCTCTGCACGTTTTCGTCGGTCACCGCCAGCACGCTGGTCGGTCGGCCCAGGAGCGCGCCCAGGCGCTCTTCGAGCACATTGGCACCGACGTCCACGGCGTAACTTCGCTCACCGGCCGCGACCGCAATGGGCTCCCGCTTCCAGATACCTCTCACGGCACGGGCGCAAGCGTCGATGTCCATGTCATTCGTGGATACCCGGGCGTGAGCCTCGGCATACGCGGAGCGGCGGGTTTCCATCAGGTCGCGAGCCCGGGAGGTCGGGTCCGAGACGCTCAGGAGCGGGCGAGGTGCTCCGAGCGAGCGCGTGACGACGACCTCGACCGGCGCCTCCAATGTGACGACCGTCGCGTGCTCCAGTGCCTGGAGACGCAGCTCGCGATCCAGGAGTGCACCACCGCCCAACGCGACCACACGTCGGCTCGGATCGCCCAGGACCCGCTCCAGCTCTTCGCGTTCGAGTTGTCGGAACTCGTGCTCGCCGCGCGACGCGAAGATCTCCGAGACGCTGACGCCCACCCGGCGTTCGACCCGCTCGTCCAGATCTTCGAAGGGCACCCCCTCCAACTCGGCAACACGACGGCCGACCGTCGATTTGCCAGTGGCCATGAAACCGTTGAGCAGGAGGGGCCGCGTCATGCTTGAACATGTGAACTTGCCCCAATCGTGCGCTGACACCCACGGGAAAATGTGCGCCTTGCCCGAGCAGAGTGGAAAGGGGCTAGGCTGGTGGTGCGTGGACGCCCTCGAGATTGAACCAACGGACGCCGGCGTCAGGCTGCGAGTTTGGGTCAAACCGCGGGCCTCCCGCAGCCGCGTGTGTGGGATCCGTCAGGGCAATCTCGAGGTCGCGGTCGCAGCGCCCCCGGTGGATGGGCAGGCGAATCAGGAGCTGTGCGCGTTCGTCGCAAAACAGCTCGGTGTGGCCAAGAGTGCGGTCCGCTTGGTCGCCGGCGAAGGGTCCCGGACGAAGACCCTGGCAATCGACGGAGTCGACGCCACACTGCTCAGGCAGAAACTTTCGCAACCAGGCGGGCGGCCGTGAGGTTCGACAAATACCAGGGGCTCGGGAACGACTTCATCGTCGTCGACGCGGATCGGACCGACGCGATCAGCCCGGAACGCGCACAAGCCTTGTGTGATCGCCATTTCGGAATCGGCGCGGACGGAGTGCTCCTGGTCGAGCGACCCGTCAGCGCGGGCGCCCGCGCTCGCATGGTGGTGCTGAACGCGGACGGCACGCGCCCGGAAATGTGCGGCAACGGGATCCGTTGCGTCGCGCTACACCTTGCCCGGGCCGACGGCTCGCCGGCGGCGAGTTACGTCATTGATACCGATGCGGGGCCGCTCTTGTGCGAGGTGGAGCGCAAAGGTGACTCGGGGTTCGTCCGCGTCGGCATGGGCCGAGGGCAGGTCTTGCCAGACGTGAGCGTGGAGCTCGATGGCAGGCGGGTGGTCCTCAGTCGGGTGTCGATGGGTAATCCCCACGCCGTGAGCTTCGACGAGCCCCTCGATGCAGCGCACGCGGATCGTCTCGGGCCTCTGGTCTCGGGTCAGATCGCTGGCGGGTCGAACGTGGAGCTGACCCGGGCGAGAGCGGATGGCGCCTTCGATCTCGTCGTCTGGGAGCGCGGTGTCGGGCGAACCTTGGCCTGCGGGACTGGCGCCGCGGCCGCGGCTGTCGCTGCGGTTCGCTCTGGCCGGGCCAGCTACGGCGCGGCGGTGGGCATGCATCTGCCGGGCGGGAAGCTCGAGATCGCGGTGGCGGAGGGAACACTCGAAGTGAGCATGCGCGGCCCGGCTCGTCGGGTGTTCAGCGGAGAGACGAGTGATTGAGACCCGCGCCCGCGGATAGGCTCTCGACGCCGTGTCGGGGCGCGAATACACCGGGAGCGTGCCCGACAAGAAGAAGAAGAAGATCGCGATCATCGGCGGGGACGGCATTGGGCCAGAGGTAACGCGCGAAGCCACTCGACTGCTCGAGTCCTACGCCTCTCGCGGACTCCCCATCGATCTGTGGCAGCTCGATCTGGGGGCGGACCGTTTCCTGCGCGACGGGACGACGCTGCCGAAGGAGATCTTCATCGCCATCCAGCGCGAGTGCGCGGCAGTGCTGCTCGGGGCACTGGGTGATCCTCGGGTGCCGACCATGGAGCATGCCCGGGACATCCTGTTCGGCATGCGCTTCGGGCTCGACCTCTACGCGAACATCAGGCCGGTGAAGTCGCTGGCAGACCGACTCGTTCCGCTGAAGGGGCGCGGCAAGCAGGACGTCGACTTCGTCGTCTTTCGCGAGAACACCGAGGGTGTGTACGTCGGCGTGGGCGGGCAGGTGAAGCGCGGTACGCCCGACGAAATTGCCATCAACGAGGACATCAACACGCGCAAGGGCGTCGAGCGGATCGTGCGAGCCGCGTTCGAATTCGCACGCACCCATGGCCGCAAGAAGGTCCACATGGCGGACAAGTCGAACGCAATGCGCCACGCCCATGAGCTCTGGCTCCGGGTCTTCGACGAAGTTCGGCGCGAATATCCCGAGATCCAAGCCAACCACGTCTACATCGACGCCCTCTGCCTGTACCTGGTGCAGGACCCGAGCCAGTTCGACGTGGTGGTGACCAACAACCTGTTCGGCGACATCATCACCGACCTTGGTGCAGCATTTCAGGGCGGGTTGGGCATGGCGGCGAGCGCAAACGTGCACCCCGCGGTTCCAGGGAAGGTCGGCCTGTTCGAGCCCGTGCACGGGTCAGCGCCACCGCTTGCGGGGAAAAGCCTCGCCAACCCGTTCGCGGCGCTGCTGACGGTCGGCATGCTCCTGGCGCACCTGGGCTGGCCCGAGGAGGAGCGGCGCATCGAAGGCGCCGTCGCGGACGCCCTGGAGGCCGGGAAGTGCACCAAGGACGTCGGAGGGTCGCTCAGCACGGAAGAAGCGGCCCAGGCGGTGCTCGAGCGGCTGGCTCAGGCCTGACCCGTGCCCGGGCCGGCCGGGATCCGAAAAATGGGGCATCCGTCCGGCATGTGATAGGGCCGGGACAATGATGGAGGCCGAGGTGGCTGTCGACAGCACTGCGCTCAACCGAGGTTCGCGGGCTCGGGCTGAGTTCGTGTCGAGCCTGGGTCGGCGCCTGACGGCCCTGCGGCACACGCTGCACCAACTCGAGGACGAGCCGAGCTCATGGGAGCGACGCAACATGTTGCTGCGCCGGGTCCACGCTCTGGGATCCGCGGCCCGGGTCCTGGGATTCGAAGGAGTTGGGCAGGCGCTCGGGGACGCCGAGCTCGCCCTCTCCCGCGGCGAGGCCGGCGATGCCGTGACTTCGACGGAGCTGGCGGAGGTCTCCCGCGCGCTCGACGTGTTGCCGTCGATCGCCTGGGGCGCAAAACCCCCGCAGAGCACGCTGGAACTGCCCGACGACGTCGGTGTGCTCTCGTCGGGTTGGCCGCTCAGCATCGTGGTGTTCGGTCCGGCTGCGCTCCAGAGCTCGCTGAGTGCGGGCGATGACCAGATGATCGAGGTCGAGCTGGCGACGGATGCCGAGGGGTTTCGCGAGCTCGCTGAGCGGGTGGGTCCAGACGTTGCGGTCGTTGATGGTGATGTGCGGGGCGCCCGCGAGCTGATCGAAAATCTGGCGCACGACCCGGACCTTCCACCCTTTCCGGTGATCGTCGTGGGGTCCTTCGAAAATCCAGAGGCGGCGTCCAGCTTCGTGTCTCTGGGTGCGGCGCGGGTCCTGCCCAAACCCGTGGGACCGGACGTGCTGTGGAACGCCGTGCGCGAGGTCTGTCAGCACGAGACAGGTCTGCGCGGACCGCGTGAGCCCATTGGTGACGTGACGGTCGATGACCTGGCGCAGCGTATTGCCGCCGAGGTGCGCCGCGGACTGGTCGAAGGGGTGGATCCGGCCTCGGCATCCGTGAGTGTGCCGCTCGGCGACGGAACCGACGTCTTGGCCGCGGTCTGGGGGGCTGTCGCGCGGGTGCGGGAGCTTCTGACCATGCGCTCGCGCGGCTCCGTGCGATTCACAGCAGGCGGCCCCGAGGGGGCAGTGCCACTCGCGCCGTGGACCAGCGCCGATCGTCGCGCAGGCGAGCGCGGTGTGCTTGCGCGGCGTACGGACGGCGTCCGGCTCGAAGGGCGCCGTGCGGTGGTCGTCGACGACGATCCCGCGGTGGTCTGGTTTCTCAGCGGCCTCTTGAGGACTTCGGGTGTGGAGGTCGCCGAGGCGCACGACGGGCTGCGCGCGCGCGAGCTGGTCTTCGAGAACATGCCCGATCTCGTCGTGAGCGACGTGCTGATGCCGGGTCTGGACGGCTTCTCGCTCTGCCGCGCGATCAAGCGCGATGTCGCGGTGCGCGACGTGCCAGTGATCTTGCTCTCGTGGAAGGAAGATCTGCTGCAGCGTCTCCGGGAGCTTGGCGCCGAAGCGGACGGATATCTGCGCAAAGAGGCGGCAGCTTCGACGGTGCTGCTCAGGTTCCGTGAAGTGCTGCGCCCGCGCGCGCGGGTGGAATCGCGACTCGCCTCGGGCGGTGAGGTACGCGGTCGTCTCGACGGCATGACCACGCGGCTCTTGCTGGAGCTTGCCCGGAGAAATCAGCCCAATTCGCGGATCATGGTCCGCGATTCGGTCTACCTGTACGAGCTCGAGATGCGCGAGGGGCGCCCGTCATGCATCACGCGCACGGCAACCGATGGTTCGTTCGACCGTGGTGCCCGTGCGCTCGATGCGCTCATCGGCGTGACTGCGGGGCGATTCGTTGTGACCCCGAGCACGTCGCCGACTCGAGACGATCTCAGCGGGACCCTCGACGAGCTGATTGCTCCGCGGGTGAAGCGAGCGCGAGCGTTGCAGCAGATCTTCGATGCGCGCGAGCTCGACCACATCGACTCACTCTTGCTCGACGGCGAGACCGTTGGCGCCTACCTGGACGCGACCCCGGAGCCGGCTCGCAGGTTGTTCGCGCAGTTGCTCGGCGGCTCCAGTCCGCGCGCGCTGCTCGAGCAGGCGCCCGAGCAGCGCTATTTCCTGGAGCAGGTGCTGGCGGACGTTGCGCGTCGCGGTGCCGTGATCGACGTGACCCGAGATGGCGAGCTCGTGGATTTCGATCGCAGCCTGTCTCCGCCCGCTGCGCTCGTCGCGCCGCTCGATGCATCTCCAGCGCCGCTGTTCACGCTCGATCTGTCACCCGCGCCACCCGAGGTCGCGGACGCAGTCCACCGCTGGGAGGCAGCGCCCGACGAAATGCGCGAGGCGTCGTTTCCATTGCCTCTCAGCCGAGCGGTGACGCCGATCCCCGCGGCTCCGCAGCCCGATTCCCGGCCGACCTTTGCGGACGAACCCCACACCGCGCCCGGAATTGGTCCGATGCCGGTGGTGATGACACCGGCAGGGTCAGCCGCTTCGGAGCCCGAACCAAGCGCCGTGTCCGCTACTTCCGCCGTCGAATCCCGCTCGGCTTCGACCCCCGGAGACGAAGGAGCCCAAGCCATGCACGCCCCTGAACCCGCCGTCGAGACCGCGCGCTCCGAGGACCCCACGGCGAGCCCCGCTGAAGCCCGCGCCACGGAAGGATCCGCGAGCGACCAGGACGACGATGACTCGAGCGAGGCTCCGCTCCTGAGTCCCCGCCCGGCCGATGCGACACCGGCAACCCTGCGCGCCGAGCCCGCCTCCGACGCTCCGGACGAAGACGAAGCGAGCCTGGAGGCGGAGCCCGTCCCCCTGAGCAGACCCTCGAAGCGAGTGCCTGCGGTGACACTTCCGTCTGCTCGCCCCATCGAATTTCCCCCGCGAGCTTCCAAGCGATCTCTGGACGAGGTATCCGCGAAATCCGTTTCGAGCCGGGCGCCAGCGCCGGCCAAGGCGTTGACCGAGGACAAACCCATGGCCCCCGCCAAGATCGTACTGATCGTGCTGGGTGCTGCCATTGCGGCGTTCGGCGCGGTCACGGTCGTGCGTAGTCAGCTGAAGCCGGCGCCCGTTGGCGAGACCGCTGCGGTGGCTACCGAGACGGCTCTGCCCGCGGTGTCGAAGCCGGCGGCACCTCCGGCCGTGAAGCTTGCGGTCGAAGATCTGGGCATCGGTCCCGGCACTGCCGTCACGAGCGACAAGGGACTGATCGAGGTTGATATCGGCGAAAAACATCCGATCTACATCGATGGCACGTTCGTCGGGCGCGGACCGCTGAGGAAAGCCCCGGTCATGCCGGGCGCACACGAGGTCGTGATCAAAGCCCCAACGGGTGAGCTGAGCGTGCAGGTAGACGTGAAGGTCGGACGCCGCTCGCGTGTGACTCTGCCGCCCCCGGCGCCCTAGTTTTCGACGCAAAGGGCGACGCGTCCGAAGTTTCGGGGTATGCCCGAGCGCGGTGACCCGACGCCGCGGTCGCTCGCCTCGATGCCGAAAAAAGCCTGGATCGCTGCATTTTGCCTGAGCGTGCTGCCCGTGGGCTGTGATCGCGATGCAGCGGTGCAACCAGCGGCGGGCTCTCCAAGTGCCGCCACTTCTGCCTCCGCCGCGAACGCGCCGGCGCCGGCGCCCCGGGAAAAGGACGACCTGATCGGCCGGCTCCAGGGCTGCGAGATCCGCCACCGCGGTCTGCTCCTGGACTTCGGCACCCGGGCCGCCCGCGCACGCCGGGCTTTTCGCAGTGAGCCTTTCGAAGACACCATCGACGCGGAGCGCGAGGGCGCGACCGTCGCGCGCGTGATGGTTCCGCGACTTTCCTACGAACTGTCCCTGGATGAACCTCACGACGAAATCGAGGTCTCACTGCGCGTTCGTCCCGGGGTTGCCCGGTCGGTGTCGGCGAGTTTCGGAGATCGGCGCCTGGGTTCGGCGAGACTGACGGGCCCCGACACCCGGACGGTCACGTTCCCCGTCGTCAAATCGCCGACGGCGGCAGGCCGCTACACACTGACTCTGAGCTTCTCCGGTCGGCCCCGCGGTTCCACCGATGCCCTGGCCGAGATCGATTGGGTTCGCCTGGGCGCTCCAGACGACGGCGGCGGCAACTACGCGGCGCCGACGCTGCGCGACATCGTCACCGACGCGGCGCTCGACGGTGTCCCCCGTCGGGCGATTGCGCTGCGCGCGCCGGCTTCCGTGCGCTGCCCGGTGCTCTTGTCACCCGACGCGCAGCTCCGCGCGGACCTGGGGTTCTGGGGCGACGGCAAGGGATCGCTCGACGTGCGAATCGTCGCCGATGGTGTGGCTCCCACGGTGATCGCCGAACGCAAGCTGGTTGGCGGGCAAGGCGCGACCTGGACGCCGCTCAACCTGAACCTGAAGGAGTATTCGGGCCGCGTCGTCGCCCTGGAGTTGCGCGCACTCGAAACCACACGCGGCGGAAGGGTGCTGTTCGGCGATCCGGCGGTGGTGCGAGCGGTCGAGGGCACACGCGTGCCAGAGGCTTCGACGGTGGTGTTGTTCATTTCTGCGGGGACCGACCGACGCCTGATTCCGCCGTGGGGACCGAGTGCCGGAATGCCAGCGCTCAGTGAGCTCAGCCGCGCGAGCGCCGCGTTCAGCGTGTATCGCACTCCGGCCACAGTGCCCGCGGCTGTCGTGGGCAGCCTGCTGACGGCCGAGTCCCCGCCGGTGCACGCGCTCGAGGATCCCGCCGCGCGTTTGCCCAAGGTCGCGCGAGTCCTCGGTGAGCTCCTGAAGGAAGCCAGCGGGCGCTCGGCCATGTTCACCGGAGCGCCGTCGACGTTCGCGGCGTTTGGCTTCGATGCCGGGTGGGATCGATATGAGGCCGTGTCGCCGGTGCACGACGCCCCCGCCACGCAGTCCATCACTTCGGCCACGCGTTGGCTCGGCGACGAGCTCGGTGCCGGCGAGGCGGGGCGACGCCTGTTGGTGATCCACGCTCGCGGTGCCCATCCACCCTGGGACGTCACGCGCGAGGAAGCCGCGCTGCTTCCGCCGGAGGAGTACGGCGGGGCGCTCGAACCGCGCCGCGGCGGGCTCATCCTGGCGAGGCTGCGCGCTCAGCGAAAACAGCACAAAAAACTGGGTGACGAGGACTGGGTGCGCCTGCGCGCACTGGTCACGGCGGGGCTCGCAAAACAGGACATTGCGCTCGGTGAGCTGATCGCGATGCTCAAGAAGAAAGGCAAGTGGGACTCGACCCTGTTCGTGTTCGTAGGCGACGTCTCTCCGGGCGCTGCGCCAGAGCTGCCATTCGATCCGGCCGGTGAGCTGTCGGAAGAACGTTTGCTCGTGCCGCTGCTGGTGAAGTTCCCCGGTGGAAAATTCGCGGCGAAAGAGGTGCAGACGCCCGTGACTGCCGTGGACGTCGCGGCCACGGTCTTACGCGCGCTGCACCTCCGGGCGCGCGAGTCGGTCGACTTGTTCGCTGCTGCCGAGGGCTTCGAGCCGCTGCTCGGTCGCGGCCTCGTCGCCTCGCTGGGTGACCGTTACACGACACGGCTCGGATCGTGGCTGCTCCGCGGAACCTTGGGCAAGACACCCACACTCTGCCAGCTCGACGTGGATCCGAGCTGTGTGACCGACGCCTTTCCGAGCAAACCCATCGCGGGTTGGGCGGCGTGGCAGTGGACCTTCGATGCCTTCTCGGACGGAACCGCGCGGCGAATCGCCCCGCGTGAGCCGGCCAGCATCGACCCGGATACGGGCGCTGCGCTCACCGTCTGGGGTGACATCTGAGCGTCAGCGTTTGACGACCGGAGGAGAGCGCAACAGCTGCAAGAGCGGCTCGACGACCTGCGCTTGCACGTTCTTTCCAACCGAGTTGGTCTCCTCGTAGTGGTCGCCGGGGGACGCTTCGTTCAGATACGGATTCTGCGGGTCGAGCTTGTAGTCGTAGTCGGGAACGAGATAACCGATCTGGTCTTGCATGAGGCCGATGGCCCAGCGGCGGGTGGCCTGCGGATCCCGCGCAAAATCTAGGACCCTGCTGCGATCGAGCTTGTCGAGCGCGGGGGGCCCATCGTCACATTGGGAGTACCCGTCCGAGCCGCAAGCCGGGTTGGTCGCCTTGTCGTTGAGGATGAAATACGGAATCGGCGTGAAAGGATACGGCGCATCGAGGGAGCTCTTTCCGTCGGGCGTCGCCAGCAAGAGCTCGGCGTGCAGCTCGCCGGGAAATCCGACGAGCTCCGCGGGTCCGATGTCGATCACGGCGATCTGCGTGCGAATCGCGGGCAGGTTGTCGTCTCCGAGCTCCTTGTACTTGTCGAAGAAGTACCCGTCGCGGTGAAAGAGCTGCTGCGCGAGCGCGATGTGAAATCCAACGTTGAGCACGTCGACGTACAGCTCGCGCGCGCGGAACCCGAGCGCTGCCGTCTCCAGGGTCTCGACACCCTGGGTCAGCGCTTCGTGGGCGTACACCGCCAGGAGCCGCCCGTTGTTGTAGGCGCGCTCGAGGCCAGCGGGGACCGGGTTCCCCTCGAAATCGGTGTGGCTCACCTTGCCCGGACCGACCTGCCCGCCGAGCGGTCCGTTGAAGAAGATGGCAACACCGCCGAAGCCCTCGGTCTTCATCAGCTGTTTGCCGCTCGCGCTCTTGATGTCGAGCCCGTTCTCCACGCCCTCTCGCAGCGTGTGGACGTAGTCGGCGCTCGTCAGCAGGTTCTCGTCGCCGCCGAACTCGGGATGGCTCGTGAAGTTGATCAACGTCGCGACCGTCGACTTGTCCGCGGTCGAGACGAAGCGAATCACGCGCAGCTCGTTGTCGATCACCACCGGGTCGCGCGTGTCGCTGACGAAGGCCGCCGTCTTGTGGCCGCCCGGATCGGTGCCGGCAATGTGCCCGTCGACCTTCGACGCGCCGAACTGAATCTGCACCGGCACGAGTGCGGCATTCGCCTTTGCCAGCGCGGCGGCGGTCTTCTCACGGATCAGCGCGTTGTACTCGTCCTTGACCCCGCTCTGGGTGTCGGACGGGCCCCAGATCCCTTGCGTGTCCTGGGTCTCGTGAACGTGCGTCGCAGCGACTCCGACGAAATCGAGATCGAGGTCGGGATACTTCTGTGCGACAAGCTCGCGGGTCTTCTCGATCTCGTTGTACATCCAGCCGACCGAGTCGACGGCGCACAGCCCCAGCTTGGTGTTCCCACGTTTGACGACGGCGCAGCGCACGCTCGTTTCGTCGGCGTTGCCGGCGGCGGGCCTGCCGGCGCCGTAACCGGCGATCCACGTGCACTTCATCGGATCGACGGCGGTGCAGGTCTTGACGTCGGTGATGTCGCAAGAGCCCTTCTTCACACACTTGTCGCCGCCGAACGGGTCGAACGAGGACTTGCCCTGATTCTGCGGCGCAAACGCCACGACGTGGTCGACGACCGGGCTGATGTCCTCACTCGCCGCGCCGGCGTAGAAGGTCGAGTCCTGGCTTGGTTTGCAGCCCGGGTCACCGGGGCAGCGCTGATCGCAACCGACCTCCGCGTTGTGAGCGCTGCCCGTGGGTAGTTTCTCGCAGTAGGGCTTGCCGTCCGTCGAACTCGACTCGTCGTTGTCCGCGCACGACTGGGCCGAAAAGAACACGCCCGCAGCCAGAGGAAATGGGGCGAGGGCAGCTAACCAACGCATGACCCGTGCAGGGTACGTGAGCCTCGGCGGCTGGCAAAGGCTCAGGGCTCGACCCAGATCGGATTGGTGAAGGCAAACGGGGTCGTGCCGTCCCGCGAGGCGTTGGGCAGCCCGCGCTCGCCCTGCGCCGTGACCACGAAGAAGCTGGGTTCGGTGACGGGAAAGTCATAGGTCTGGTCGAGCCGCGTCACGTGTTTGCTCCGGGGGACCTGCTGCCATTTCACGCGCTTGTCCCGGCCGCCCTGGAAGATTTCCACCGCGCGGACGTCGATCCACGGCGCCGCGCGCACCACGACGCGCAGGTGCGCGCGCTTGCCGCGGGCGGTCTCCCCGGGGCCCTTGCCGTCGATGGTCGCCTCGATGATCGGCCCGCTCGTGACGATCGCGTTGCCGCGCTTGAGGGCGGCGATCAGCTCGGCGGGTCGTGCGGAGAGGTCGTCGACGTCCGACTTCGATGCCCCGTAATGGATCAGCGTGCGCGGCAGGCCCGGATCCAGGAACGCCAGGCCGTGGGAGTCGCTGCTGCCCGTCGCCGCGTAGCGCTGCCCGCGGCCGAGCAGGTGCATCCAGTCGCGGAAGACCTTCTTCACCGCTGGCAGGTTGTAAGCGTCGTCCCCGTTGTAGACCTCGAGCGTATCGAAGTTGGGGTCGTACCCCGGCAGCTTCATCTCGCCGGTGTTGGCGTCGATCCCAAAAAAGGTGAAGTACCCGAGCTTGGGGTCGAGACGCGGGTGATTGACCTGCAAGATGCCACCCGGAGACTGTTTGCGTGCGTCGGCGAACAGCTCGCTCGGCGTGACGTCGAGGTACTTGACGTTGCTGCCCGTCTTCAGCGGAAACACGTTGAAGTGGCCAAAACGCCGCCCCAGCGTGCTCACCTCGCTGCCGATCATCGTCTGCAGCTTGCTGGTCAAGAGGCCGCGCTGCTCCAGCCAGCGCACACTCGGCGCGAGATCGGTGACGACGTAGTGATCCGTGGCGACGGCGAGCTCGACACCCTCGGCGGCGATGGCAACGACTCGCTCGACCAACCCGATGTCGGCGTCGACACTCGGAGCCTGATGCAGGTGAAGATCCGCGCTGAGCCAGCCGGGTGTGTCGACGACTCGGGGCAGGCTGGCCTCGACGTGGGACTCAGCGCTCGGCTTGACGAGAACCGACGAGGTCACGCTGTCGCGCTCGATGCCCGCGGTCACGAGCACACGATACCGACCGGGCTCGAGCTCGCGGCGCACACGACCGTTGCCGGTCCAGATG
Organism: Myxococcales bacterium; assembly: GCA_016706225.1. Classification (NCBI taxonomy): domain Bacteria; kingdom Pseudomonadati; phylum Myxococcota; class Myxococcia; order Myxococcales; species Myxococcales bacterium. The sequence goes on from JADJKB010000002.1 coordinate 192,666, forward strand.
AAACGGTCCGAGCCCTCGAGCCCGCCGTCCGGCGCGAAAACTGCCGTTTTTTGGCCGTCGCGGTCGACCCGGATCTTGGCGGCGATGGGGCGACCCAGCTCGTCCACCGCGTGGACGACCAACGTTCCCGGGTGCTCGGGCGGCGCCGGCTCAGCCACGGGGATCGGCTCGAAGCTGAGCTCACGGGTCAGCGTGATGCTCTCCCCCGCCGGGATCTTGCCGCGGAAGAAGGTCGCAGAGATGGCTCCCTGGAAGCCCGGCTGTTTTGCCGAGGTGTAGTCGAGCCACATCGGTTCGCCAGACGCGGGCCGCAACATCAGGTCGCCGCCCGCGCCGCGGCGCCCGACCCACTTGGCCGGGCCCTTGTACTTCATGCGGGATTGGCCGAGACCTTCGACGTAGTAGCGGGTGTTGCCCCACTTCACCTCGTCCCCTAGCTCGATGGGTCCGGAGGCCGCGCCGCTCTCGACGCGGAAGGTGGTGGTCATGGTCAGCCGGGCCTCGGAGCGACGCAGCCGGTGAATGGTGCGCGCTCGGTAACGCACGCCCTCGAGCACCGCGACACCCTCCACCTCGATCGCGTCGGCGAGCCTCGCGACGCGCGCGGCGAGCACCGGCGCACTCTTGTCGCCGAAGCGCACACTCGGGTGGATCTGCCAGATGGCGTCGATGTCGGTCAGCGTTCCGAGCTGCGACGTGGTCGGCAAGATCGGCCGATTTCGCCAGAAATCCACCAAAAATCCGTCCGCTCGGCGGACGACGGCCGTGACGTCCAGGCTCTCGAGCTTGGGATCACCGGGCGTGCCGAACACACGTAGACGGGAGCCGATGTCGTTCTTCGAGAGGGTCGCAGGTGGCGTCCACGCTTCGCCGCCCGACGTCGCGCTTCCTGCGACGAGGATCCACGCGCAGACTGCGATCGCGCCCCGTTTCACTTCCGAGCAGCTTTACAACACCGGAAGCTGGTCTGCGAGCCGGCGTAGATCTCGCTGTGGCTCTCGGTCGCGGCCCGGCAGCGATTACGGCCGGTCAGCCACCAACCGCCTCGCAGGATGGAGCGCCAGGGGGGATCGCGGCTCTCGCGGCTGGTCCACTCGTCCACGTTGCCCACCAGGTTGAAGACACCGAACGGGCTCTTGCAGCGCGGCAGCGAGTCCCCAGGCACCCGCCGGTCCTTGAGCTTTTGCCTCGGATCGAACAGGTCGTCGAGGTCGTGATTGCACGCTGCCCCGTCGCGCACGTAGCCGTAGGGGTAGGGCAAGGCTTCCGGACCCTCGCAGGCAAACTCCCACTCTTCTTCGCGACAGATGCGCTTGTCCATCGCGCCGCAGAGGTTCTGAGCCTCACCCCACGACACGTTGACGAGTGGCAAGGACCACCCCTCGGGCGTGTACTCGAAGCGATCGATGCAATACCGCATGCGCTGTCTGCCGCCCGTGCAGCGCGTGGGTTGCGCAAACTCCGCGCACGACCGCCCCGGCTCCTGGCCGGGGACTTCGAGCCAACGCAGGCACTTCTGCTCGGGGACCAGGCAGCGATCTCCATCAACGAGTTGCATGTTGCGCGGGCAGGCCGCGTCGGCGGGTTCGTAAGCGGGTGGAGTCGGTTTGGGCGGGAGCTTGGCGCTCGGATCGGTGAACGAGCGGAAGCTTGCCGGATCGCGCGGCTCGGGGTCGGGCGCATCGCGGCGCGGACGCAGCCGCTCGAGGCTCGCCACCTGATTTTCCGCGGACGCCGCCTTCAAGAGCGCCGGCTCGGGCGCGAGGCAACAGCGAAATCCCGTCGTGAAGTCGTGGTACTTCTCGCCATGCCGCTCGGTCACGTAGCGGCAACCGTCCCCGTTCTCTTTTGCGTCCAGGTAGTGGCCACCCATCAGGAGCGGGCGCTCACCGCGGGTCCATTCGAGCAGATTGCCCTGAAGATCGTGGACGCCCTCGGGAGTGACACAGGCCTCGAACGCTCCGCTTGGAGCCACGGTACCCGCCACCTGATTGATGAGCGGATCGTTCATCGCGAACGAGTCCGTGGGTCGGCGACCCCCATGCAGCGCCATGAGCGGGTGGGCGCCGCCTTGATTGGTGTTGCACGCGCTCGGCTGTTCCTTGTCGCCGTACGGATAAGTGCGTTTGGGTTTCGTCGAGCCCATACACGCCGTGACCCACTGCTCGGTGGTGCACAGGCGTTTGCCAGCGTGCGTGCAGGCGAGATCGGCCTCTTCCATCGAGATGTACGCTTGCGGGACCCGCGCCGGGCGGCTCTCGGCGTGCACCTTCTCGTGCGTCACCGCGTGATAGGGAGAGTGCTCCTTGCCATCTGCGAGGATGGTGATCGCCTCCCAGCGGTCGATGCAAAAGCGTTGGGACACCAGCGACATTTCGGGCGGACAGACCTCACGCCGTGGCGCCGCGCCGGGCGAGACTGGAGTCTTGGCGCTGACCTCGGTGACAGCGGGTGCCGCGAGATCGGGTGTCGCCGGCACCGGTGGGGTCTCGGCTGGCTTGGTGGCCTCGCCCGTCGCTGCCTGGGCCGCCGAGTCGACGAGTGCGGGCTCCGCTGATGGCGCCGAATTGGAGCCTGCCGCCGCCTCGGCGCAGCCGCCGGCCAGCAACAACAGCCCGATGAAACGCCTGCTGGACACCCGGCGGCGAGCATCCCTCACGCCGGGCGAAAACGCCCAGTTATCGGCTAGTATTTGCGGATTTCGCCGGCCGGGACAGCGGGGCGGAGCGAATTTTGCTCACATCGCCAGGCCGCCGTCGACGTCGACGGTGCGGCCGTTGAAGTAGTCACACTCGATGACGAAGCGCACGGCTCGCCAGATGTCCTCGGGCATGCCGATGCGGCCCACGGGGACTGCGGCCACCAGCGCGTCGCGCGCCTTCTGGTTCATGCCGATCGTCATGGGTGTCTCGATCATGCCCGGGGCGACGGTGCCCACGCGAATGCCGAACGAGGCAAACTCGCGCGCCCACGTCACAGTGTTGGCGGCGAGCGCGGCTTTGGTCGCCACGTAGTTCGATTGGCCGCGGTTGCCGTGGCGCGAAATGCTCGAGATATTCACCACGACGCCCGGGCGCGTGCCTGCTTCGAGCATGGTTTTGACGAGCTCGCGCACCATGAACGTCGCGCCCGTGAGGTTCACCGCCAGCACGCGGTTCCAGTCGTCGGCCGACAGAGTCGTAACCTTGCCCGTCTCCCGGTCGCGCTTCACGAGCAGACCGTCGCGCAGGATCCCGGCATTGTTGACCAGCGCGTTCAAGCCGCCCAGCTCACCGCTCGCCCACTGGGTGAACGCCACCGCGTCCGCTTCGTCGGCCACGTCGAGCCGACGGCGTTTGATGCCTGCCGGCAACTCGGCCAATCCGGCCTCGTCGATGTCACCCGCGGCGACCTGAGCGCCGGCGGCCGCTAGCTCTTTGGCGAAGTGCGCGCCCATGCCTCTGCCGGCGCCGGTCACGATGACCTTGAGTGCTTTCAAATCCATGATTTTGGCCTCTTTCTCGCTCTTTCGGCGCCGGAGGAAGGACCCGGCGCCAGTCGAAATACGGAAACGTCTCCGCTCAGTTCCTGAGCGCCTTGCCGAACCAATCGGCCAGGTTCGGATACAGCTGTTTCGCGGCCTTGCCACCCACGACCGCGCCGACGTGTCCACCGGGGATCACGAGCACACTCTGGTTGCTCGACCCCGACAGGGTGTTGAGCGCCTGCGCCGCCGGGGGCGGGCAGATCACATCGCGGTCGGTCACGACGGTCAGCACCGGACACCGAATGGCTTCGAGGGCCACACGCCGGCCGCCGACGTAATGCTCACCTCGGGCCAGCGCGTTCTTCTGGTAGAGGTCGCGGATGTATTTGGCGTAGGCCGCGCCGGGGAACGGGATGTTCGCGCTCGACCACTCTTCGAGGGCGTTGAACGCCTCGAGCCGCTCGGCGTCGCCGAGGCGGTCGAGAAAGCTCAGCCATTTGCCGATCTGCGCCGTGGGTCGGAGCGCGACGAAACCGCTCTGCATCTGCTCGGCCCGGATGTTCCCCGCGGCCGCGATCGCCTCGGGATCGAACCAGCGGGGATCGACCATGTGGGCCAGCATGCCGCCCTCGGAAAAATCGATCGGACCGGCCAGATTCACCAGCGCGCCGATGGAATCGGGCTCGAGCGCTGTGTGGATCGCGGTCAAGGTCCCGCCGATGCAATACCCGAGCAGTCCAATGCGGGCCGCGCCGGTCTCGCGCTTGACCCTGCGCACCATGCGCCCGAGGCGAGCCACCACCGTGTCCCATTCCAGGTAACGGTCCTCGTCCTCGGGCACCCCCCAATCCAGGCAAAACACGTCGAAGCCGGCATCGACCAGGGCCCGGGCGAGCGACGCGCCGGGGCGCAGATCGAGCACGTACCAGCGGTTGATCAACGACGGAACCAGCAGCACCGGCGGGCGATTCGCCGGTTCGGGGGCGCCCGCGGCGGCGCGGAACCGGTGCAGCTCGGCGCTTCCTTCGCGAAAGAGTGTGTCCTTGGGGGTAGGTGCGAGGGTCATCGAGGCTCTTCCTCCGTTCACACGCTGGTGCGCAGAGTCTCGGTCGCCTTCTTGCTCAGCTCCGAGTTGAGCTTGCGCCACTCGTTCGAGAGCGACAGGCCATAAGCCAGCGACTCTTTCATCAACTTGGCGCTCTCGTCGATGGCCTGCTGGGCGCGCTCGACGCCTTGGCCCTGGGTCTTTGCGAGCTGCTCACCGAGCTGCTCCATGCGCTCGAGCTGCTCCTTGGCGGCGCGGGTCCAGAGATCGAAGAACGGGTTCTGCTGAGTGAAGCCGGGGATGAACATGTTTGTCTCGTGCCTTTTCTGCGCTGTAATTGTTGCAGCGCACAACGGTAATAGGCACCGGAACCAGGCGTGTCAAGTCGAAATTGTTGCAGCGCAACACGTCAGCGCTTGCGCGGTTTCTTTTTCAGCGAGCGCTTGAGCTCGTCGAGCTCGCGCCGGAGTGTGGCGATGTCGTCACCGTTCGGCGCGGGTCTGGGCTCGCGTGTTGCGCGAGGTGGAGGCGGCGGGGGCACGGCCGCCTCCGGCTGGCCGCCACCCCAGCTCGGCTGCTGGGAGAACAAACGAGCGAGGGCGTTGGTCGCGCTGAACGGCACGTTGGCGAACGGGAAATAGGGGGAGACCGCCTGGGCGCCTTGTTTTGCGGTCAGGTACATTTCCAGCGTTGCAGTCACGTACTTGCCCAGAAATTCACCCAGGGCGTCGTCCTGCATGCGGATCAGCTGAGTCAGGAGCGGCACCGGCAAGAGGCGCGCCGTCGGGCCCTCCAGGATCACCTGGGTGAGGGTCGCCTGGGTCAGGTCTTGCCCGGTCTTGGCGTCGACGACCCGCACGTCCGCGCCCTCGCGAATGCGTGCCGTCAGCTCCTCGAGCGTGATGTAGCGGCTCTCGTTCGTGTCGTAGAGGCGCCGATTGGAGTATTTTTTTACCACCAGGCTCATATCGCAATGCAGCACACTAGCTCCCCAGCGAGCCCCTGGGAAGCCCATAATTGCGGCAGTGCACCATGGCGCTTGACCGAGAAAGAAGGTGGGGTTATGCATGCGCAGGCCAACCATGGTGCGACGCAACAAAAAGCTGCCCTTGCTGTTCCTGACCCTGGGTCTGGCCCTTGGCTGCAACGCCGCGTCGGGCAATGCGGACGAGTGCAGCAAAGGCTCGGAGTGCAGCTCTGGGGCCTGCAACGACGGCAAGTGTGTGCCTTCGGGCGGCGGCGCGGCCGGGGCCGCGGGCGCCGGGGGTGTGGCGGGGGCCGCAGCTGGCGGTGCGGGCGGAGTGGCGGGCGCCGGGGGCAGCCCGGGCGGGGCCGGCGGTGGCACGGGCGGCGGGTTCTGTGCGCCCAACCACGACGGCGTCATCGAAAAGAGTGAGACCCCGCTCGCCGCTGGTCTGAACGCGAAGTTCCTGGTCTCGGGTGCGACGGCGGTGGACAGTGCGGGTGTCTCTCAGGGAGACGGCAGTCGGGTGTGGGATTTTGCTGGCGGCCTGAGCGGTGACCACCTGGTGCTGGTCGAGACCCAGAAGCTCGATGGCAAGTGGTTCGCCGGGAAGTTCCCCGGCGCCAGCTACTCGGCGCGCCTGTCCGAGTCGAGCGACCTTCAGGGTGTGTTCGAGATCACGGCGTCGTCCCTGCTGCTACGCGGAGTCGTGTCCCCCACCGACGGTCTCACCCGCACCGAGCTCACGTATTCACCCGCGGTCGTGGTCCTGGATTTCCCGCTGAAAGAGGGAAAAACCTGGTCGACGCTGGCAAACGTGAACGGGCTCGCCTCCGGGGTGCTCGTTGCATACACCGAGAAGTACGAGAGCAGCGTCGATGCGCACGGCGCGTTGAAGGCGCCGTTCGGAGAATTTCCCGTGCTCCGGACGCGGGTCGTGCTCACGCGGCAGGTCGGCCTGGTCACCACGGTCGTGCGCAGCTTCCTGTACGGCGCGGAGTGCTTCGGCACGGTCGCAAACCTGGTGGCCAAGGACAACGTCACGACGACCGAGGTCAGCGAGGCCGCAGAGCTGCGGAGGCTTGCGCCGTGAGCTCGGGCGGGCTTCGCCTCGGTATTTGCCTCGGGCTGCTGGGCGCGTGCGCTTGTGCGCCGGCGTTCCATACGGGCCCCATGCCGGGTGAGCCTCAGGCGACCTACGCCAAAGTGGCCGGTGCGCGCGTGCGATTCGTCGATCGCGGGAGCGGCCCGGTCGTGGTGCTGCTGCATGGATTTGCGTCGTCGCTCGAGACCTGGGAGCCGGTGCGCCCCGCCCTGGAGCGAGATCACCGGGTCATTTCCCTGGATTTGAAGGGGTTCGGCTGGACCGATCGACCGAACGGGGACTACTCACCGCGCGCGCAGGCGCTGCTCGTGTTTGCCCTGCTCGACGCGCGGGGAGTGAAGAGCGCGAGCGTGGTGGCTCACTCCTGGGGCGCGTCCGTCGCGCTGCAGATGGCACTGCTGCACCCCGAGCGGGTCGAGCGCATCGCGCTCTACGACGCCTGGGTCTACGAAGAGCAGCTGCCCAGCACTTTCCACTTTGCCCGCAGCGATGGCGTTGGTGAGGCGCTCTTCGGGGCGTTTTACGCCGAGCGTTCGGAAGACAAGATCGCGCAGGCATTTTACGACGAGCGCAACGTGAGCCAGCGTCTGATCGAGGATGTCGAGCGCGCGCTCGATCGCCCCGGGACGGTGGCCGCGGCCCTCGCGGCGACGCGCGGCCAGCGTTTCGCCGAGGTCGAAGGGCGCTATCGCGAAATCAAGCAGCCGGTGCTCCTGCTCTGGGGCCGCGAAGATCGCGTGACGCCGATCGAGATCGGGGAGCGGCTGGTGCGCGATCTGCCCCAGGCGAAGCTCAGCGTTTACCCGCGCACCGGTCACTTCCCGATGCTCGAGGCGGGCCCGGAGTCGACGCGAGATCTGGCCGAATTCCTGAAAAACCCAGCCGCAATGGCCCGGAAAACACCGAGCCCGCCGCCGGCGCAGCCCGTGGCCGCGCCGCCGCCCGTGGCCCCGCCGTCGGCGCCTGGCGACACCCAACCCGAGGGCGAGTGAAGCCCACGACCTTGGGATTTGCGCTGGCGCTGTTGGCGTCGGACGCAAGGGCGACGGGCTACGCGGACTACGGCCGCGATCTCGGCGCCAAGCCGGTCGAGGATGTCCGCCTCGACGGGTACTACCGGGTTCGCGGCGAGGCCCTCTACAACCTCGACCTCGACCGCGGGGCGACCCCCTCGGGCCAGCTGCTCTATCCGGTGCCGCTGGGCTCGACGTCGGCTCAGACCCTCACTCGGGCTGACATGCGGCTGCGCACTGATCTGTCGATCTTCGCTCCTGGCGGCATGCTGGCGGTCAAGGCGCGCATCGACGCCCTCGACGACGTCGCACTCGGCAGTGCTCCGGAGGGGATTCCGGCAGCGAGCGGCAGCCAGCGCGCCGATGCCGGGACGATCACCGTCAAGCGGGTGTGGGGTGAGGCGCTGACGCCGGTGGGTGCGCTGGCCATTGGTCGCATGGGTAGCCATTGGGGACTCGGCATTCTCACCAACGCCGGGGATTGCCTCGACTGTGACAGCGGCGACGCAGCCGACCGCGTGGCGTTCGTTACGCCGATTCTCGGGCATTTCTGGGCTATTTCTTACGATTTTTCAGCGACCGGCCCGTTCGTACCTGCCCGTGATGCCAAGCGTTCGATCGGCATCGCGCCAAGCGCGGCGGTGCACACGCTCACGTTCGCGGTGCTCAACTCGCGCTCGGATGCAGCCCGCGTGCGGCGAGCCAAGGCCGACAAGACCACGCTCGAGTATGGCGCGTACGCCTCGCACCGCTGGCAGAACGACGACGTGCCGGCCACCTATCTGCCGGTGGCGCAGCCCGTAGTGATCGACCAACGGCAGGTGATGGCGCGGGGTTATTCGGCCACGGCGGGTGACGTGTGGACCCGCCTGAGTGGCAAGGGCTATCGAGTCGAGGCCGAGCTCGCCTATCTCACCGCGAAGGTCGAGCAGCCTTCGCTGATCCCGGGCGTGTTGTTCCGCGATCCTGCGACCAGCAAGCAGCTCGGCGCCGCCATCGAGAGTGAGGCCGGCGATGCGCTTGGCAGCTATGGCCTCGGGCTCGACGCGGGATACGCCAGCGGCGATTCGGCGCCGGGTTTCGGCGCCTTCCCGGGCGTGAATCAGAAGGCCCCCGTCGCCGGAGATCTGGACGGACCCCAGGCTCGTCCTGCCTACGACCAGACCGTGAACAACTTCCGTTTTCACCCGGATTACCGCGTAGATCGCCTGCTGTTCCGGGAAATCATCGGCACCGTCACCGACGCCGTCTACGTCCGGCCGCACGTGCGTGGGGAGCTGTTTCGCTTTGCGAGCGGCCACCTCGAGGCGTCGCTGTTCGCGGTGATGTCGTGGGCGGTGAACGCCGAGTCCACGCCGGGCGGGAAAAAGCCGCTGGGCGTGGAGCTCGATCCGACCTTGCGCTACGAGAGCCGAGACGGATTCGTGGTCGCGCTCGAACAAGCCACACTTTTACCTCAGTCCGGGCTCGACAACCCGAACCTGCACCTGAAGGCCAAGGCGGCCCAACTCTGGCGCATTGCCGCCGCGTTCACCTTCTGAGGAGAGCCATGCTTCGACTCGAGATCAGTTTCTGCCTGCTCGCCGTGCTGGCGTTGGGTTGCGGCGACAACAAGACCGAGGCTCCCAAGTACGCTGACTACCAGGGCGCTGAACCGACCGCGCTCGCGTGTGTCCCGAACCTGGATGGGCGCATCGACGCCAGCGAAGCCCGACCGGCGATCGGCGCTGAGATCTCGTATCTGGTGTCGCCGGCGGGCGGCGAAAGAGCCGTGGACATCGCGGGAACGGACCTGGGAAATGGCCGCATTCGCTGGGATTTTGCCACGGATTTTGCGGACGACCAGCGCGCGGTGGTTGTGCCGGCAGTCGTCGCCGGCAAGTGGTACCAGGCGGCGTTTCCGCCGGACGCGTTCGTGACACCCTTCGACGCTGCGGGGACGATCGAGAACATCGTCCGGCACGACGACACCGCGCTCTGGCTCCTGGGTGTTGCCTCGCGCGACGAAGCGCCGCCGGAGGGAAAGACGCTCCTCGTTTACGACGCGCCGGTTGAGATCTTGCGATTTCCCATCGAGCCCGGGGGTGAGTTCGTCTCGGCCGGAACGGTGAAGAACGGCACCCTGCGCGGCCTGCCGTACGCGGGCAAGGACACGTACGAGGTGTCCGTCGACGCGGTCGGCGAGGTGGTCTTACCTGCGCTCGCCTTCACCCAGGCCCACCGCGTGCGTACGAAGGTCACGGTCGCGCCCGCGGTCGGTGCCAGCACATCGCGCCGACAGGTCTCGTTCTTCTTCGAGTGTTTCGCCGAGGTCGCGCGTGCCACCAGCAAGCCCGACGAACCGGACGCGGACTTCATGATCGCCGCGGAGCTACGCCGCATTGGGTTTTGAGCAACGAGGAGAAAACACATGAATCCCTGGGATCTGTACAAAAAGGCCTTCAACGCCTGGGAAAACGCCACCGCCACTTACATGGAGCAGGTGCTCAAGAGCCCGCTCGTGCTCGAGCCGGCTGGCATGTGGCTGACGGCGGCGATGAAAGCCAAGGTCAAGAGCGATAAGTTCGCAGCGGACTGGTGGGGTGGCCTCGGGCTTCCCACCAAGCGCGACCAGGAGCGCACGCTGCACAAGCTGAATCAACTCGAGAGCAAGCTGCTCGACCTCGAAGAACGCCTCTCCCAGCCCGAGAAGTGAAGCATGCTCGATATCACTCCCTACCGTGAGCTGAAGATCGCGCCGCGCGCCGTGTTCGATTCCCTCGAGGAGCGACGCTCACGTCCGCGGTTCATGTTGCCGGGGCCAAACGGCGATTGGCAGGCCGTGACCTGGGGCGCGTACGCCGACAGCATCCGCAAGATCGCCTGTTGTCTGGCGGCCTTTGGACTCGAGCCGGGCGACCGAGCCGCGATCTTCGCGCCGAATCGTGTCGAGTGGATCGAGGCTGCGTTGGCGATTCAAGCTGCCGGCGGTGTGATGGTTCCGGTCTATCCGGCCTGCACTGGCGAGCAGGCGGCGTACATCGTCGACCACAGCGACGCCAAGGTGCTGTTCGTGGACACGGCCGGGCTTTTGTCGCGGATCTTGGAGCGGTTTGGCGAGATGAAACGGCTCGAGCGCGTGGTGCTGCTCGATGAAACACTCGATGTCGGCAAGCTGCTCGCGGAGTTGAGGGCTGCAGGCAAGTCCGCGCCGGGCTACTCCGAAATCGAAGCGAAGTTCTCGACCTGGTCGCGGGCGCTCGCCCTCGGCGCGACGCACGACGCCGAGGCCCCGACGCGATTCCTCGACCGCATGCACGGCATCTCGCTGAGCCAACCAGGGTTGATGCTGTACACTAGCGGCACGACCGGCAATCCCAAGGGGGTGCCGCTCACGCACGAGAACGTGGCAAAGAACGGCCTGGATTGGCTGGAGTGCAACGCGCCGTTGCTCGAGGACAACGCGGTCGATCTGCTGTGGTTGCCGATGAGCCACATCTTCGGTTTAGGTGAGGCTTGCCTTGGCAATACGCTGGGCTTCACCACCTATCTGACCAACCCGATGGACGTGCTCACTCAGCTGAGAGCAGTGAAGCCGAGTGTGTTCATGAGTGTGCCCGCCTACTGGGAGAAGCTCGCAACGCTCGTGATGGAAGAGCCGGACCTGGACGCCCGCCGTGCACGGCTCGCGGCCCTGACCGGCGGCCGCCTGAGTTTCTGTCTGTCAGGCGGGGCTGGGCTGAAACGCGAGATAAAAGAGCTGTTTTACGCCTGCGGACTGCTCATCATCGAGGGTTACGGTCTGACCGAATGTGCGCCGACCTTGACGTTGAATCGACCGGACGCGTTTCGCTTCGACTCCGTGGGCAAACCGCTCCCCACGGTCGAGCTGCGTCTGGCTGAAGACGGCGAGATCCTCGCCCGGGGTCCCAACGTGTTCTCGGGCTATCACAAAGATCCCGCAGCCAGCGCCGAGGCGTTCACTCCGGATGGTTGGTTCAAGACCGGGGACGTCGGGCGGTTCACCGACGACGGGTTCTTGCAGATCATCGATCGCAAGAAGGAGATCCTCGTGACGGCGGGCGGCAAGAACGTGCCACCGGCGAACATCGAGCTGCGCTTCGCCGACGACCCGATCGTGTCCTTTGCCATCGTCTACGGCGACGGAAAGAAGTACCTGGTTGCCGGGATCTGGCTCGACCCGGAGGCCACCGACGCACGGCTGATGGAGCTGGGCGCCAAGCCCGAGGAGCGCAGCGAGAAGCTCGAGGAGCTGGTCAGCGCCAGCGTGGAGCGAGTGAACGCTCACCTCGCGGGCTTCGAGCAAGTGAAGCGCTTCCGGGTCATGCACACACCGCTGACGGTTGCCGGCGGACTGCTCACCTCCACGCTCAAACCCCGGCGAAAGCAGATCTATTCAGCATTCGCCGCCGAATTCGAGGCACTCTACGCGTGATGGGTTTGTTCTCGGGGCTCGGTAAGGTTGGCGGTCGCAGCCCGCCGGCCGTGGGCTTGACCCCTGCGGACGTGGTCCATGCCGAGAACAAATGGCGGCTGCTGCGCTATCGGCCGCGCCCCGAGGGTCGTGCCCACACGACTCCAATCCTGTGCGTGCCGTCGCTGATCAATCGGCACTACGTGCTCGATCTGCTGCCTGGCAAGAGTTTCATCGAGTACATGGTGGCGCGGGGGCACGACGTGTACTGCGTCGACTGGGGAACACCCGGCGACGAGGACCGGTACGTGACCTTCGACGACGTGTGCGACCGTTATCTCGGCCGGGCGCTCAGCAAGTCTGCGCAGCTTTCGGGTAGCGAGAACGCACACGTGCTCGGCTATTGCCTGGGGGGCACCCTCGCCGCGATCCACGCGACCGTTCACCCGGAGCGCTTTGCGTCGCTGTGTGCGCTGGCCGCGCCCATTGGCTTCGTCGACACAGGCCTGCTCAGCGCGTGGACGCGCTCGAAGAGCTTCGACTTGAAGGCCGTCGTGGCCGCGACGGGCAACGTGCCGTGGCAGCTCATGCAGTCGGCGTTTCACCTGTTGAGGCCCACGATGACCTTGTCCAAGGCCGTGCACATCGCCGATCGGCTCTGGGACGACGAGTTCATGAACGGGTTTCTGGCGCTGGAAACCTGGGGCAACGACAATGTTTCGTTCCCCGGCGCTTGTTACGAGCGCTACGTCGAGGAGCTCTACCGGAACGACGCACTGCTCGCGGGGAGCTTCACGCTGTCGGGCAAACCAGCGCGGCTCGAGGCGATCGTGTGCCCCACTCTCGCCGTGACGTTCGAGCACGACAACATCGTCTTGCCGGATAGCGCGGCCGTTTTGCTAGAGCGCATCAGCTCCGATGACAAACATCGGATCCATCTTGCGGGTGGCCACGTCGGCGCGGTGGTCTCCAAAAAGGCCGCCCAGGGGCTCTGGCCGGCGATCGCGAAGTTCTGGGAAGATCGCGACGTGCCGGTGCCAGCGGCCGAGGACGAGGCTCTTGTGGAACGCCCGCGGCGTGCTGCCAGGCGAACGTCGGCGCGCAGCTCGAAGCGTCAGCCGCGATGAGCAGTTGGATCTGATACGCTCGCAGGGTGCGTGCGGGTCTGCTTTTTGGTTTGGCACTGGGCGCCTGCGCGTGCGGCTCGCAGGAGGCCGAGGTCGGGCTGGGATCCAACGCACCTTGTAGCGAACCCGGCGTGAAGGGTGATCCGCTCGGCGTGCAGTGTGGGCAGCTCATCGACAGCGCTGGGCGCGTCGTCTTCTTGCGTGGGGTGAACGCGCGGGTACGCGGTGTGTTCGACGTGAGCTTCGATGACGGGAGAATTCCGCTCGAAGAGATCCCGGAGTTCGCGGCTGGTGATGCTACGGCACTCCGAGATTTTGGCTTCGACGCGCTGCGCCTGCCCATCGACTGGAGCGCGGTCGAACCGACCAAGGAGGGGGGCTTCGACCAGGCCTACCTCGATCGTGTCGAAGAGGTGGTGGACCTCGCGCACGCTGCCGGACTCCGGGTGCTGCTCGATCTGCACCAGGACGCCTACAGTAAGGAGATCGGCGAGGACGGTGCGCCGCTCTGGGCCATCGTCCCACCGCCCACGAAGCTGCTGGAGGGACCACTGACCGATCTCGAGCAGCGGCGCACCAGCAAACAGGTGCTCGACGCATTCGAGACGTTCTTCGGCGACGGCGAAGACGGGACGCTCTTGCGCGGGCGTTTCACCCAGATGGCGACTCATGTCATCGAGCGATTTGCGGCTCACCCCGCGGTCATCGGCCTGGAGATCTTCAACGAGCCCCAGGCCACGATGCAGGGTGTGGCGCGACTGAATGCCGCCGCGTACCCGGCGCTCCGAGCTGCAGCGCCGAACAAACTCTACGTGTTCGAGCCGCCGGTGATCCGCAACGTGCTCGATACCGCGCCGGTGCCGGAAGCGCCGCTCGGGCCGATGACGGGTTACGCGCCGCACGTCTACACCCTGGCCTTCGTCAGCAGCGACGCCCAGAAGCAGGCGATGACCAAGGAGACCCTGCGAAATTCTCACGTCAACGCGCGGGCCGAGGCTGAGGCGTGGCAGGCTCCGCTGATCATCACGGAGTGGGGATTTGGCCCTGCGGCGCTCAAGGCCAGCGAATACTTCACCTGGCAGAGTGAGCTGCAAGAGCAGTACTTTGCGTCTTCGTTTTTTTGGTTGTGGAAGGAGCAGTCCCAGGGAAGTTGGGGCTGTTTCGACTACCACACGGCGACCGACGCATTCGAGCCACGGGACAGCGTGAAGCGGGCGCTCGCGCGGGTTCGGCCGATGGCCATCGCGGGCTGGCCGACGCGCGTCGAGTTCGATCGGGCCACGGGTGTGTTCGAGCTCGAGCTGGACGGGAATCCGCGCGTGCACGAGCCGCATCGCATTGGCATTGCCCCGTTGCTCGGCGAAGCACTGGCTGTGGAGTGCGACGGCGTTCCCGTCGACTTCGTCTCGCCGATGCCGGGAGAGCTCGCGGTCGATTGTGGAAAAGGCAGCGCGGAGCACCACGTTCTTCGGGTTTCCGTGGCGCCCGCACCCTGAGGTGTTGCGCTGACAGCGCTTCGGCTAGGATTGGCCTGAATGCCCACGCGCGTGCAGCTCAACTGGCGACTGTGCGCCATCGGCACCGCGCTGCTCGCGAGCCAGTGGGCCAGCTGCACGGTCGAGGAGATCGACCTCGGAGGAAAACGCTGCCCATGCGCCGACGGTTGGGTGTGCGACCCGGAGACCGAGCTGTGCACACCCGCACCCGACCCCGCGACCGGCGGCAGCGGCGGAAAGCTGGAGGCGGGCACGGACTCGCCGGCTGACGTGAGCTCCGACGTCAGCGTTGGCGGAACGGGCGGCACAGGCGGAGCGCCCACGACGCCGGCGCTGGGGCGCGCGTGTGTTGGTTCCCAGGTTGCCAGTGGTATGGGCGCGAATCGCAAGCGCGTCAGCCACTTCTCTCTCTTCACCAAGCAGACCTACGACGCGGTCGTCGTTTATGTCCAAGCCAACGGCTCGGCCGACACTCAGCTGCTGCGCGGCATCGTGTACTCCACCGACGCCAACGGGCAGCCCGACAAGTTGATCGGAGCGACCACCGAGGCTTCGCTGCCCGGAACGCTCCCAGCGGGCTGGGTGACGATGATCTTCGATACGCCGCTGGCTCTCGTCCCGGGCGAGTACTGGGTGGGGATCCACAGTGGGCTCAAAGCGTCGGTCTTGAAATACACGTTCGAGGGCGCGCCCGGCGCCGCACGCTTCGCGGACGACACGTTTGCGGACGGCCCTGCGGCAACGTTCGGCACCATGACCTCCGAGAACTACCTCTTGTCGGTCTACGCACGGCCGCTCGGCGCGACAATCCATGACACCGACGGCTGTCCAGCGGGAACCGGAGGCACGGGCGGCACGACGGGTGGAGGTGGTGGCGGCACGACTGGCGGAGGCGGCGCACCCACAGGAGGCGGAGGTACAGCCACGGGTGGCAAAGGTGGCACCGGCGGCACGACTGGCGGAGGCGGCGGGCCCACGGGTGGAGGCGGCACGACGGGCGGCGGTGGCGCACCCACGGGCGGCGGTGGCGCGCCCACGGGCGGCGGTGGCACGGACGGCGGAGGCGGCGCGACGGGTGGTGGAGGCGCACCCACGGGTGGCGGTGGCACGGACAGCGGAGGCGGCGCGACGGGTGGTGGAGGCGCTGGAGGCACCGGTGGCGTCGGCGATGCCGGCATCGGTTGAACCGCGGCCACACTCACCGCCAGCATGACCGCCCTCGTTGTTCAAGCTCACGCCGCGCGTCGAACGACCGCGAGTTGCTCTCTCCTACGTCGCAGTTAGGCTCGACGAGTTGTGCAGGGCGTGCGCGTGCGGTTGATGGCCATGTCGGTGATGCTTGCGGCCCAGGCCGCGCGCGCGGAAACGCCCCCACCCGCGTACACTCCGCAGCCGGTGTCATCGCAAGCGCCCGCGGCTTCGCCAACTCCCGCGGCTTCGCCAACTCCGCCGCCGCGGCCTCCTCCTTTGCCCGCGCCTTCGCCCGCGCCCGTCCCGATACCGCCGCCTGGCTGGGTGCCTTTCGCGGCCTTCCCGGTCGTGTTTCGCGCAGAAGATCCCGCGCTCTCGTTCTCACTCACGCGCGACAAAGACGGTCGGCCCATCGCGCGCTGTGATGCCGAATGTGTCGTGCCGCTGGTCACCGGGAAGTACTTCCTTCAAATCGAGGACTCGGCGCGCTTCGTGCGCGGCCGGCGTCGCTTCGAAGTCAGTGAGCCCAGCGAGATCGGCATCGAGCCGCGCACACACGCGCAGCAGAGTGGTGGCGTGGTGATGGGCAGTGTGGGCATTGGGCTCTTGGTGGCCGGAATCGCCGGCATGCTCGCTGGAGGCATTCCGCTGGGTCATGGCAGCGAAGACCGGGACGGCGCAAAACAGAGCCTTTTTCTGCTGGGACTCCTCGGTTTCGCCGGCGGCGCCGTGCTCACGCCAATCGGCTGGGTTCGCGCCGGTCGCAGCGGCCCCGCGCTGACGGTCACACCCCTCGGGCCGCGCTGAGTCAGGTGCCGCGCCGCCCGCCGAAGCGTTCGATATGAAGGCGCGGTGAAAATCCGAATCCGCGTGCGAGACTCGCGGCCGAGACCAGCGGTGATCGAGCGTGAAGCTCGTCGCGGGTCTGGGCCTCGGGCATGAGCAGGACCCGCTCACTCGGCCAGCTGAGGCGCGCGACCAGCTCCGCCGCTTCGGCGACGTCGCGCTCGTCGGCCACCACCAGCTTCAGCCAAGCGCGCTGTGTTTTCCGGAATTCTGCCAGGACCGCCGGTCGCAGGCGCAGACCCTCACGATTGCCGCTGCCGGACAGTTTTGGCGACACGTTCCACTGCGCGACCCGCGCGATGAGCTCCGCTGTCGGCGCGAGCGTGCCGTTGGTCTCGACCTCCACGACGAAAGCATCCGCGATCTCTTCCAGCAGTTTCCCGAGCGCCGAGGACTGAAGCAGTGGCTCTCCCCCCGTCACCACCAGGCGCCGCGCGCGAGCCAGGTCAAGCTCTGCAGCAACGTCATCGAGCCGACGTGTCTTCACCTCGTCCTCGTACCGATGAGCGTTGAAGTCCCACGTGTACTTGGTGTCGCAGTAGCTGCAGTGCAGGTTGCAGGTGGCCAAACGCAAGAACACCGCAGGCTCCCCGGCGCTCGCGCCTTCGCCCTGAATGCTCTCGAAGATCTCCGAGACCTTCAGCGTGGGCATGGAAGTGGAAGCCACGAGTCGCGCCAGGATTGTGCGGCGCCCGGCATTCGGCAAGGCGCTTTCGGCGCCGGCGCCCGCCGTGTTAGGGGCGGCGTGATGACTGACAAGCGCAAAGGCCTGCCCCGCCGATCGATCCGACCCGTCGAGGTGAAGCCCGGGTTTCACCGATTTGCAGAGGGGTCGGTGCTCTACCGCGCCGGGGGCACACAGATCTTGGTCACCGCGTCGATCGACGACGGGGTTCCGGATTTTCTTCGCGGGCGTGGCAAGGGCTGGATCACCGCCGAGTATCAGATGCACCCGCGGGCCAACCCAAAACGACGCGAGAACCGCGACGGCCGCGACAAACCCCTGTCGGGTCGCTCTCGGGAGATCCAGCGACTGATCGGGCGCTCGCTGCGCGCGGCCGTCGATCTCGACCGCCTGGGTGAGCGCAGCATCGTCATCGACGCCGACGTGCTCGAGGCCGATGGCGGCACCCGCACGGCCGCCATCACCGGTGGTTTCATCGCGCTCGCGCTGGCCGTCGACAAACTCCGCCTCGACCGCACCGTGATCCGCGATCAGGTCGCCGCAGTGAGCGTCGGCCACGTCGATGGCGAGTACGCCCTCGACCTTTGTTATGCAGAAGACAGCACCGCCCGCGTCGACCTGAACGTGGTGGCGACTGCGAGCGGCGGCATGGTGGAAATTCAGGGCACCGCGGAGGGTGAACCGGTTCCGCGCTCGGACATGGACGCGATGATCGATCTCGGGCTCGAAGGAGTGAACGAGCTGTGCAACGTGCAACGACAGGCGATCGAGGCTGCCGGGGTGGATCTGGCTCGATTGATGCGAAAGTGAAGGGGGCAGGCCGCCATGGCGAACGTGCGTGAGATTGCCGATGCACTCTGGGTGGGGGACGCCAAGACCTCCGAGCTGCAGCCGATATCCCTGCTGCTCGGCCTCGAAGAGATGCAGCCGGGTCTGGCTTTTCTGTCCAGCTTCGGCAACGTGATTGCCCTCGAGAGCCAGGGGGAGCTGGCACTCGTCGATACCGGCGGGTTCTTCATGGCCGGTCAGAACCATGCCCACGTTCGCGAGTGGTCGAAGGCCCCGCTGCGGCGCGCGATCTACACGCATGGCCACGTCGACCACGCGTTCGGGCTGCCGCCCTTCGAGGCCGAACGACAGGGCGCCGTCGAGGTGTTCGCGCACGAAGCCGTGAAAGATCGCTTCGATCGCTACCAGCTCACCGCCGGCTACAACCGCGTGATCAACGGTCGGCAGTTCGGCATGGCGGCGTGGCCCACCGAATATCGGTACCCCGACCAGACCTATCGCG
Organism: Myxococcales bacterium; assembly: GCA_016706225.1. Taxonomy (NCBI): domain Bacteria; kingdom Pseudomonadati; phylum Myxococcota; class Myxococcia; order Myxococcales; species Myxococcales bacterium. Next base: position 211,309 of record JADJKB010000002.1, read on the forward strand.
AGCGCCTGGTCATCAAGCACGGCGCCGAGACCATCGAGCTCACGCACGCCCGCGGCGAGACCGACGACCACACCTACGCCTGGCTGCCCGAGCGCCGCGTCTTGTGCACCGGAGATCTCTTCATCTGGGCCTCCCCGAACTGCGGAAATCCCCAGAAAGTGCAGCGTTTTCCCCGCGAATGGGCGGCTGCGCTGCGCCAGATGGCTGCGCTCGGAGCAGACCTGCTCTTGCCGGGCCACGGTCCCCCCATCGAGGGCAACGATCGGGTCGAACAGGCGCTCACCGAGAGCGCAGAGCTGCTCGAGTTCCTCGTCGAAGAGACCCTCTCCCGCATGAACGCCGGCCTGCGGCTGGACACGATTCTCGCGGAAGTGAAGGCGCCAGCGCGTCTGCTGGCTCGTCCCTATCTGAGACCAGTCTACGACGAACCGGAGTTCATCGTGCGCAACCTGTGGCGCCTCTACGGGGGCTGGTGGGACGGCAATCCCGCGCGACTCAAGCCGGCACCGGATGCCAAGGTCGGGTCGGAGGTTGCGGCGCTGGCCGGCGGTGTCGGTGCGCTTTCGGCCCGGGCCGAGGCCCTCGCCGCGGAAGGCGAGCTTTCGCTGGCGTCGCACCTGATCGAGCTCGCCTTCGCTGCGGCGCCCACCGATCCGGAGGTGCGCCGGGTCCGCGCGAGCGTCTATTTCGCGCGGTCTTCGGCGGAAGTCAGCCTGATGGCTCGCAACATCTTCCGCGCCGCGGCGGAAGAGACCTGAGCGCTGGCCAAGCGCGCTTCGGGACTTATCTTCGCGAAGCTCGATGCCCGAACTGGACTCCGCGTACGCCCTCGGCCGCTGGCAGCACCCGCTGCCGGACGGACGCATCCAGTGCGACCTGTGCCCGCGTTACTGCAAGCTCAACGACGGGCAGCGAGCGTTCTGTTTCATTCGGGAGCGTGTGGGCGACGCCATCTACCTCACCAGCTACGGTCGGGCGACGGGCTTCTGTGTCGATCCAATCGAGAAAAAGCCACTCAATCACTTCTATCCGGGGTCGTCCGTCCTGAGCTTCGGAACGGCGGGCTGCAACCTCGGCTGCAAGTTCTGCCAGAACTGGGACATCTCGAAGGCGAAGGAAATCGAGCGACTGTCGGACCGCGCGACACCGGAGCAGGTCGCCGCTGCTGCCGTGGAAGCTGGCTGCAAGAGTGTTGCCTTCACCTACAACGACCCGGTGATCTTCGCCGAATACGCCATTGATGCGGCAAAAGCCTGCCGAGAACGGGACGTGAAGACGGTGGCCGTCACGGCCGGCTACATCACACCGGAGGCCAGGCAGGACTTCTTCTCCGTCATCGATGCGGCCAACGTCGACCTCAAGGCGTTCACACCGGAGTTCTATCGAAAGCTGTGCGCCGCCGAGCTCGAACCCGTGCTGGACACGCTGCGCTTCCTCAAGCACGAGACGGATGTCTGGCTCGAGGTCACCACGCTGCTGATCCCGGGTCACAACGACTCCGTGGAAGAGGTCGACCGCCTGTGTGATTGGTTCCTGCGTGAGCTTGGCCCCGACGTACCGCTTCACTTCAGCGCGTTCCACCCAGACTTCAAGCTGCTCGACCTCTCGGCCACACCCCCGGAGACCTGCAAACGCGCCCGAGCCCAGGCCCTCGCGCACGGCCTTCGGTTTGTCTACTCGGGCAACATTCACGACGTGACCGGCGGCTCCACCGTCTGCCCGAGTTGCAGCGCCGTGCTGATCGAGCGCGACTGGTACCAGATCGGTGCCTACCGCTTGAGCGGAAATCAGTGTGCGGCCTGCGGCGAGAAGATCCCGGGGCAGTTCGCTGCCGACGGCCTGCGCGATCAATGGGGCCGAAAACGCCTGCGGATCGCCATCGGCTGAGCCTCTCCTGGCCCGCGCTCGTGCGCCCGCCGAGGTGCGCCGCTCAGTCCTCGCCGAAGGCGTACCGGTACAGCATGTCGGCGAGCGCAGCGCGCATTGCGCGGGCCTGGCGTGGCGACGGCGGCGGCCCGCGCAGGCCGACCGTGACGAAGGCCACATCCTGCGCGGCCACCGAGATCACGTGTGCCGCGGCCGCTGCGTCGGGAATGCGCGCCTCGGACACACTCTGGCGGATCAGGGCCGCGAGCACGACCCGGCCCCGCTCCTCGTAGTCGTCGCGCAGCTTCGCGATCTCCGCGTCGCGCATGGCCACGGCCATGAACTCGCGTGACAATCGCGGATTCACCGAGGTGCTCTCGAACAAGATGTCGATCACCTGGTCCACGGCAGCTCGGCGTTCGCGGGTGGTCCGGGTCGACGCGAACGAGTCCGGTGTCAGGCGGTTCATCACGCTCTGATAAGAACGCTCGAGGTGTTGCTCGACGAGCTCGACGAACGCTTGGCGTTTGTCACTGAAGTAGCGATAGAAGGTGCCGACGGCCACACCCGCCCGCTCTGCGATGTCCGGGGTCTGGGTCTCGTCGTACCCGCGCTGGGTGAACGCCAGCTCGGCCGCCTCCAGCAGGCGCTGGCGGGTGTCCCGGGCGCGCTGCTGGGGGAAGTCCCGGGTGTCCCGGGTCGGCGGGATGGAACCGCGCTCGGAGCTCTCCGCCCCGGAAACCACCGATTTTCTCGTAGAACGAGCGACCGACACCCGGCCAGTCTAACCCCACCCCACAAAAAGTGAAACCGACTTCAGATTTCTACTTGACGATGGTCATTGCAAAGATGAAACTGGTTTCACTTTCCGGAGGCCCCATGGACGCACCGCAGAAACGCATGCTGAACGTCGAATGCATCGAGACCCAGCTCGATGTGAACTTCAACTGGGGCTACGAGAAGACCCGCGAAGATTTGCGGGACCTCTACCGCAAGGCCAAACAATCCCAGTGGGACGCCGAAGAGCGCCTGGACTGGTCCATCGACGTCGACATCGAGAAGGCCCAGATCCCGGAGTTCATGCACCCGCTCTACGGCTCGGACATCTACGCCAAGCTCGACGAGAAGAAGCACCTCGAGCTGAGGCGTGAGATGCCGGCGTGGAGCCAGTCGCAGTTTCTCCACGGTGAGCAGGGCGCGCTCCTGGTGGCCGCGCAGCTGGTGAACTCGGTTCCCGACATCGAATCGAAGCTCTACGCCGGGACGCAGGTCGTCGACGAGGCGCGGCACGTCGAGGTGTTCGATCGCTACTTGCACGAGAAGATCGGCAACTCGTACCCCATCAGCCCGCACCTGCGGGCGCTGCTCGACCGCATCCTCAAGGATTCGCGCTGGGACATGAAGCTCCTGGGCATGCAGATCATGGTCGAAGGCCTGGCTTTGGCGGCCTTCGGTGTGACCCGTGCGTACATCGAGGAGCCCTTGCTCAAGGCTTTGACGACCTATGTGATCCAGGACGAGGCACGGCACGTGGCGTATGGCGTGCTCTCGCTGCGCGACTTCTACAGGGACCAGAAGGAGTCCGAGGTGCGCGAGCGGGAGGACTTCGTGTACGAGGCTGCGGTGCTGATGCGCGACCGCTTCCTGTTCCAGGAGGTCTGGGAAAAGACCGGCCTGCCGGTGAAGGAGTGCATGGAGATCACGCTGAACAACCAGGGTCAGCAGGAGTTCCGGAAGATGCTCTTCTCCAAGATCGTGCCCGCCGTGAAGAAGGCCGGCCTGCTCTCCGACCGGCAGCGTGAGCGCTTCCACGAGCTGGGGATCTTGCAGTACGAAGACTGGCAAGATCCCTTCCAGGCGTTGCAGGAGGCCGAGGCCGAGCAGCGAGCCGAGCGCGCAGCCTGAGGGACTGAAAGCGATACACACGCGTTCGGCTACGCACTGCGTACCCGGTCCCGTGTCGCCCGCTTCTCACCTGTGCGCCGGCGGAGACAGTCCAAGTGGTTTAACCACCACAGTCTGGGTTTTTCGCGGACGAAACGCCGGGAAATTGCCCGGCACGCCGGTTGCTCTCGTGACCGTTCGTGTATCGGCTCCAATCACAGAACCGCCGTCGCCGGGTGGCCGTCGCGCTGATCGCGCTCGCGGCCTTCGGGGCTCCGGCGTGGGCAAACGCTCAGGCGCCTCGGGGTTCGAGTGCCACGCAGACCGAAGGGGTCGTCGTGGCGCTCGAGAGCGACGACATCGTCATCGACCTGGCCGGCAAACGCGGCGCGTCGAGTGGTGATGTCGTCGAGCTGTGGCGCCCGCTGAAGCTGAAGCATCCCGTCACCGGCAAGACCGTGACGGATCGCTTCCGCATCGGCTCACTCAAGCTGACGCAGGTCCGTGACCGACTGTCGCTGGCGCGGGCGGACGGCAAGCTCGCACGGGCCGCGGAGCCCGGCGACATCGTCATTCTGCGCAAAGTGCAGCTGGACGACGTGCCCGGCCCGAGCGGTCCTTCCGTGAAGAAACTTCCGCTGCCCGAGGCTCGGCCGGCGAAACCCCTCGCAACGGCAAGACCAGCGGACGCATCCGGCGCGGCCGAAGACGAGCAACGCGCGCCCGCAGATCCGGAAGCGCAGCAGGTCGCCGCGCTGTTCGACGGCCTCAAGGGCGCCGATCTCACCCGCCGCATCATCAGCTACGAGGACTACGTGCGGGAGAATCCCGAGGGGCGTTACGCCGTCGTCTTGTGGGAAGAAGCAGCCCAGCTGCGTCGGCTCTTGGCCCACGACGCGGTTCGGTCTTCGTCGCGCGCGCCGACGGCGGCGGGTTTCAGCGCCCCGAAGCAGGCCCTCGAGGGCATGCCCCTCACGTTGGGTGTGGAGGTGGAGGGAGCGGCAAAGGGCGCGGTGCTGCACGCGCGCCGAGCTGGCGAGGTTGCCTACCGCTCGACGCCCATGCGCGCGGCGGGGCCGGGTTACTTCAGTGTGACCATCCCCAAGGAGCGCATGCGTGCACCTTCGGTGCAGTACTTCATCGAGGCGATCACCGCGGACGGGAAGGCCGCGCCGCTGGTGGCTTCGGCGGATTCGCCGAACGCGCTCGAAGTGGAGCCGATCCCGAGCGCCACGCCGCCGCTGCGCAAGGACGCCACGGCCAGCCTCTGGAGCGACTACGCCGACTACAACCGCCTGCGCGGGAACGACCGTGTCTGGCAGACGGAAGGTTACGTCGGCGTGCGGCTCGCGGACGAAGGGCTGCGGGCGTTGCGCACGGGATTCGGTGTATTTCGCGGGGTGGGCGGCTCAATCGAGGAGCTCGACGAACAGAAAAAGAGCGCGCGCCGCGTGGGCCTCACCTACGGGTATCTCGAGACCGAGATCGCATTCTCGTCGTTCACGGCGCTGATCGTGCGTGGGGTCATCGGGCTTCGTGACGATGGCGTCGCCGGCGGGGCGCAGACGCTGGTCCGCATTGGCAACGACAAGAAGACGAACCTTCAGCTCGGCGGTGAAGCCCTGGGTGGGATCGGCGTGCGGGGGATCACCCAGCTCGAGCTGAACGTGTTCGAGCAGGTTCCGATGTTGTTCCGCACCGAGGTGACCAACCAGCCGGCAGGCTCCGCGGCCACCAAGGAAGACGTGCGGCCCTTCGACACCAACGCGACCCCCGACGACACCTCGCTGTCACAAGGGCAAATTGGCGGGCGCGCCATCGTGCAGGTTGGTTATCGGGTGACGCCGGAGCTCGTCGTCGCTGTGCGTGGTTCCTATCAAGGTCGAACGATCAAACACGCCGGACCTGGGTTCGGCGGGGCGGTGACGTACTCATGGTGAAGCGATGGTCCACACTGCTCGCCGCGGCGCTGGCTGCCACGACGTTCGGGCTCTCGGCCAAGGCCGAGCCAGAAATCCCCGCGGATCCCTCGAAATCGAGCGATCCACCGCGAGAAGCCGGCACCGCTCCCGAGCCGGTTCCCGCCCCGGTGACGCCGCCTAGCACACCCAAGGTGCACCACGCTCCGCTCGCCACGGCACGCGCGCACGAGTCGTTCAGCGTGCGAGCTGACATCGAGCATCCCGAGCTGGTGAAACGCGCGCTGTTGGTGTTTCGCACCGCCGGCCGAGAAGGACTACGGGAAGTGGAGCTCCTGCGAGCATCCTCAGGTCCCTACGTGGCCGAGGTGCCGGCCGAGGACGTGGTCTGGCCGAGTCTGGCCTATGCCATCGAGCTCGAGCTGCTCTCGGGAAAACGCTCGGCGGCCTTCGCGTCGCGCAGCGAGCTTCACGAGGTTCAGGTTCCAGAGGACCTGATGGACATTCGGGAGCGTGCGCTCAGTCAGCGGCTGGGCGGACGGCGCTCGGTGTTCGCCGCGACCGGCGAGGTCGTATCGTTCGGCACGAGTCAGGCGCAGAAGCTCAACGCGCCCGGCACCGAGAGTGTCAACGACTACTACTATCGCGCGGAGGGCAGCTACACCTATCGGCCCCTGCGTGTGGTGACGGAGTTCGCCATTCGCATCGGGTTGGTCCGGGGAAAGTCGCCGGTGCCGAGCCGCGAGCTGTTACCCGATCAGAGCGAGTCCGAGCGCTACGACGTGGGTCTCAACTACGCCGCTCCGATGGTTCGTTTTCGGCTTCACGACCAGGTGCACCTGCAGACGGAGCTCTTGGGCAGCATGACGGAGGTGGGTTTCGCCGGCGGCGGCGGCGGTGCGCTGCTGCTCGGGGATCCCTACGGGACCAAGCTCACGCTCGGCTTCGAGTCCATCGGCACCTTTGGCAACCGCTTTTACAGTCGCATGGACGTGGTCGCGACCGAGCGCGTGACGGTGGCTCCGATGATCGAGATCACCAACATGCCCAGCGCGGACACCTACGGTGTGCGCTTGCTCGGGGAGGTCGCGCTGGACGCCGGTGGTGGGTTCTCGCTGGCGCTCCGCGGAGGTTACCAAGCCAGGCTCGCCACCAGCGGCGGACCGAGCGGCGGGGCGGCGGTGTCGTATGCGTTCTGAAGCCTTCAGCGTCAGCGTGAGAGACCCGAACCGTGTAGCGCGTCGACGCGCTGCATTGCGCCGCGCACGCCGTAGAGCGTGGAGTCGTCCGGCGGCAGGACGGGGCCGAGGGCGGTGCTCGCCAAGATCGCACACAGCGTGTGAAGCGCGAGCTCGGATGACTCCGGCTCGGGATGGATCACCCAGACCGTGGTGCAGCGTGTGCAGAGCTCGGCCATGCCTGCGGCGCGGCCCGCGATCTCTGCCCGCCGTGCGCGGGCGAGGTCGGTGTCGGTTCTGAGCCGCGCGAGCAGCGTGAATCTTCCGAGGATCCCCCGGTCCGGGCGGCTGAGCTCGAGTTTGACCTCGGTCTCCACTGCAGGTTCCCCGGGCTGGAAACCGCGCTCGGAGAGCACCTCGATGCTGGCGCCGAAATGCTGGCGTGCGTTCTTCACGATCCCAGCCAGGTCGACGCGAGGCTCGTCTCGCTGAGCGAAGACCACGAAGTGCACGTCGCCAGCTTAGCCCCAATCGTGGGGCGCGACGCTCGACTCTCTCCAGGCTCGTCCGGGCGTGCGGCTGCGGGGTGCGCTTGTGCGGGAACGGTCGCGCAATTCGAGTCGCTCACAACGTCGCCGATCCGCGCTAGGCTCGACCGCGTGGTGCAGGCCGGCGGGCGCATGAATCTGGAGCTGGAACCGACGACGAACGCTGTCGCCCGTTATCGTGCGGAGCTGTCCTCCGGCGCCGAGACCTGGATCGGAGCGGTCGAAGTGAGCGCCGCGGGTGAGGTGCAGTTCGAGGCGTGGACCCCGGCAGAACCGCCGACCTGGCTCCGAGATGCGACGCGCGCCATGGTCCGCACCGAGTGGCGCAACCGCACGGGCGAGAGCCCAACACACTGGCCACGGCGCATCACCCGCTGGCGCGCAAAACCCGCGAACGCGTAGCCGGTGCTACGCTCCGGCAGCGATGAACCCGGCAGGAATCATCACGCTGCTCACGGATTTCGGGACCAAGGATCCGTTCGTCGGTGTCATGCACGCAGTGATCTTGTCGCGCTTCCCGGCGGCGCGGGTCGTCGACCTGTCGCACGGTGTTGCGCCGCAAGCGGTGGAGGAAGCGGCGTTCTGGCTCGAGCGCTGCTTTCGTCGCTTCCCCGCCGGTACGATCCACGTTGCGGTGGTCGATCCGGGGGTGGGGACTTCGCGAGCCGCGCTCGTCGTCGAAGCGCTGGGGCACGGCTTCGTTGGGCCGGACAATGGGCTGCTCGGCGCAATTTCCGGGTTGCCCGCTGCCAGCGTGCGCGAGATCGATCTGGGGCAGGTCGGACTGCCGGAGCCGTCTCGGACGTTTCACGGTCGGGACGTGTTTGCGCCGGTTGCCGCCGAGCTTGCCGCGGGCAGGCTGAAGTTCTCCGACGTCGGACCTGCTCGAGTTGCGCGGACTCTCGCCGACGCTTCGCCACGAGCCGGCTCGGATGGAGTGACGGGTCGTGTCGTCAGCGTCGATCACTTCGGAAACTTGATCACCAACCTGGAGGCGACTGACCTGGCCCGCTTCTCACGCCCCGTGGTCCGCGTCGGCGTGCGCGAGGTCCCCGTGCTCGGGACCTACGCCGAAGTCTCGGAAGCTGAACCCGTGGCCGTCGTCAGCTCCTTCGATACGCTGGAGGTTTCGCTGCGCAACGGCCGTGCGGCGGATTTTTTCGGCGTCGGCCGTGGCGCAGAAGTAAGCCTGCGACAGGCGCGCTAGCGCGGGGGTTGGCCGCCGGAGATCGCCCCCCACCCAATTGCGAGTACGGTAGAGACGTCTCAAGCGGAGTGCCCCAACATGCGAGCTCGTCCTTCGATTTTGGTCCTGTCGTCGTTGTTCAGCGCGCAGCTGTTCGCCTGCGCCCCCGCCGTGGCCCAACCTGCCAAGGCCGCGCCAGCAAAGACCGCCGGGAAAAAGCCGGCGCCGGTCGCGGATCGATTGAAGGCGGGCCGCGAGGCGCTCGAAGCCAGCAAGTACGCTGACGCCGAGGCGCATTTTCGCGCCGCGCTCGGCGGTGGCAAACGCGCGGAGGCCGAGCTTGGCCTGGCGGAGACGCTGCTTTCGACGGGGCGATATGCCGACGCTGTGGCGGCCGCAGGTCGCGCTGGCAAAGGCAAGACCCTGAAGGCCGAAGCGGCCTGGGTCGAAGGCGAGGCGTTGCGCCGCCAGGGCAAGATCGCCGAGGCCGAGGCCGCGCTGCGCAAGGTGGAGAAAGATCCTGACGCGCGGCGCGCGCGACTGTTGCTCGGAGAGGTGCTGCTCGAACGCGGCGCGGAGCAGGACGCCGAAGCCGTGCTGATGACGATCATCAACGACTACAACGACGACAAGATCCCGAAGAGCGACGGTCCAGGTCTGTCGCTGGTCGGGCGTGCCGCCCACCTGCTGCGCTCTCCGCGGGACGCCAACGACGCCTTCAACGAGTCCGAGCGTGTGCTGAAGGGCGACGTTCAGACCTTGCTCTGGCGGGGTGAGCTGTTCCTCGAAAAGTACGATCCCGGTCACGCTGAAGAGGTGATCAAGGAGATCTTGGCCAAGGCCCCGGATCACCCGGAAGCGAACGCCACGATGGCGTTCGTGAAACTCGACCAAGCCTTCGATTTCGACGAGGCCGAACGTCTGGCGAAGAAGGCACTCGCGGTGAACCCGAAGCTGACCGGCCCCTACGTGGTGCTGGCGGGCATCGCGCTGCGCGACATGGAGCTGGCGGAGGCCGAGAAACAGGTCGCGGCAGGGCTGAAGAACAATCCTCGTGATCTGGACCTGCTCAGCATGCGCGCGGCAGAACGCTTCTTGGCCGATGACAGCCCGGGCTTCGAACAGGCCAAGAAGACCGTGCTCACGCTGAACCCGCGCTACACCCGCATGTTCCAGATCATCGGGGATTTCGCCGACTGGGAGCATCGATACGACGAGATCGTGAAGATGATGGAAGAGGCGGTGAAGATCGACCGACAGGACGCCAAGGCGCATGCGCAGCTCGGGCTGAACCTGATCCGCGCGGGTCGGGACGACGACGCGCTGAAGTCGCTGAAGACGGCCTTCGACAAGGATCCGTTCAACGTGCGTGTGTACAACACGCTGAACCTCTACGAGAAGGACATCCCGCAGAACTACGTCACGGTGAAGCACAAACAGTTCACCTTCCGCTACCACAAGGAAGAGAAGGACATTCTCGAACGCTACGTCCCGGGCATGATGGACACGGCCTGGCGCAAGTTCGTCAAGGCGTACGGCTTCACGCCCACCACGCCGGTCGGCGTCGAGCTGTACGCGGAGCGACAAAACTTCGCGATCCGCACCAGCGGCCTGCCTACCACGGCGATCCAGGGGGTTTGTTTCGGCAAAACGCTGGCGTCGATGAGCCCCAAAGAAGAGCATTTCAACCTGGGCATGACGCTGTGGCACGAGCTGGCGCACGTGTTTCACATCCAGCTCTCGAAGGCCCACGTGCCGCGTTGGTTCACCGAGGGGCTCGCGGAGTACGAGACCCTGTCGGAGCGCCAGGAGTGGAGTCGCGAGCACGATCCCGATCTCTTTCATGCGCTGCGCGACAACCGTCTGCCGCAGGTCGGCGCGATGACCAAGGCCTTCACGCGCGCCGAAGAGATGAACGACGTCGCCACCGCCTACTACGCCTCCAGCCAGATCATGGTCATGCTCGTGAAGCGTCACGGCATGGCGAAGATGGCGGACATGCTCAGGGCGTGGGGTGATGGGACGGCGACACCAGACGTCGTGCAGAAGGTGCTCGGCCAGAGCCCCGATGCGCTCGACAAGGAGTTCCGCAGCTGGGCGGAGCAGCGCCTCGTCCGTTACAAGACCCAGTTCGTTCCGATTTCGCGGACCGGCTCCTACGAAAAGGCCAAAGCCGAGGCGGAGAAGGCCGCGAAGGATCCGATGAAGCAGACGGTGTTCGCCCTGGCGGCGCTGAAGAGCGGCAAGAAGGACGAAGGTCTGGCTGCGCTCGCGGCGGCGCTCGCCATCGACCCGAAGTTCCCCGATGCCATCTGGATCAAGGCTCGGATGGCGCTCGGGAAGAAGGAGGTTCCCGCGGCGGAGAGCCTGCTCAAGAGCCTGGTCGACGGCAAGAACGATGGCTTTGCGGTGCAGATGGCGCTGGCTGACGTCGCGGAGGCAAGGGGTGACGCCGCCGGCATGAAACAGGCGTTCCAGAACGCCCACAGCCTGGACCCGATGGCGTCGGAGCCCATCCAGGCGTTGGTCGATCTCGCCAAGAAACAGGGCAAGGCGGACGAAGAGCTGGCGGGACTCAGCGAGCTCGCAAAGCTCGAAGAGCACGACGGCCGCGTGCACCGACGGCTGATGCGCGCGCTGCTCGACAAGAAGAAATACAAGGAGGCCAAGGCTGCCGGTGAAGCGGCCGTGTGGGTCGAGGTGAACGGCCTCGCGACCCACGCGCTCTTCGCCGAGGTGCTGGTCGCGAACAAGATGATTCCGCGCGCGGTCTACGAGCTCGAGAGCGCGGTCCTGTGTCCCGGTCGCCCGAAGGAGAAGGCGGACGCCCACGCACAGCTGGCGGAGACCTACTTGCTGGTGCCGAATCGCCCGGCCGCGCAGAAACACGCGGCCTTGGCCCGGAAGCTCGATCCGGAGAACGCCCGCCTGAAGAAGCTGAAGCTCTGAGTCAGCCGGGGCAGGACGCCGACAGACACGCCTTGACCTCGGGCCCGCAGAACTTCTGGGCGCACTGGATGATGCTGCCTGGGCCGCTGGCGCAGTCCGAGATCTCGCTGATGTGCTGGTACGCGCAGTTCAGCGTCTGGTCGACGAAGAATTGCACGTCGGCGCAGCCTTTTGCCACGCAGTTGGCGACGCAAGTGATGCTGAACTCGGGCGGTTCCTGCTGCAGCTGAACGCAGCCGAGCGCGCAGGTCACGATCTGGAAACACGAGACCAGCTCGCAGTCGCCGCAATCCTGGTGACAGTTCGAGCAGGTCTCGAACTGGTCTGCCTCACATTTCCCGTTACCGCACACGCTGCACACACCACAGTCCTGCGTACACGACGCGCAGGTCTCGCTGCCGGCGCATTTGCCGTCGCCGCAGCCTGCGCACTTGCCGCAATCTTCCGGGCAAGTGAAACACGACTCGCCGTTGGCCTGGCTGCAACTGCCGTTGCCACAGCTCTCGCATTTTCCACAATCGGGGGCGCAAGACTGACAGGTCTCGGGCAGTTTGCAGAAGCCATCACCACAGGTCGGGCATGCGCCGCAATCTTCGGAGCACGAGAGACAGCTCTCGCTCGGGTCGCAGCTGCCGTTCCCGCAGGTCGAACATAGGCCGCAGTCCTCGGGGCACGAGTCACAGCTCTCGTCCGGGTCGCACGTGCCGTCGTCGCAGGTCTTGCACAGGCCGCAGTCGAGGGGGCAAGAGCTGCAAGACTCGCCGCCCTTGCACTTGCCGTCGCCGCAGGCGACGCCCGAGTCCGAGCCGCCCGAACCGCCGACTCCGGCGTCATCATCGAGCGAGCGCAACCCGGTCCGGGTGCCGCAACCGGGTGCCAGTGTGACCGCGGCGAATAGCACCGTGACGACTACGACGGCGAAGCGGGCGGTTCTCACCCGGCGATTGTACCGGGCCTGTGGGTCGCTGCCCATTCGCGGGCGAACTCCGGCGGCTTCCATCATTCTTCTGGCTCGTCTTTGCCGCGCAGGCCGAGGGCTTTCGCTTTTTTGTAGAGGTGGCTCCGCTCGAGCCCGAGGGCGCGCGCGGTCGCCGCCATCTGCCCCGTGTGGTGCGCCATCGCCTCTTCCAAGATCGTGCGCTCGGCTTCCTCCACCAGCACACGAAACGGGATCCCGGGACGATACAGCCCCGCGTTCCCCGGGGATGCCGACATGCCGAGGGATCGCGCCACGTCGTCAGCCGTGATCTGGTCGTCGGGGCTCAGGATGACCAGGCGTTCGATCAGGTTCCTGAGCTCGCGCACGTTGCCAGGGAATGCGTGCCGCGTCAGGGCCTCGACCGCGGAAGGCTCCAGTGAGACGCCCGGTCTGGCATTGGCTCGCGCCGCTTGCGTGAGGAAGTGGCTGGCCAAGAGCGGAGTGTCCTCGCGCCGCGCCCGCAACGGCGGCAACTCGAGCGGCAGCACGTTCAGGCGGTCGTAGAGGTCGGGGCGAAATTGCCCCTCACGACACGCCGCGATCAAGTCGCGGTTGGTCGCGGCGACGACTCGCACGTCCACCTTCAAGACGTCGTTGCCACCAACGCGCTCGATCTCCCGCTCTTGAAGCACACGCAGGAGCTTTGCCTGCATCGCGAGCGGCATGTCCCCCACTTCGTCCAGGAACAACGTGCCGGCGTGGGCCCGCTCGAACTTTCCGCGGCGCTGTTTGGTTGCACCGGTGAACGCGCCCGCCTCGTGACCAAACAGCTCACTCTCGATGAGATCGGCAGGAATAGCCGCGCAATTCAGCTTTTCGTAGGGGCCCTTCGCGCGCGGGGACGCCCGGTGAATGGCGCGAGCGACGAGCTCTTTTCCGGTGCCTCGTTCCCCCGTGATGAGCACGCTCGCCGCAGCCTTGGCGGCGCGAGTCACGTGCTCACGTAGCTCCTTCATCGCGCGGCTCTCGCCGATGAGGTCGTCGAAGAACCCCGCCTCGGCCCGCAGTTCGGCTGCCTCCTCCTCGGCCCGCATCAGGCGCAGGGTGTTCTCCAGGACGACCAGCAGTCGGTCCGTCGACACCGGTTTTTCCAGGAAATCGAGCGCACCGAGGCGGGTCGCCCGCACCGCCGTGTCGATGGTGGCGTGACCACTCATCATGATGACGGGTGTGTCCACGCCGGACTTTCGCAGCCGCTCGAGCAGCTCGATGCCGTTACCGTCGGGCAACGACACGTCGAGCAGGAGCACGTCGTAGGTCTTCTTGGCGAGGCGTTCGAGAGCCAAGCCGACACCCCCCGCGACGTCGACGGTGTAGCCCTCCAGCGACAACGCCTTCTTCAGGGTGTTCAGGATCGAGGGCTCGTCGTCCACGACGAGGACTTGGCCGCGAGGCATGGGAAGGCGACCTTGCCAAGCCCGCGGCCCGAGGCCAAGCGGCGGGCGGGCCGGACGGCCAAAGGTCGCGCCCGCGGCGGAAATTTCCCGAGGGCTTCCGGGCCGGTTCCGCAGCGGCGAGGCTCTGCTAGGCTGACCGCTCTCATGTCCAAGCCGACGGCGACAGGAAACCTGGAGACGACGCCGCTCTCCCAGCTCCTGGTCTACGCCCTCGACAAACAACTGACCGGCTCGTTCGTCTTTCAGGGCAGTGACCGGAAAAAGAGCGCGCTCTACTTCTTGAACGGAGCGCCGGCGAACGCCAAGACGGGTCAGCCGGTGATCCACCTCGGGCGACTCTTGCTCGAGCTCGGCAAGATCGACGAGGACATTTACAACAAGACGCTCACCCGCGTGGCGAAGGAGCGCGCGCTGCACGGAAAGTTGTTGGTCGAGGCGCGAGCGCTCGACCAAGAGACCCTCGATGCGGCGCTGTCCGAGCAGCTTCAGCGTCAGGTTCTGTGGATGTTCTCGCTGGGACCGCAGACCGCCTACGGCTTCTACGCGGATCAGAATTTTCTGGAACGCTGGGGCGGCGGGCCGGTGCAGCTCGAACCGTTGAAGTTGATTTGGCGCGGCATTCGTCGCTACGAGAACTTGAAACGGATCGACGCGGCCGTCGGCAAGCTCGGGTCGCGAGTGCTGCGGCTGCACTCCCATGCCCAGCTCGCACGGTTTCAGTTCTCGGACGCCGAGCGTCCCGTGCTCGACGTGCTGCGTGCCAAACCGCAGCCGCTGGACGAGCTCGTGGCGAGCGGAGTCGGTGATCCGTCCGACGTGAAACGCATGGTCTATACGCTGATGATCACGCGTCACCTCGATCTGGGTGTTCCGCCGCTCGGCGTCCCGAGCGGCGCTGCAGGCATGCCTCCCCCCGCCCGCCCAGCAGCGCGCCAGGCGGCGGCGCCTCCCGCACCTCCCGCAGGTCGCCGCATGCCAGCGCCCGTCGAGGTGTCGGTGAGCGACGAACCCTCGATCCCTTCGTTCCCGCTCGGGTCGTCTCCGTCGTCGGCGGGCCCGCCTTCGAGTCGTGGCGCGCCGGACTCGGTCCGTGGCAGCGAGCCGGCGCCCCTCGCCGAGTTTCGCCGCGAGCTCAACGTGCGCCTGGAGGCCGCACCCAGTCAGAACTACTACGAGATGCTGGGTGTGCCCGTGAAGTCGGCGAGCGCCGAGATCTCTGCGGCCTTCTACCAGCTCGCGAAGAAGTGGCATCCGGATCGGCTGAGCCCCGATTTCGCGCCCGTGCGCGAAGAAGCGATGAAGCTCTTCAGCAAGATGACCGAGGCGCACCAGACGCTGACCGACGAGCAGCGGCGCCGTGACTACGACGAGCTGGTCCGAGACGGCGGCGGCACCGAGGTCGAGCAGGAAGAGGTCAACAAGATCATGGGGGCCGTCCTCGCCTACCAGAAAGCCACGGTTTATTTCCGAAAGGGCAACCTCGCGGAAGCCGAGACGCTGGCGCGGCAGGCCAAGGACGACGACCCGGCACAGGCGGAGTATCTGGCGCTCTGGGTGCAATGTGTTTCGCAGAGGCCGGAGCGCGCGGCGAAGGGGGACTGGCACGAGTTCATCACCATGATGGATGACGCCGTGAAGCGCGAACCCGAGAACGAACGCGTGCGCATGGCTCGTGGCGAGCTCTTGAAGCGAGCAGGCCAGCTCGAGCTAGCCGTGAAGGACTTCCACTGGGTCGCCCGACGGAACCCGAACAACCTCGACGCTACGCGCGAGGTTCGCCTCTTCACCATGCGCGGCGGCGACGCCCCGTCGAACAAACGGTCGATTGCGCCCGGCAAGGGCAAAGAAGAAAAAGGCGGGCTGCTCGGGAAGTTCTTCAAGCGCTGAGCGTCCGACGCTGCATTATCAGCGGCGGCGGATCTCGATCGCTCGGACGAAGCTCGGCGTCGAACCGCTGGCGGAGAGCGCAATGCCCAGTCTGCCCTTGGGGCTCGGGCAGGTCCTGCTCTTGCCGTTGCGCGATAGCACGACCTGGCTCGTATGTCGGAGCAGAGTGAGCAGCTCGCCCGGTTCTGCGGGCTCGCTCGATGGCCACTCACACTCGGAACCGCCCAGGCGCGTGTCGCCGAGCACGACGACCGGCGGCGGCCCTGACGAGAGTGTGATTGCCAGCTCGACACCGGCGTAGTCGGTATCGGCAACGGAGACCAACGCTTCGGTGCCGGACAACCCCAGACCGGTCGAGCCAAACTCGATGCCCGCGCTCGACAGGTTCGACGGGAATCGATTCGGCACCATGTGCTCTCGGCCCGTGAGCAAAAGTGGTGCTACGTCGCGAGCGTAGGGGCCGCGCACGTCGTGACGAAAACCGCTCAAGCGCACGGTGGCGCCCTTTTCGAGCCAAACGAAGGCGCCGGAGTCCACCGCAAGAGGACCTGGCAGTGCCGCGTCCGGGCCCGATGAAGGCCGGCGCACGGGCTCGTCGAACGAAGCGGTCCAGGGGTCGAAGCGTTTCCAGACCTGTCCGCCGGTTGTCGTCGCGTACAACCACGGTTCACCGTCGTTCGCTCGGATCAGGCTGACCTTGCTCGGCGAAAACGCGAGCTTCGGCAGCGCATCCGGGGTGCCGTCGCTGCGAAACCAAGTGACACTGCTCTTCGGGACGTCGCCGAGGCAGGCCTGCACGCCCTTCGGCAAGCACACTCCCACGCCCAGCACACCGCCGCCCGGCATGGCGACGAAGGAGTGGCTGGAGGCGAGGACCAGGTTCTCCAGCAACAGCGTCAACGCGTGAGCATCCGGCGTCAGCCACTCGAGGACACCAACCGGTGCGCCGTCCTTGGTTCCTCCTGCGACGAGCACTCGACCGTCGGTCAACCTGATGGCCTGCGGCCCGATACGCGGTCGCGAGAGAGTCGCGAGCCCGGCGATGCGCGCTGCGCGATCTTTGGGTGAGATCGCCTCGAGCGACGAGAGTGCGACAGCGCCTGGGCCCTGACCACCGACCAGCAACGTCTCGCCGTTCGTGAGCACCACGGCGGCGTGGCGCGCGCGGGGTTGTGCCAGGGGAATCAGCTTCGTGCGGTCGAAGCGCGCCGTGGAGACGCGGTACTCCGAGGCTGATGCGAGTGGCGGCGACGACGCGAGATCGCCGCCCGCGAGCGTTGGATCGACACCGCCGGCCAGCAACATGAAGTCGGTGCCGAACGCGGTGACGCTCGCGAACGCGCGCGCCGGGAGCATGCCGTCGACGACTTCCTCCGCGCTCCCGTCCGCGAGTCCGACGCGGAAGGCTCGGCTCGCGTCGGCGCTGCTCACCAGCGCGCCTGCCACGAGCAACGTGCGTGCTTGTGGGTCCAAACCGACGGCGGCGCCCTCGGCGTCGGTCGGAAAATTGGCGCCGCCTGTGGGCCAGAGCGGGGTCGTGCCTGTGGCGCGCCAGAGCAGCACGTCGATGTTACCGTTGGTGCTGGCGCTGCCGACGCCGAGGAACTCTTCGCTGCCACTCTGGCCGAGGGCGTTGACGGCACGGGTGGTCGCGGGAAACGGCAGTCCGAGGCCCCGGGCGTCCCCCGGGGCGATCTTGCTGGTGATGGCTGAACCCTCGAAGTCGCCCAGCGCCGTGAGCTCGACCGAGATGGTGCTCGGCAGTGCGTCGAGGGCAGCAGGCAAGTGGGCCTCGATGCGCAGGATCCGGTCCGGCTCGGGCTCGGGAGTACAGCCACAAAGCAGCAGAATTGCCCAGACGGCGCTAGGCTTGCCCAGACTGATGTTTCCCCAGCTCTTCGGCAAGTACGTGCTCGAGCGGGAGATCGCGGCGGGAGGCATGGCGCGGGTCTACCTCGCCACCTTACGCGGGGCGGTCGGCTTCGAGAAGCGTCTCGTTGTGAAGCAGATCCGTCCAGAGTTGGCGTCGGACGAGGCGTTCGTGCGGCGCTTCGTCGAGGAAGCCAAGACTGCTGTCGAGCTGGGGCACCCCAACATCGTACCGGTCTACGAGCTCGGGGTCGAACAGGGGATCTATTACATCGCGATGGAGTTCTGCGAGGGCCTGACGCTCTCGGAGGTACTCGCCGAGACCGGAGTTCTCTCGGCCGAAGAGGGTGCCTACCTGGGAATCGAGCTGTGCCGCGCCCTCGATTACGCACACCGCAAGGCGAGCATCGTTCATCGGGACATTACACCGCGCAACGTGATGCTCGATGAAGAAGGGGCGGTGCGCATCATCGACTTTGGCATCGCCGCACCGGTGACCTTGCCGGAAGAAGGCGGGGTAAAGAAGGGCGAGCTCTTCGGCTCGCCGGGCCACATGCCCCCGGAACAGATCGCGGGCGACGCGCTGACGCCGGCCACGGATGTGTTTGCGGTCGGCGTGCTGTTGATCGAAGCCTGGACCGGGAAGCCGCCGTTTCGGCGGAAAACCCCTGCAGAATGCCTGCAAGCGCTGGCAACGGCGCCGCCGCCGGTCGACGCCGAGCATGCGGAGCTGCAGCCGATTGCCGATTTGATCGCCTCGGCGGTGGCCGCGCGTCCAGTTGATCGACCTCAATCGGCAGAGCTCCTGGCGCGACCGCTGCGGGAGTTCGTGAAGACTGCGGATCTCGGTGACCTGGAGCGGCGCATTGGCGCGCGCGTCCGGAAGACGCGCCGCAAGCTGCTCGCGTCGAGCCCATGGCTGCTCGGCCAATCGGAAGAAGGCGCGGACGAGTCGGGCCTGGCGGAGCAGAAGACGGGTCGTGTGCGCGCGCCCAGCATCGGCGACACTCAGACCTTCGCGGTGCGGAACGACCTCGTCGAGTGGACCCGCAAACTGCCGAGTGTTGCTCCGCCGCCGGTCGACGCGGTCGTCGAGCCCGTCGTCCCGAGCGAAGTGATGTCGACCCGTCCCCTCGAAGAACCCGCGGAGGACGGCGCCGATGAGTCCTCGGCCGAGAGTGGAAGAGAAGAGCCGGCGCCCGCGACCGCAGAGGACAGCGGACGGCGCACACAGCCCAATCGGGCGGGTCGGCCGCTGGTCTCGCTGCTGGCGGTAGCGGTGGTGGCCGGCGCGATCTGGTGGGGCACAAAACCGCCACCTGCGGGCGGCGCGCCCGAAAATCCGAACCGTGAGCGGGTTTCTACCGGCGAGAGCCCCCGCGCCAGCACCAGCAATACCGTGCCCTCGGTGCCCTCTTCGGAGCCGAGCGCTGCGGTCCCCGCGGGCTCCGTCGAGAAGACACCCGTTCGACCGGCCCCGAGCGCGCCTGCATCTTCACCACGTCCAGCGCCGGGCTCTGCTTCCGCCCCGACGGCCGAAGTCCCTGCGGTCGAGCCCGGTGCGCGGGCGCTGCTCACGCTCACCGCATCTCCCCCGAGCTCCGTCAGTGTGTCCGGCAGGTCGTATGGAGTGACTCCGGTCAGCGGAGTGCAGCTCGCACCCGGGAGTTATTTCGTGAGCTTCGAGAACACGACCTTGGGCCTTCGCACGGGTGCGCAGGTGACGCTGGGTCCCGGGGGCAAGCGCACCGTGCACGCCGACTTCACCGACCCGTCACCGCGGGTGATCATTCGCTGAGAGCCGCGCGGGGGGTGAGCAGTCCGGTCTGTCGCAGTGCTTCGTAGACCACGATGGCGACGGCATTGCCCAGGTTGTGCGAGCGCACCGCACCGAGAGTCGGAATGCCGAGCGTCCATTCTTCTCGCTCGGCCAAGAGCTCGCTCGGGAGTCCGACGCTCTCCTTGCCGAACACGAGCGCGTCCCCCAGCTGGTACTCGACCTCGAGGTAACTCCGCCTGGCCTTGGCGCTCAGAAACCAGCTCCGGGGACGGACCGGCGCGCAAAGCGCCTGGATGGTCTGCTCCGCGCCGATCAAATTTTCGTGCTGCCGGAGCTCGACCAGGTGCCAGTAGTCGAGGCCCGCGCGGCGCACCGCGTGCTCGTCAATCCTGAATCCCAGCCTCCCGACGAGGTGGAGTGGGCAGCTCGTGGCGGCGCAGATCCGCGCCACGTTTCCCGTGTTCGGCGGGATTTCTGGCTCGACCAGCACGATGTGGAAGGGGCGCTCGGCCTCCTGCCCCCTGAGCCGCCAAGCGCCCGACATGGGCTCAGCTTAAGCCCCGCGCCGGAGGGGCGGACAGCCCCCAAGAAGCGGCCCAATGGCCGGGCAAGGGTCCCCGAGCTTGACGATGATCCCAGCCGGCAAGTAGCCTCGCCCGGCGGAGATTGCGGTGGGAATGAAGGCTCGCTACGCAGCGCTAGTTACTGGGATTTTCGTGACGACCGCTGCCTCTTTGGCGGCGGCCGAGCCCATGGATCCAGCGCTCGAGCGCCTGGTGACGGACTCGCGTTGTCGGACCAATGGCGGTGAGTACGTGGACGACCCCACGACGCTCGCGCAACTCCAGGCGGACACGGGACGGGCCTGGTGCAGTCCGGACCACAAGGCGTTCAAGCGCCTGATCAATCAGTTCGGCTTCGCCTTTGCCCCGACCGCCATGCACTCGGCGCGCACGACCGGCTTCGGCGGCTTCCACCTGTCGATGGAAGCCGACTACACGAAGATCGATTCCGGCGCCGACTACTGGAAGCGCGGCACCCGCGGCAAGATCGACCCCAACAGCAACAAGGCGTCGATCCAGAACTCGAGTCCGTCGGACGTTCTCTCGCTGTACTCGGTGAAGATTCGCAAGAGCTTTGGCTTCGGCCTGGAGCTCACCGGTCAAGTGGGCTTCATGCCCAACACCAGCATCATCTCCGGTGGCGCGGACGTGCGCATCTCGCTGCTCGAGGGTTTCCGCAGCGGCGTCCCGGGGATCCTGCCGGACATCGCCGTCGGCGGCGGCGTGCGGACGATCACGGGCACGCCGCAGTTTCAGATGACGGTGGCCGGGCTCGACGTCCAGATCTCGAAGCCGCTGCCGATCGCCGACTCGTCGGTGATCACGCCGTACGTCGGGTATCAGTACGTGTGGATCTTCGGCGATTCCGGGCTGGTGGACCTGACTCCTGCGACCGACGCAGTGGGCTATTGCAACTACGCGGGCGCGAACCTGCCGGGTAACCCGGACGCCAGCAAACCGGCTGGGCAGTACGACGGGCAGCCGGTCTGTGTTGGCGGCTCGCCGCTCGACTTCAACAACAACGCCGTCTTCAAGAAGACGCGCCTCGAGCGCCAGCGCCTGATCTTCGGCCTGAACTACCGCTACGAGATGGTCATGGTCGGCGGGCAGTTCATCACGGACATCGTCGATCCCGCGGACGCGCAGAACTCGGACGCCGACAAGAAAGACCTCGACGGTACTCCCCGCCAGTGGACGGTTTCGCTCGAGCTTGGCGCGATGTTCTGAGGTCTCAGGCGAGCGCCGCGAAGGCCATTGCCGCCGCGAACACCGCGCCCGCCACCACCGCCAACAGGCCTGCGATCCACATCGAGCTGCGGGACGCCTTGCGGAAGGCGTCCCCGTCGAGCTGGTAGACGCCGCGTAGAAACGCACGCGTCGCGCTGCGGGGCACCGTCAGCGACATCGGTGCAGCGCGGCGCGCGGCGCCGAACCCGTCGGTGATCGCCAACATCCCGATCCCGGCGGGCAGCGTGATTAAATCCCAACCGCATGAGTACAGCCCGAAGCGCAGGCCGCGGGAGGTTCGAGCGCGTGCGCCGACACGCCGGGCTCCGAGGTCGAGGCTCAGCCCGTGGAGGGTGTGGAGCACGACCATGAACAAGGCGAGGGCCGGCATGCCCAGCCCCAGGACCTTGATGAGCCAGGCGCGCAGATAGGCGTCTCGCCCCACTGCCTCCAGCAACCAGGGTGCAAACGCCAGGACAACGGGCAAGGCAACGACGCCCATTCCAAGCACGGCCAGGCCTTCGGCCAGTACCGCGAAGCGCAGCGGTCCGGCTAGCTCGCCATCCGGGAGCGCGGCGAAGAAAGAATCGGAGCTGAGGGTGGTGAGCTTGGCGGTGCTCCACAGGCGACCCATGGAACCACCTGGGCGCTCCCAGGGCACGATGGCGATGATGCCGGAGGTCTGTGTGGTCTCGTCGTCGTTGCCGCAGCCCATGCAGCCAGGATCGCCGCACAACGCACAGACGACGGCAGCCGGGACATCGACGAGCTCGAGCGCAGAATCACTCTCGGCGGAGAGATCCGCCTTCGACTCGTCCGCCGCTAGCCCCCCTCGGGAGCCGTTCTGTCCCGCTCGCCGCACGTCCGAGCGCTAGCACGAGTTGGTGCTTTCCGCGAGGGGCGCCCTCAGTGGAGCGTCTCGCCGTCACTCGACTCGCGCTGTCGGCGACCGCGGTCGTCACGCCACGGGACCGCGGGCAAGTCATCGATCCTACCGCCGAATCGGGCGGCGACGATCGCTCCGACCAGCGAAACCAGACCGCTCAGGTAGATGCCCCAGCTCCAGCTGAGCTCGACCGGGCGCAAGTGGCTGCTCTGCGGCGGCAGAGACAACATCATGCCGACCTCGACCGCTGTGAGCGCAGCAAACGCCATCGTCACCATGCGTACGCCGCGCATCTTGGCGATCGTGCGTCGGGTCCAGACCAGCGGAAGCATGATGAACCAGCCCACCGCGCCGCCCCAGAGCCAGCCTGCGCGGCCTCGAGCAAGGTCGAAGCCACTCAGGGTCACCAAGTTGGGCGCCGTGACTGCGACCCAGGGAGACAGAAACGCAATGAGGCCGAGGACTGCGAGTGCGAGCAGTGCCCCCCTGCCTCGCCCAAAATAATTCCACGGCAGCTCCCGATGCTCAGGGGGGGTGACCTGCCCTTCCTCGATCTCGTCGCCCAGAGCGTCGAGGCTCGGGGGTAGCTTGGACAAGGATTGCAGGGAAACTCCGCACTCTGGGCAGGCTTTCGCCTCCCCAGAGGGGAAGAGCTCGCGGCAGAACGGACAGGCCAGAAGTCGGGCCACGGCAACAGCATATCCCACGATGATTCGCGCCTCCGAAGCACCGACAAGGAGCGGGTCGTTTGGTTCCCTGACGCTCTTGGGTGACATCCGCCCTGATTTGGCTACACCTTGGGCCCCGCGGGTCGACGATGCTCACGCAGATTGCACGACAATTCGGGCTCACGGAGCTCGCCCCTCACCTCAAGGTTGCGCTCACTCACCCGAGCTTTGCCAACGAACAACGCGGGGAGCCCGACAATCAGCGGCTCGAGTTCCTCGGTGATGCGGTGCTCGGTCTGTGCGCGAGTGAGCTCCTGTATCAGCGCTTCCCAACCGCCGACGAAGGCTCGCTGACGCGTCTGCGCGCGCGACTCGTCAACGCCGATGCCCTCGCTGCTTGGGCGCGAGGCAACTCCATCGCCGACGCGCTCTTGCTGGGCAAGGGTGCGGAGTCCAGCGGGCTGCGCGCCAGCACCAACGTGCTCGCAGACGCGGTCGAGGCGCTGGTCGCCGCCGCCTACCTCGACTCGGGGCTCGATGCGGCGCGGGTTGCATGCGCAAACATCCTGGAGCCGCAGCTCGAGAACCTGGATGCCGACAGCACTCGCGATCCGAAGAGTGAGCTGCAAGAGCTGGTTCAAGCCCAGCGCGGGGACACACCGCGCTACGAGGTAATCGACAGCGGCGGCCCCGCGCATGACCGCTGGTTCGAGGTCTCGGTGCGCGTGGCGAACAAGGAGCTCGGGCGAGGTCGCGGAAAATCAAAACGCTCCGCCGAGTTCGCTGCCGCGCAGGCTGCCCTCGCGAAACCCGCCGGAGCCGCCGAAGCCGCCGAAGCCCCGAAACCCGTCGAGCCCAGCAATTCCAGAGGAGACGAGCCTTGAAACACTCCCCGAGTCGACGTGGCGTCTTGATGCTGCTGTGTGGCCTGGCCGTGCTCGCAGCGGCCCAGCCCGCCTTTGCAGGGAGCTACCTGGATCGCCTCGCACTGTTGATCGAGCAAGCAGCGCACGACTCGGACTACTTGCGCGGGCGCCTCTCCGACAAGGAGCTGGCGCGTGTCATCCACACGGTCGCCGAAGCGCGGGTCAAGGCGGCCAGCAGCATGATCGTGCCCAAGGAGGCCGCACTCGCACACCCGCATCTGTTGTTGGTGCTCGAGAACCACGAGCGCGCCGCAGAGGCCGCCCAGGACGGCAACGCCCAGCGTTTCCTGGTGTATCAGCAGCGGGCTCGCGACGAAGAGCGTGTGTTGCGCGGAGTCTTGAAGCAGCTCGGGTTTCCGCTGCGAGAGAAGTAAGTCAGCGCAGCCCGCGTTCGTCACGATGCGGTGCGCCGGGCATACGCGCGCGATGTCGCGGGACTACGCCGGGTTTCTGCCGCGCGCCGACATCGCCCGACGGGTCGACCACGACGTAGCTCAGCAGCTCCGCGTTCACGTTCTTGACCTGCTCCGCCTGCAGCTTCTTCGCCAGGTCGGCGACCTCGGTCGACACCTTTTGCCGCGCGAGGATCTGGCGGATAGACGGCGCTTCCTGGGCCAGCGTTCGGTTGACGGCCTCGAGGCTGCCGCGCCGCCACAGCACGGCCCAGTTGTCCCCCTCTTTGACCGGCTCGCCAACGAGTTCGCCGTCCTTGGCCTTCTCCGCTGCTGCGAACAGCGCCGGATCGACCCGCAGTTGCGGCATCTCAGTCTGGCCGTCGGGCATGACGAAGCCGAGGTCTCCATCGCGCATGTTGGTCGACTTGTCGACCGACGCCTCTCGCGCGTGTTTGCTCCAGCTGGTCGTCGAGTCGACGTGGTTGGCGTTGACGTCGCTGATGATCTTCTTGGCTTGGGCTTCGTCGCGCACCAAGATGCGCCAGAGCTTCATACGCCTGGGTGTGTTGAAGCGGTGACGATTCTCGTCGTAGTAGGCCTTGATCTCGTCCGAGCTGACGCTGTTCGAGGCGTTCTTGATTTCGCCCTCGATGGCCTGCCTGAGCGCGTCGCGGATCCGGTCGCGGGTCGCGGGCACCTGGTCCAGCTTGCGGCGTTTTGCCTCCTCGACGTAGAGCAACTCGGGGACGAGCACCTTCTCGATGAACGCTTTCCGGATTTCGTTCGGCTTCTTCCCGAAGTTGGCGAGCTGGAAATACGGCACGCTGGCGAGGCGCCGGTCGATGTCCGCCACCGTCATGGTGGACTCTCCGACCGTGAGCACCACCTCGGACCCCGCCTCAGGAGCCGAGGCTGGCTGGGCGAACGCCGTGCTGGCGGCGAGAGCAATACCCAGGGCGACGAGGCGGCGCATGCACCGGCTTTTCTAAGGGAGCGCCCGGGCGCGGGCAAGCTCGCGCTCAGCTTTCGGCCCGCCGGCGCCGAGTTGGCGGCGGCGCAGGGGCCTCCGCTTCCGATGTTGCGCCGCGTTTTCCGGGACGCGCACCGGTAACCCCCGCTCGCCGCAGCACGTCCTCCGAGATCCCCAAGAAGGCGTAGGCCTCCTTCGGGAAACCGTACGCCCGGTGCAACCGGCCGAGCAGCTCGAACAATCTCGAGTCCGGTGCGGGTGCAGGCCGCGGTCGGCACACGCGCTTGAGGTTGGCCATGGTCTCACCGAGCGCCAGGAGCTCGGTGATGTGTGAGAGGACGTCGACGGGCTTCAGCGCTCGCCCGGAGCCGCGTGCTTTCCCTGACTCCAGCTCCAGCAACAGACGCCTTCGGCGCTGTTCGGTCCGCCCGTCGAGACGTGAAGCACCGCTCGGGTCCAGCAGATCGTTGAACGCGCGCGCCGAGCGCCTCTTCGCGATGGCTTCTGGGCTTCCCCGCTTGTTCGCGGGGGTGGGAGGCTCGGCTCTTTTCGCCACGGCGCCCAGCGTAGCAAAGCTCTGGTGTTCGGCGCTATCGGGACTCGGCGAGGGCAACCAGCACGGTGGCCGCGAAAGCGATCACCCATACCCACCACGTGCGCGCGAAGAAGCGGCGCGCCTCGGTCCAGAAGACGCGCGCCGCCCGCCGCTCGACCTCGCGCCGTCCCACACGCCGGCTGTGCTCACGATGGATCTCGGCCCGCTCCTCGTCGTCGAGCGGATCGTCGCCAGCGAGGTGTCCGAAGTGGTGTTCGAGCTCGTGACGCAGGGTCTCGTTGACCTCGGCGCGCACGTCGTACGGTCCCTCCTCCCCGGCGATGTTGGCAAAAGTCCGATAAAACAGCCGAATTTCGGCCGGACGGGGGATCAACGCTTCGGGCTCTGGGGGTTGGTACGAGCCGAGCAGCGGCTCACCACCGTCGTCGACCTCGGCCGGGCCTTCGAGCACAGCGAGATCGATCTCACGGACGCGCAGCTCGGCGTAGAGGCGAGCTGCCTCCTCCGCGACCAGTGCCTCGAACTCGTCGATGCTCATGAACGCCGCCCCAGCGTCGCCGACCGTCGCCGGCTCGCCGAGCGCCGGCTCGAGGCTGAGCTCCCGTGACATTGGGATCGACAGCCACTCCGACATGCCACACCCCGGGCACACGTGCGGTACGTCCAAGCGCGGCGGGTAGTGTGCATCTTCGAACAGAGCCACGACCGCGTCATACGCAGCCACGGGTGCGGCCCTGAGCAAACGAGCGATCTTCTTCGGGTCGGTCTCTCCGTCGAGCGCCGCGATGCCCAGACCGCGCACGACGTTCGACGTCACGCGCTGAGCTCGCCCCTCGGCGAGCGACCGGTGCAGCGGCGCGGCTTCGCTTACGCTGCGTGGAGCCAAGCGGACGGAGCACTCCGCGGCCACGGCATCGGCGCGAACCGCCGGGATCGAATACTCGCGATCGAAATCGAAGGCCCGGTCGAGCTCGGGGTCGCACAGCTCGCCGTCCACGAACGGACCGAGCTCCAAGCTGGAAGACGGGAGCGTGTGCCACGCTGCTCGGCAGTTGCTGCACACGAGCTCGAGCTCGCGCTCCGGCACGCGCCCAATACGGCGCAAAATCCCACGAAAAACCTGGAAATCTGCCAGAGGCAGCCGCTCGATTGGCAGGTGTGAGCCGTCCGCCGACCGCAAGCGCAGACGGAGTTTGTCGAGCTCGGGTCCGAACGGACCGTCGAGCTCGACCTGGCTTCCGACGTCGAGCTCGACGCTCACTCCGCTCGGCAGATGAAATCGCTCACCGCTCACCGCCAACGCATCCTAGAACACCGATCAGCTTGCGCTGCTCGTGTTCTAGGACCTTTACGTTGGGGCTGCGCCCCAAACCCCCGGCCTTCGGCCGTGCGCGCCCCGCGCGCGAGCGCCGAACACCTTGCAAGTCCCGGAAAACAAACGAAGTTCAACCTGTTCGGCGCTCCAGAACACCGATCAGCTTGCGCTGCTCGTGTTCTAGGGCCTTTACGTTGGGGCTGCGCCCCAAACCCCCGGCCTTCGGCCGTGCGCGCCCCGCGCGCGAGCGCCGAACACCTTGCAAGTCCCGGAAAACAAACGAAGTTCAACCTGTTCGGCGCTCCAGAACACCGATCAGCTTGCGCTGCTCGTGTTCTAGGGCCTTTACGTTGGGGCTGCGCCCCAAACCCCCGGCCTTCGGCCGTGCGCGCCCCGCGCGCGAGCGCCGAACACCTTGCAAGTCCCGGAAAACAAACGAAGTTCAACCTGTTCGGCGCTCCAGGCGCGTCCGGTTTGTTGCGCGAGGCTGTCGGCAGCATTCGTCCGACCCGGCCCGGCCATCGGCCGGCGCTCAACCCGTCAGCGCGCTGGGTCGCCGGAGAGCTCGGGCCTTGGCCGGTCCGGGCGTATCGAGCACCACGCGCTCCTCGAACGGCCGCAACCCCTGCGCCTTCAGCCGCTTGCGAGCGACACGAATCGCCTCGCTGCCGACGTCCATGCCCACAACTCGGCGTCCGAGTCGCGCAGCCACCGCCAGTGTGGTGCCGCTCCCCGCGTAGGGATCGAGCACCAGGTCATCCGGAGCTGTGCACGCCTCGATCAATCGCTCCAGCAAGGCCTCGGGTTTCTGCGTGGGGTAGCCAGTTCGCTCTCGCGCAATCGGCGCCACGATCCCGATCTCCCAAACGTCGCCCATGGGAGTACCGAGGCTGGTTTCCTCGGTGCTGCTCGAGCGCACTCGACGGCCATTTGCGCCGAGCACCGCCCTTTGTTTCTTGTCGCCCCAGGTCTCACGCGTCGAGGCCGCCAGCGGTTCGTACAGCTGCTTGAACGTCGGGACGGCGGTCGAGTCCTTCACGTACCGGAGCAGCACGTCGTGAACGCGCTGAAAGTTCTTGGTCTTGGCGGGCCAGCGCCGATACCGCCACACGATCTCGCTGGCGAAGCACTCCGGGCCGAAGATCTCGTCGGCCATCACCTTGGCGTAGTGGCTGGTCTTCGGATCGACGTGGAGGACCAAACAACCTTTGGGCTCGAGCAGCGCGCGCGCTGCCTCGAGTCGTTCACCGAGCTCGGTCAAATAGTGATGCAGGCCATCCCAGCGGTCGTCGAACGCCGGGCGCAGGAGTCGAACGACGTTGCCGGTGTGCGGATCGCGATGCCGATCGACCTGAGTGTGCTGCCGCCCCGTGAGAAACGGAGGGTCCAGGTAGACCAGAGAGAACGCCGCGCCGGAGCGCGCGTGGAGCGCCCGCATGGCGGCCAGGTTGTCTCCGTGAATCAGCATGCAGCTCGGGTGACCCCCGCGCGCCGCCTCGAGCCGTGCGGGAACCCCAGGTCTGGGCGCGCTCCTGCCCTGCCAGTCGAGTCGGATGCTGCGAGGTGCGGCGGGCATTCTGTCGTGAAATCGTAGCGAGGGTGGTGTGCTCAGGGCCAAATTCGGAGGCTTTTGCCCGCCTCACCACACGCCTCGCTTGCCGGCCCGAACATGGGAGGCTACCTGACGAAAACCTCGGCCATGACCGCCACTCCGCGCATCTTTTCGGGCATGCAGCCCACCGGCAGCGGTGAGCTTCACATCGGCAACTACCTGGGTGCTCTGCGCAACTGGGTGAAGCTCAGCAATGAAGGTGCGTACGACTCGCTCTTCTGCGTCGTGGACGCACATGCGGCAACCGTCGAGTACGACCCGAAGGAGATGCCGGAGCGGACTTTCGGCACTGCGCTCTCTTACCTGGCGGCTGGGCTCGATCCCGATCGCTGTGCGGTCTTCGTGCAGAGCGAGGTGCCGCAGCACATGGAGCTTGCCTGGTACCTCTCGACCGTCACGCCGATGGGTGATCTCCACCGCATGACCCAGTTCAAAGAGAAGAGCGATCAGTACAAACAGAACGTGAACGCCGGGCTCTTCACCTACCCGGTCCTGATGGCTGCGGACATCTTGCTGTATCGCGCGACGGTCGTGCCGGTCGGCAACGATCAGGTGCAACACCTGGAGCTGTCGCGGGAGATCTGCCGCAAGTTCAACGCGCGCTTCGGCGACGTGTTTCCCGAACCCAAACCCCTGCTCACTCCGACCCCGCGGGTGATGGGTCTGGACGGCAAGCGCAAGATGAGCAAATCGCTGGGCAACACCATCGATCTCTTCGACGAGCCAAAGGTCGTCGAGAAGAAGCTGAAACGCGCCTTCACCGACGAGCTGAAGCTGCAACTGGGAGATCCAGGGCGGCCGGAGCTGTGCAACATCTTCACGCTGCACTCCGCGCTCACCCCCGCCGATGACGTGAAGAGCATCGACACCGACTGTCGCTCCGGCGCGCTCGGGTGCGGCGAGTGCAAACGACGCCTGACCGAGACCTTGAACGCCGAGCTGGCACCCATCCGGGCGCGCGCTGCCGAGCTCAGGAGTGAAAGCAAACGCGTGACTGACGCGCTCGCGGCCGGCGCAGCGCACGCGCGCGGCATCGCAGAGCGGACGATGTCGGACGTTCGGGACGCGATGGGCATGTTCGCCCGGGCGCCAAAGCCGTGAGCAGCCGTCGCTCCCTCCTGACGGCAGCCGGGGTCGCGGTCGCGGTGGTCTGCCTGGGTGGCTGTGAGCGCGAGGCGGCGGACGCGCTGCCGGAGAAGGTCGTGCAGGAGTTCGTGGAGCGCATGCAGCGCGTACACGGCAACCCGAAATCGGCGCGCGCGGCCTACGAGCTGGTGTGGGCGGATGGCAAACAGAACCTGTCCGAGCGCGCAAAGCGGGCGAGCGCGCTGTCCGGGCGCAAGGTTGCGCCGGAAGAGATGCTCGTCCCGTCACGCTTCTCGCTGCGCTTCACTCCCCGCCACTACACCGCCGAGGTGCAGGGCGATTGGGCGGTCGTCACCGTGACCGGAGAGGCAGCGGACACCCAGCGTGAGCAGCTGAAGTGTGTGCGCGAGGACGGCGGTTGGCGCGTCGTGCTGGAGATGCCGCCGGTACCCCCGATTCAGGTGCGGGAAGACGCCGGTATCTGAGGACGCGCCAGTGCCGCGATTCGGTGGCATCGACGGGGCTGCCAGAAGCCCGCGCACAAAACTCGCGCGGGACGCCCAGGCTTTGCCCGGCACGTCCCGCTTCGAGGTCGTCAGAAATCAGTTCGAGAAGAAGATTGCTTCGATCTCCGTCCGAACCTGCTCTTCGGTCTGAGCCCGCGCGATGGCGATCTCCTTCACGATCAGCGTGCGTGCGGTATCCAGCATGCGGCGCTCACCGAAGGAGAGTTGTTTGTTGGCCTTGAGGCGGTAGAGATCGCGCAGCACCTCTGCGACGTCGTAGATCGAGCCAGTCTTGATCTTGTCCATGAAGCCGCGGTAACGGCGGTTCCACGTTTGTGTGTCGAAGCCGATGGTGCGCTCCTTCAGGATGTCGAAGATCTCGCGGATCTCCTGCTCGCTGATGACCTGCCGAAGGCCGACCGCGTTGGCATTGCTCACCGGCACCATGATCTTCCGATCGGTGTCGAGAATGCGCAGCACGTAGAACCGCTGCCGCGACCCCGCGATGTCTTTCTCGTCGATACTGATGACTTCCGCGACGCCCTGCGCCGGATAGACGGCTTTGTCGCCGACCTTGAACTCAACTTCGGAACGTGCGGACATGTGATCTCCTTGAGGGAAGGGTCGCTCGCTGTGAGACGACCGTTGGCGCCCCAGACGCTATGCGTTGGGACGCTGAACAAATACGTAAGCCTGTCACCCGAGTCCGTTCGCGCGTAACGACCCCTAAGGGTGTGTAACGAACGGGGCGGATAAGTGATTCATTCCAATGCTTCGGGCGACCGACGGCAACCGGAAGGTAGGGGTCGCCAGGCGCGGCACTCTAATCAGAGAGAGCTATTCTGTCAACTTATTATGAACCATCTTTGACCAAGGGCAGGCGCCAAGCTTGGATCTATACCCCCTGGCCCAGCAAGCCAACGAAACGGCGGAATAATTCCCATCAGGGGCCCAGACGCCGCTGGAGCAAGCCCCAGCGCACCCCGCGGTCCGAGACAGTCAGCTCCGCCGCACCGCTCCAGCGGCAGAGCTCGCTGACGATCACGGCTCCGAACGGGATCACGTCTGCCCGACCCGCCTCGATGTGGGCGTCGCGGATTCGCCTTGAGAGCGGCATGCACGCCAAGCGCTCCGCCAGCGCGTCGATGGCAGTTCGGGTCAGCGTTCTGCCGTGCGTCGAACCTGGAGTTTGATGATCCAAGCCGAGCTGCAGCGCGGCGAGCGTGGTGACGGTTCCGGCAACGCCGACGACCGTGACATCCGCCGCCGGCGGCACCACGTTCGAGAGCGCAGCGCGAAGGGACTGCCGGGCCGTTGCCAAGGCGCGCGCCGACGGCGGATCACCATCCGCGTAGCGCTCGAAGAGCCGCACACTCCCGATGTCGATGCTGCGTGCGGCGGTCACGCAGGAACGCCCGTTGACCGCCCCCTGAACGAGCTCGGTGCTGCCGCCGCCGACGTCGAACACCAGGACGTTGCCGCGGACATCCAGCCCGCTCACCGAGCCCAAGAAGGTGAGCTCGGCCTCTTCCTCACCGGACACGATCCTCGGGCGGACGCCCAGCGCTCGCTCGGCGCGTTCGAGAAAGCTCTCGGCCGAGCGCACGTCGCGCAACGCGCTCGTGCCCACCACGTCGACGAAGTCGACGCCCTGGACGGCGATCAGTCGCGCGAAGTCTTCCAGGCAGGCGATGGTCCGGTCGATCGCCTGCGGCGAGAGCTCGCGCGCGCCATCGACGCCCTCGCCCAGGCGGGTGATCTGCGCACACTCGATGAGCGGTCTGAGCGGGCCGCCATCCGCTTCCGCCACCGTGACGAGCACGGTGTTGGTGCCGATGTCGACGGCGGCCGCGCGCGGCATCTGTGATTTTACTGCGCCAAGCTGCCCAAATTGAGCATCTCTTCGACGTTCGGCAGCACGACCAGCTCGACGCGCCGGTTCTTGGCGCGCCCGTCGTCGGAGTCGTTGTCAGCGACGGGATCGGTCTCCGCGTAACCCGCGGCGCTCCAGTTCTTCGCTTCCAGGCCGCCCGAGCCGGCGCTGGTCAGGAAGATGAGCACCGACCGTGCACGCATGGCCGAAAGTCCCCAGTTGTCCTTGAACTCGCCACCCTTGAGGGGCTTGGCGTCGGTGTGTCCGGCGACCTGAAACTCGCGGTTCTTCAGGTCTGAATCGTTCTTCACGACGTCAGCGACCTGCTTCAGGATGTCCTCGCCTTCTTTCTTCAGGCGGTCCCGGCCCGAGTCGAACAAGACGTCGCCCGGCAGCTGAATCACCATGCGGTTGTCGCGGACGGCGACCTTCAGACCCAGCTGGGTCAGCTTCTGGAGCTTGCTGCGCAGCAGCTCGAAGCGCTTGCGGATCTGGTCGAGCTGCTCCGCACGCCGGCGATACTCCTCGAGAGCCTTGCGCTCTTCGTCCAGCTTTGCGCTGAGATTGTCGATGTTGATCCCGCGTTCCTTCAGCTTCTTCTTGAGATCTTCGATCTCGTGCATCGAGTCGGCGTAGTCCGCCTCGCACTTCTTGTGCGCCTGCCGCTGCGCGGCGAGCTGATTGCGGAGGCTCTCGTTCTCGCGGACCTTCTGGTCCCACTCTTCTTGTGAGTAACCGCATCCAACGAGCAGTGCGGGCAGTGTGAGAGCGAGGAAAATGAACAGGCTTCGGATGCGCATCATGGGGGGTCTCGAAAGGGGCGCCGGAGCGCGCGAAGCGACAGCCGTAGCGTGCTCGCGGCACGCGCGTCAAGACGTGATTTTCGACGCAGTTTCGCGGGGTTCGCGGCGTGTGCGGCGGGGGTGTTCAGGGCACTGCGCGCTTGAGCGGTCTGCAGCAGTTGCACGCGTTTCCGCGGGCGCTTCTGGGTTCCATGAAATGCAAGCTGAACTTTTTTCGTTGACACATCACAATAGGTGGCAATATACGTCGTGCAACATACCTCGGGATGGGCTTCATTGCCTTTATCCCAATGGCTCGTAGGAGGCATCGAAATGGCCGCAAAGAAGACCCGTACCAAGTCCGCACGTAAGCCCGCCGCCAAGAAGGCGCCGAAAGTCGCGAAGCGCCGCACGAAGCGCAAGGCGAAGAAGGCCGCTGCCAAGGCGCCGGCCAAGCGCAAGGCGAAGCGCAAGGCGAAGGCGAAGAAGAAGTGAGCGGACGGTAGTGCGGCAGTGATGCCTGCCTGGCCCTGGGCTCCTCCAACGAGGGTGGTCCAGGGCGCGAGTCGAAAGCCGCGAGGTGGCCGACTCGTCCGAGGAGCTGGGGGCGATCGGGCTGATGTCCGGACGCCCCGGTTCCGACACCCGGCAGTCAGGTGACATTCCGCACACCGAGAGGGAGGGATAGGGCCCCGCAGCGTGCGGTGGCCGGCGAATCGACCCCTAGTTGATTCGAACCCTTCCGCCGAAGGGACGTCTCCGTTCCGCACAGAAATGCGTGTCTGGAGGCTCATCGAGCGAGTGCAGAGGGCTCACGTCCTGTGCACCCACGTTCTTTCGGCTAAGACCAAGCGGGTGGACGCAGCGGTAAGATTAACCGCCGTGTCTACCCGCTTGCTCGTTTGTGGTGACCCGCGCGCTGCGACTGTCGCACCGCGACCTCCGCGGTCCGCGCCGCCGCGCCCTCTCGCTCAGTCGCTGATGTACAGCTTGAGCGCGCCCGCGGTCGCGCGCCGATCGAAGGGCACACCCGCCAGCACGTCACGCCGCGAGATGTCGTCGAACAGCTGCAACAGGAAGCTGTGGAACGCGACGCACTCGTCGATGGCCGCCTCGAGTCGCGCCGGATCCACGAGGTCCGTGTCTTCCAGGCGTTCCATCGCGCGCATGAACGAATCAAAGCGCGGGTAGTCGGTGCTGCGCAGCAGCGGATAACCCATCGTGCGGAAGTAGGTCAGGAACTCGCGCACGTATTGGAAGTTGTGGACGAAGGCCCAGCGATCTTCGGTGGGGGTGTGTTGCGCCTTGGCGGCGAACGCCCTGACGATCTGCGCGAACATCCAGACATCGCGGCGAAGCCGTTCGCTGGTCTCGCGTCGCGCCGCATGGTCGTCGAACACGCCAGTCTCGTCGAGGCTTGTCCCCAGGGCTTTTCCCAGGAAAAGAATGGCATTTCTGAGGGCAGGCCGCAGGTCGTTGGCGGAGCGATGCAGCGCGGCCCGGAGCTCACTCTCGCCGATGTTCGCTCCGATGGGTGGCAGCTCGTGGTGGAACGCGCGGCGGGTCTCGAGTCGCAAGCTTCCGGCCACACCTTCGAGCGCAGATTTGATGCCGATCAGGCGGTGACCGTTGGCTCGAAGCTCGTCGCGCCGGTCGGCTAGGTCGCGCACGTTCACGCGCAAGAGGTCGCGCTCGAAGCCCTGCGCCAGCTGGCCACCGGCTCGTCGTCGCAGATGTTCTCCGAGGGCGCGAGCATCGGAGCGAAGAACACTGAGCACGAGGTAGGCGCGACCCGCGAGCCGCCGGCGCCGGGCTGCCGGCTCGGACGCAATGCGGCTCAAGAGCCTCAAGTAGCGGAGCAGGCGGAACAAGGACAGGAACGAGAGCGCAACCAGCCGATGGGCCTCTTCGCCGGGGACCGCGCGGATCAGGTCGAGCACGTGGCTCGAATGAATGCGGTCGAACTCGGGGCGAAACTCCAGGGCCGTGAGCGGGTTGAAGAACGCGCTCGAGGCGATCTCCCGTTGGATGGTCGAGAGCACCGCGTAGTACAGGCGGTACGGAACACGCGGCGCGCGCAAGATCCCCTCGAGCACCTCGACCCAGCGGGCGAGGGCGTGGCGTAGCGCGACCAGGCTGTCCTCCGGGGTCGCCTGGTCGGCAGTGGCACCTGCGAGCCGCGTGCGCAGCCGGTCTTCCGGCAGCACGGTCTCGAGGTATCGGTGGAAAACCAGGGCTTTGTCCCGGGTTCCGAGCAGCTGGCGCACCAGACCGAGCGCGTGTTGCAGTCCGTCGCGGCAGAGCAGCGTAGCCTCGCGGAAGTCCTGCGCCACGACCGGCGCGCGCCGCGGGTTGCCGGGATGGTTGCGCGGATTGGCGAAACACGCGGTCGCTTTGAGCAAGACCTCGAGCTCGAACAGGACGTCTTCTTTGGTCTCCAGGGGCAGAGCCCGGAACCACGTATCGCGCAGCGCCCGCTGGTCGCGCCGCATGCCGCGCGTTCTGGCCAGGAGCTCGCTGTAGGGATCGCCGCCCGGCAGAACGGACGGCATGAAGCTCCGTTTGGCTGGTGCCTGGGTCATGCGGGCGGCTCTTTGGCGGTGTCGCCCGGGGGTGAGCCGGCAGCTTGCGCGTCCCGCTTGCGTTTTGCCTGCCAGAACAGGAATGCCGGGAGCACCAGCACCGCAGCGAGCAGCGTCGTGATCTCACCCGCCGCGGCGGCCAGGCCGAAACTCTTCACGGCGCGGTTGATGGACAAGAGCAGCGCGAAATATCCGAGCTGCGTGGTCAGCGAGCAGAGCACGACGGCGCCGCCGGTCTGCTGCATCACGCGATAGAGATCTTCGCCAGGGTCGAGCTCCCGGCGTTTCATCACGTTGATGGCGTAGTCTGCGCCGATGCCGATGGTGATCGGCAGCGCGACGAAGTTCAGGAAGTTCAGCTTGATGTGGCGGAGCGCGAGGAATCCGATCAACCAGACCACCCCCAGCGCCAGCGCCGAAAGAGTGGCAAAACCCGCAGGTTTTCCCCGAAACGCGATCAAGATCACCAGCAACGTGCCCAGGAACGACAGCAGCGTCGCTTTGGGGGCGTCCTCACCGATGTTGATCAACATGTCGGAGAAGATCACCGGGTCGCCTGTGCCGCGGATCACCTCCCCGTTCGGCAGGCGGACCTCCCGGAAGGCGTCCGCGAAGTGCATCAGGTAGTGCGCGTCATACACACTCTTACCTTCGGTCGGCACGATGTAGACGATGGTGCCGCGGGTGCCGTTCAGCTCGGTGAAGGCCCGTACGATCTGCTCCGGGAGCTCACCAATGCCGATGGCGGCGCGCTTTTCGGGCAAGTGCTCGCGGATCTTGGCGAAATCGTCGGTCTTGATGATGTCGCGTTTCCTGGCCCGCTGCAGGCGGTCCTCGATCTCGTCCAGCAGGGCGAGCTTCTTCGGCTGATCTTTGGGCAGCAGATCGTAGACGCTGACGACGCGGTCGAAGGGTTTGTTGTCCGCGGGGAAGGCGTCTCGGCGTTTCTCCAGCTCCGTGATCAGCGGTTGGACTTGATCGAGCCGTTCGGTGAGCACGGCGCGTCCGTCCTGCCCGAGGCGCCCGACGATCTTGTCCACGCGCACCGAGAGTTTGCCGGCGCTGGTGCGCGCGGTGCGCTCGTTGCGCACGTTCGCCAGGTCGTACTCCATCGGGTCGGCGGCGAAGTACCGGTAGGTCAGCACGCCACCGGCCACGGCCAGCAGCATGCCGACAGCGGCGACGGCGCGCGGGGCGCTGCGGGCCACAAAAGCGAAGGGATAGCCGTAAAACCCCTTCATTTTTGCGCGCCAGGGGGCCTCGCGCTCGCTGAACATCGGCGAATAACGCTCGCTGAGGACGAGGAAGGCCGGCAGGAACAGGTACGTGGCCGTCCAGCACAGCACCATGCCGACGCCGCCGATGATGCCGAAGTGTTTGAAGCCGTTGAAGTCGGTGATCGCCAGCGAGCCGTAGGCAATGCCGGCCGCGCCGGCTGCGGCCAGCGTTGCGGTGTGAGTGTCGCGATGTGCGGTCTCGACCGCCTCGGCCACCGGCACCTTTTCGTCGCGGCGCGCCTCGACGTAGCGCGCCATGTACATGATGCCGAAGTTGATGCCGTTGCCCGCGATGATGCTGACCAGGAAACCCGTCGCGGTGTTCAGATAACCCACACTGAGGCGTGCGGCGCCGAACGCCCAGACACAACCCACCCCGATGGTGAGCGCCATGGCCAGGAGGGTGCGCATCCGCATGAAGAACAGCAGCGTGACGCTCAGGATGCCGGCCAAACCCCAGAAGCCGACGTGAGCCAGATCGTCTTTGACCGCCCGATGTTGCTCCGCGCTCGTGATCAGGTTGCCGGTGAAGTTGAGCGCCAGGCTCGGATCGGCGATGTTCGTGCGCTGCTCGGCGACGATGTCCTCGATCTTCTTGCGCAGCTCGAAGGCCTTCGGGTCGCCGCTCCCGAGGGGTGTTCGCACCAGAATTGCCGCGAGTTTTCCTGCTTCCCCGATGTAATAACCGTCCACGCCTTTGCTGGACTTCTTGGCCTCGTCGACCTTCTTCTGGAAGCGCTTCTCGACTGCCTCGGCGGTGAGGGCCGGGGGTTCTTCGTCGTCTAGACCGAGATCACTGCCCGCCTGTTTGCCGACCTCGAACTCGTAGCGGGCGACGACGTCGTCGCGCAGCTCCTGAATGTCCTTCAGGTCCGCGTACAGGTACTTGTTCTGGCGGAAAAAGCCTTCGACCTCGCGGGACCCGTCATCGACGCCCACCACGAACTCGGGCCCGAGCTCGCGGATCTTCGGTGACACGAGATCCACGAAACGTTTCAGAGACTCGGCATTCTGCCCTTCCGCGACCACCGTCAGGGTGCTGAGGCTCGACAGGCGTTTGTTGACGCGGCCAAGCTCGATCACGCTCGGCTTCTCGCTCGGCAAGAGCTCGCTGAAGGCGGTCTTCAGCTCGAGCCGGGACGCCAACCAGCCGCTCGGGATCAGCGTCACCAGCACGATCAGGACGATGTGCCAGAGGGGCGCGCGACCTGGAAGGCCCCGAGCCGTACCAGCAAGCGTTCGAGCGGCCGATTGCTCATGCGATCGCGTTCACCTTGGGAGCAGCCACCCGGCCCTCCCGGCGGCCCAGGCTAGTCCGTCGTCGGGCAGAGGTCATGTCGACGGCGACAGTGGGCGCTCAAGGGTTGAACGTGAACGGGTAATTGACGGTTGATTCCATGCCGCGGGAGGAGGGAGGGAACTTGATCTTCTTCAGGACCGCGACCGCGCAGCTGACGACGTCCGGAGACTTCACCTCGCTCTTCTCGACGTTGAGCACGGCCTCTTTCACCTTGCCCTCGGGATCGAGCACGAAGTGAATCGTCATCGTGCCCTTTAGATCGGGGATCTGTTTGCGGGCCTTCTCGTAGCACTCGCGCACAGGTTTGCGGTTGTCCTGCACCAGCTTCTGGATCACCTCGGTGGTGCGGGTCTCGGCATCGCCGCCCTTGTCCCCAGACCCCTCACCGCCCGCGCCTTCCGGATTCGCGCCGTCGGTTCCTGCGCCTTCCTCCTTGCCCGAAGGTGTCGCGGGATCTTCCTCGGTGCCCGCGCTGGGGTCACTGGTCTTGGCCGCGGTCGCTGGTGATGCAGCCTCCGGCTGTTGCCCGCCACAGCCGGCGAACGAGATGAGCGTCACGAGGACGAGTGAAGCCGCGATGTTGAGCGTGGAGCAGGCCTGCATGCGCGCATCATAGTGGGTCGCCGCGGCTGCTCAAGACCCAAGCTCGCTGGGCTCATCCCGCCGCGAGATACGGCTGCCACTCGCTGAACGGTTCGCGTTCCACCAACAGAATCTGCGCCGGCGTCGTCCAGCGGGGTTTCTGGGGGCGGCGCAGCAGGGTCATGCCCGCCTCGTCGGGGGTGCGCTGACCCTTCTTGAGGTTGCACGACCGGCAGGACACGACGAGATTCTCCCAGCTCTCCCCGCCGCCGCGCGAGCGCGGCTGCACGTGATCCAGGTTGAGGTCGCGGCTCATGGGTCGACGTCCGCAGTACTGGCACTGGTGTTCGTCACGCAGCATCAGGTTGCGGCGGGTCAGTCGTACGATCATGCGCGGCGAGCGATCGTAGCGGACCAGGTGCAGCACGCGCGGCACGCGCAACTGGCCGCCGACCATCGGGATGCCGTCGTCGCGCGAGCGAATCG
The DNA here is from genome assembly GCA_016706225.1 of Myxococcales bacterium. Classification (NCBI taxonomy): domain Bacteria; kingdom Pseudomonadati; phylum Myxococcota; class Myxococcia; order Myxococcales; species Myxococcales bacterium. The sequence goes on from JADJKB010000002.1 coordinate 250,343, forward strand.
GCAGCGAGCGCCAGCGCACGAAATCGTGCATGGCGCCGTCGTCATCGACGGCCATCGCCGCGCCGCCGAACAAGAGCACGACGGCACGTCGAGCGGAGGTTACGCTGACGGGCGCGAAGTAGCGATTGAGCAGCAGTACCGGCAGTGCCAGCACGTCACGCCCCGCGTTCGGGCGTTTCCTCAGGCCACTGCCGCTCGAGTCCACCTTCCGAAAGCCTAGCATGAGGGCCGCGCTTGCCCGGTTTCGGGCCGGTCGCGTCGAGCCGCCAACCCTCGACCCTAGGCCCGCGATGGGTTATCTCGTCGCCCGCCGGCGCTAACCCGCCGCCTGAGGTACCCCGTGAAGTCATTCTTGCTCCCGAGCGCGCTCGCTCTCGCTTTGTCCTCCATGGCGTGCGGCCCCGCCGTGACCAACAGCGAGCCGGTGTGGCCCGACGCTGCGAAGAAATGGTTTGACAGAGCGGAAGCCAGTTACCGAACCGGAGACATCGACGACGCGGAGCTCTCCCTGGGCAACGCCCTTCGCGTGCTGCCCGACGAGCCCTTGGTGCGCGTGCTCGGCGCGCGCATCGCGCTGGCCAAGCTGGAGTACGATCGCAGCACGCAGCTTCTGGCGACCGTCGAGAGCGCCGACGCGAGCGCGATCCGTGGGCGCGCCTACTGGTATTCCGGCCAGATCGACAAGGCTGCGGACGAGCTGGAAAAGCTGGTCGCGGATCCGGAGGTCCGCGACATCTGGGCGACCGAGGTGGCGAAGCTGGCGCGGCGCGGGTCGGGGCGCAAACCGTTCAAGATGAGCGGTGGCCTGCTTGCGATGATGGAGATGCCTCAGGTTGCGTCGACCTCGCTGGTCGTACCGGTCGAGGTCAACGGAGAGCCTGCGCTCGGGCTGATCGCCACGGGGACCGCCGAAGCCGTGGTCGACAGTGGTGGCCCGGGGGGTGATCCGAAGTGGATTTCGCTGCGGTTCGGCGAGCGGATCGAGGTGAAGGACGTGCCGGCGCTGTCGAAGGATCTGTCCGGGATCTCCAAGCAGCTGAACGCGCCGATCAAGGTGTTGATCGGCGTGAATCTGCTGCGGCACCTGCACCCCACGATTGATTTCTCGGGCAGCCAGTTCGTCGTTCGCAGCTTCGAGCCGCCGCCCCCGCCGCAGGCCACGACCGTACGCATCAGCTACGTGCGCGGCGGAGGCATGATGATGCGAGGTGGATTTGGCACCGACCTCAATGCGCCCCCGGCGTCGCTGCTCATCGACACCTCCATGACCTTCCCGCTGGCCCTGGACGAAGGCGGTTGGAAGAAGGCGGGCCTTCCGACCTCGTCGCTGCGATCGATCCCCAACGCGGGCGGGCTCAGGGCTGGAATTTTGCCTCAGCTTCGCCTGGGCGCGTTCACCATTCCGCAGGTTCCCGGTGTGCTCGGCGCGCCGGTCGCCGAGCTCGAGAAGGGACTCGGCGTCGATCTCGATGGCCTCGTTGGCTCCGGCCTGCTGGCGACCTTCCGGGTCACGCTCGCCGACCGCGGTCGCACGATGTGGCTCGAAGATCTGCCGGCGGAAGCCCTGATCCCCGCACCGAAGATGCCGAGCCTCCCCGACGTCGGGGACGTTCCGGATGACCCGGAGCCGGAACCGGAGCCGACGAAACCCGCAGCAAAAGCGGGGTGGAAGGCGCCGAAACCCAAGGGCGCGGCAGCACCGAAGGCGCCGGCTGCGAACACTCCTCCGGCACCGAAGGCTCCGGCCCCCGGAGCCAAACCATGAGCGCCGCGCAGCTCGCGATCTACGCAGGGAGCTTCGACCCGCCGACGTACGGGCACCTCGATCTCGTGGAGCGCGCGGCCAAGTTGTTCCCGCGGGTGGTGGTCGCGGTGGGCGTCCACCCGAACAAACAACCACTGCTCTCAGCCGCCGAGCGCATGGAGCTCTTGCGTGAGTGTTCGTCCCCGTACCCGAACGTCGAGGTGGACTCGTTCCAGGGCCTCTTGATTGACTACGGGCAACGCATCGGCGCGCGGGTCATCGTGCGTGGTTTGCGGGCCGCGACGGACTTCGAATACGAGCTCCAGATTGCGCACGCGAACTCGGATCTGCGCCCCGAGATCGACACGGTGTTCTTGCCGACACGCACCAACTACGGCTTCATCTCCGCCTCGCTGGTCCGAGAGATCGCCAGCCACGGCGGGGACATTGCGCGCTACGCGCCGCCCAACGTCGTCGCGGCGCTGCGGCGGCGCTTCAGCGTGGCCTAGAAGACCGCCCACGGAGTGGGCATGAACAGAAGCACGAACAGCGCCAGTGTGCCGATGGCCACGATGCGCCGTTTGGGAGAGAGCGTGTCCTCGTCGACCGGCGGGTGATCTGCGCCGGAGACGGCTCGGAGCACCCAGAGCAGCACAAAAATGCTGATCCACACCGTCGCGGCGCTGACCGGCAGCCAGCTTTGTTTGGCAAAACCCTCGGCGAAACCCCGGCGCACGATCGGCAGCACGTGCACGACGGAGTTGTAGACAACCATGACCGCGGGCAGGAAGACCGCGAAGCGCGCGTAGCGATTCTGCTTCTCTCCGAGCAGCGCATACGCCACGTGTCCGCCGTCGAGCTGGCCGAACGGCAACAGGTTCAGGAACGTCACCAGAAATCCGGCCCACGCGGCGAGCGCCGTCGGGTGCAAGAACACGTCCTGATTTGCGGCAATCGGTCCGTGGACGATGCGCTTGAGCAGCCAGTAGAGGATGCTCTGCCCTTCTTGGATGTAACCGCCCTCGCTGCGTGGGCCGAGCTTCGACAGGTACAGACCGACCAGCATCACCGGGAGTGCGACGACCATGCCGGCCAGCGGTCCCGCGGCGCCGATGTCGAGCAGCGCGTTCGCCGAACGGATGCGCTTCGGCATGACGATCACCGCGCCGAAGGTGCCGAACGGGCTGAACTTGGGGAACGGGATGAAATACGGCAGTGACGCCGGCACACGGTGGATGCGTGCGGCGATGTAGTGGCCGAACTCGTGGCAGAGCAAGATCGAGAGCAGCGGCACGGCAAAGCGCCAGCCCTGGAGCCAGCCGCGAAAACCCGCCACGTCGCTCGCGCCGGCCCAGGCTTGCCCGACCTCGAACACACTCCAGACCGTGCCGGCGAAGAGCAGCAAGTTGATCGGCCAGCGCGGGCGCCGGCGCGCGCCGGGGCGCTCGTTTCACCTGGTTCGCTCGGCGGGACCGGCGCGGGCTCGGAGCGCGGGATCTCCGCGCCCTCGGGCGGTGCGGGAAAGCGCCATTCGTCGTTGGAGCTGCTCATTTCTTCAACGACTCGCGAAGCGTTTCGGCCAATCGATCGAGCTGCGGGGCCAGGGCCCCGTCGAGTACACCGATCTCGGTCTCGAGGCGCAGACTGCCGGACGCGCGGGTCGCATCGGCCGTCAGCTCGAGCACCTCCAGCGTGCCGGTCAGGGATTCGCGCTCACTCTCGAGCCAACGCACGTCGTCGGGGTGAGCGACGATGCGCACGCGGCGCGCGCCCCGCGCCTCCGCCAGCGCACGCTTTGCAATCGCGGTGACACGCGCGGGATCAAGCCGCAGCTCTTCACCCAGCAGCCGCTCTGCGAGCAAACGTGCGAGCTCGACGCTGCGATCGAGCGCTCGCTCGTCGGCTGCGGCTTCGTGTCGGGCGAGGGCAACGGCAGTGGCGGCGACCGCTGCAATGCCATCGGCTCGCCCCTCGGCTTCAGCGGCCAGCCGCGCATCGCCGGCTGCGCGGGCGGCGCTCTCCAGCAGTGTTCGAGCCCGCTCTTCGGCGCTCCCGATCAGCTCCCGCGCGCGTGCATCCGCATCGACGAGCTGCTTCGGGACTCTGCGCCCCATCGGAGCGGGTGCGGTGTTCGCGAGCGCCAAGGGCACGGCGGCTCCCACCTGTTCCGCGCGCAGCAGGCGCCCTCGGGTGATGCTCATTTGAGGCCCCGCGCGTCGAGCGCCTGGACCACTCGGGCGATTTCCCGGGCCAGCACCACGGCGCGGGCACTGCGTTCGTTTTGGCCAAGTGCGCGGGCGAGCTGCGCGGCGGTGCCGGAGCCGTCGGTGAGCGGGGAGAGCAGTTCGTCTCCGCGTCGATCGAGCAGATAACTCATGGCCACGAAGGCACGGGCGAAGTCCGCTTGGTGATCGTTCACGTTGCCCAAAATTTTTCGCCGTCGGTTCGCGCGCGGCCCTCGGACACCAGCTTGACCAAGTGTGCCCGCACACTCAAGAGGGCTAGCGGCCAGATCTGCCGAGGGGTGTCGGAGTAGGCGGTGGGCAGCATGGCCACATCGCTGATTCCGTCCGGTCCCGAAGCCTGGACGGCGTCGAGGACCTTCGACTCGCGGGCCAGTCGGTGGGCCACGTAGTGCGAAAACAGGGCAGCGGGTTGGTCGATGGGGTCGCCGTGGGCAGGCAAGGCCGTGCTGGCCCCGAGCGCCTCGAGGCGGGCGAGCTGCCGCAGGTATTCCGCCATGTCGCCGTCGTGGGTCTCGATCAAGATCGTGCCCTCGCTCGCGACCATGTCGCCCACGATGACGTGGCCGGCCTCCGCTTCGAACAAGCAGACGTGACCCGGGGCGTGACCCGGTGTGTGCAGCACCCGCCAGCTCTGCGCCCGCGGCCCGTCGAGCACCAGCTCTTCGCCGTCTTCCAGCGTGCGCTCGAAGCGGAGCTCGGGCAGCCGCTCGCGCGTGAGGGCGTGGGCCCACAGGGGTACCCCGAGCTCCCGCGAGAGCTCCGCGGCGCCGCCGACGTGATCGATGTGGTGATGCGTGAGCACGATCGCGCGCAGCGAGCGGCCGCTGTTTCTCAGGTTGCGTGCCCAGTCGAGCCACGCCGTTTGTTCGTCGGCGTACGGGGTCGCGGGCTCGATGAGCAAGACCTCGCGGCCGCCAAGCGCATAACTCTGGGTGTGTGTCGCCGGCGGAAGAGTCGGCGTCCGGACCGGAAACCGTGCAATTCCGTCGGCGACTTCCTGGGGGCGGAGCATGTGGGTCGGCGCGCTCACACGCGCTCGACGACCACCGCCACGGCTTCACCACCACCGATGCAGAGTGTGGCAAGACCGGTCTTCACCTTCTGGTCGCGCATCGCGTACAGCAGCGTGGTGAGGATGCGGGCCCCCGATGCGCCGATGGGGTGACCCATGGCGACGGCGCCGCCGCGCACGTTGACCTTAGCGGGATCGATACCGGAGATCTTCGAGCACGCCATGGTGACGCAGGAGAACGCCTCGTTGATTTCCCAGAGATCGATCTGCTCCGTCTTCATGCCGAGCTTGGTCATCGTTCGGTCGATGGCCTTGGACGGCGCGGTGGTGAACCAGTCGGGCGCCTGGGCCGCGCCGCCGTAACCAACGATGCGGGCCAGAGGCGTGAGTTTGTGCTCTTTCACGGCCTTTTCACTGGCCAGGACCAGAGCGGACGCGCCGTCGTTGATGCTCGAAGCGTTGGCCGCGGTGATGGTCCCGTCCTTGGCGAAGGCCGGCCGCAGCTTGTCGAACTTCGACGGATCTCCGCGCCCGGGTTCCTCGTCGACCTTCACGCTGATCGGGTCGCCCTTCTTCTGTGGAATGTCGACCGTCACGATCTCGGCGTCGAAGAGCCCCTCTTTCTGCGCGTTGATGGCGCGGCGGTAGCTCTCGCGGGCAAACTCGTCCTGCGCCTCGCGGGTGAGCGTGTACTCCTTGGCGCACTTCTCCCCGGCCTCACCCATGTGGAAGTTGCCGTATGGATCCCAGAGCCCGTCGAAGATCATGCCGTCCACGAGCTTGCCGTCGCCCATGCGGTAACCGGTGCGCGCCTGGTGCAGGTAGTACGGGACGTTCGACATCGACTCCATGCCACCCGCGACGACGATGTCGGCGTCGCCCAACATCAGGGTCTTGGCGCCGAAGATCACGGACTGCAGACCCGAGCCGCAGACCTTGCCCACGGTCGTGGCCGGCACGCTGTCGGGGACACCGGCGAAGATGGCGGCCTGACGCGCAGGTGCCTGGCCAACACCGGCACCGAGCACGTTGCCCATGAAGACCTCTTGCACGAGCGCTGACTCGATCTTCGCGCGGGTGATGGCTTCTTTGATCGCGATGACGCCCAAGCGCGGGGCGGGCAGTGAGGCGAGCGCGCCGAGGTAAGAACCGATCGGCGTGCGGGTGGCGCTGACGACAAAAACCGGAGCAACGTGGTGGGTCATGCTGATCTCCCTTGAAAAGCTGCTCTAACGCGGTTTTCCCGGCCCGGCCACCCCCTCCCGGGCGCGCGTGGCGAGCCACCCTCGCACCCGCTGCGCCCTTCGGGCTAAGTAGGGGACATGCGACCAGGCAATCGCAGCCGAACCAGCGACTGGGTGGCGGCCCTTCGCGCGCTGTACAGCGAGGCCGCGCCGGAGCTCGCGATCTTCGACGACGCGGTGGCGCTGCGGCTGCTGCCGCGCGGGCTCGGGCGCATCGTGCGCAGCGCTGCGAAGCTGCCGTTTGGTGTGCGGGTCGCGCACCGCGTGATCGGCGCGGCGACGCGCGGGCTCTCGTATGGGGTTCCGCTGCGCACAGCCGCGATCGACGACGCGGTGCGCGCCGCTGTCGACGCCGGGATCGACCAGCTGGTGTTGCTTGGAGCGGGGCTCGACGCCCGCGCCTGGCGCATGCCGCAGCTGCGCGAGGTCACGGTGTACGAGCTCGATCACCCGGACACTCAGGGGTTCAAGCGCGAGGGCACGCGGGGGCTGGCTCCGCTGGCCAAAGAGGCCCGGTTCTGCCCCATCGACTTCGAGCGGGAGAGCATTCCCGACGCCCTGGCAGCGCACGGCTTCGAGCGTGAGCGCCCGAGCATGTGGGTCTGGGAGGGGGTCACCATGTACCTGACCCTGGACGCCATCGAGGCGACGCTCGATCGCGTCAGCGACCTGTCCGCGCCCGGCAGCCGCCTCGCGATGACCTATCTACCGCGAAACTATGCCAGCCCGCGCCTGCAGACCGTGGGAGAGCTGGGCGCGATGTTGATCGGCGAGGCGCTGAAATCCCAGCTCGATCCGCCGGAGCTCGGCGCTCAGCTCGAGCAGCGCGGGTTTCGGGTCGAGCGCGACGACTCGGCGCTCGAGTGGGCGGCGCGCTGGCCGAAGCGTGATGCGCAGCGCGTCAGAGCGTTCGAGCGCCTGGCCGTGGCGGTCCGGGTTTCAGCGGGCTGAGCGAATTTCCGTCGCAGCCGAGTGGCTCAGGACCGCGGTGCCGTGCTATTTCCCTCGCGTCGAGTGATTCGCGGGTCGCTCGCCCACGCGTTAGGAGCGTCGCATGCGTCGAGCTTTTGGTTTTCTGCTCGGGTCGGTCGTGGTCTCGCTGTACGTCGCAGCTTGCAGTGGCGCGTCCGGGGGCGGCGGCAATGGCGGGTCAGGCAACGGGTCAGGCGCGGGCGGCGCGGGCGGAATTTCCGCCGGCGGCAGCGGCGGCATCAACCTGGATGGTGGTGGCGGAACGGGTGCACTCACCGGCTGCGCGAAGGAGACCTTCGGCGGCGAGCTGGTCCCCGTCGACATGTTCCTGATGTTCGATCGCAGCGGATCGATGAAGGACAGTGGCAAGTGGGGCGCGGTGACGAGCGCAGTGAATCAGTTCGTCGCGCTGCCAGGCTTGGACAAGCTGGGCATGGGGCTCGGGCTCTTCCCGACGCCGGCAAGCGGGCCAATCCCAGGCGCCTGCGCCAGCGATCTGGATTGTGGGTTCTACGGGCCCTGTCTCCCCGTGTTCAACGCTTGCAACGGGTCGCTCGCGGGCAATGACTCGTGTGTGTCCACCGACTACCAGAAACCGACCGTGGGCATCGAACCGTTCCCCGGAGTGGGTCCCAAGATCACGGCGGCGCTTGCCGCCGCGAAGCCCGAGGGGGCATCGACTCCAGCGGCGCCGGCGCTCGAGGGCGCCATCGACTACGCCACGATCTGGGCACAGCAGCACACCGATCGTGTCACCGTGGTGATCCTCGCGACCGACGGCGAACCCAACAACTGCACCCCGAACTCGGTGCAGGACGTCGCCGATCACGCCCAGGAGGGGCTCACCCAGACCCCGAGCATCAAGACCTTCGTGGTCGGCGTCGGTGATCTGACCGTGCTGAATCAAGTTGCCGCCGCGGGCGGTACCGACAAAGCCATCATCGTCAGCGCCGGAAACGCGGCGAAGGAGTTCCTCGACGCGCTGAACAAGATCCGCGGCGCGGTCGGATGTCAGTACCTGATTCCGGTCGGCGGCAAGGCGGATCCCAACAAGGTGAACGTGCTGTTCACGCCGGATGCCGGCGGCAGCGGGCTGCTCATCAAGCAGGTTCAGGATGCGGCGAGCTGTCTCGGGCAGATCGGTTGGTATTACGACAATCCCGCCAGCCCGACGCAGATCCTGCTCTGCCCCGGCGCCTGTGATCTCGTCAGCAACGGCAAGGGCAAGGTCGAGATCGTGCTCGGTTGCAAGACCGAGGTGAACTGAGCCAGCGGCGCGCGAAGGCTCAGGCGAGGCCGAGGTTCCGCCGCATGCGGGCGATCGGCTCTTCCAGGTTCGGCACTCTTCCTGCCCCAACTCGCCGCCGCTTCGCGGCGTCGGTCTTCCCCTTATTCGGGCTTCGCCCGAATGGGGAAGACGGGTCGCTCCGAGACTGACGCGCCTTCGCTCAGCGCCACGAGCGGCCCGTGGTTCCTCCTCGGAGGAACCGTGCTCGCTCGTGACCGCCAACAGCTCCGCCGCCAACAGCTCCTCGCTTCCCGCGCCGCCGCCATGCGTGCGGCGCCCACCGCGTCGGAGGCCGCGCTGTGGCGTGCGCTTCGCGCGGGTCAGCTCGGCGTCGAAGTGCGGCGCCAGGTGGTGGTCGGGGACTTCATCGCAGACTTCGTGGTGCCCTCCGCGTGGCTCATCATCGAAGTGGACGGCGGCGCTCACCGCGGTCGCGGCGCGGCGGACGCCCGGCGCGACCGCAAGCTCGCGAAGCTCGGTTACCGGGTGGTCCGCTTGGAAGCGGGCCTCGTCGAGCGCGCGCTGCCGGTGGCGCTCGCGCGGGTGCGGGAGGCGCTGGGTCGATGAGGTCGGCTCAGCTCGCGAGCCCGAGGTTCCTGCGCATCCTCGCGACCGGCTCTTCCAGGTTCGGCACGAAGGCCTCGCCCGTGATCGTCTCCACCGCTTCGATGTAACGGCGCGTGGCCTCCACGCGGATGTCGTCGGGGATCTCCGGGATCGGTCCGTCGCCGACGAAACCGCGCTCGGACAACCAGCGCCGCAGGTATTCCTTGTCGAAGCTCTCGGGATCGTTGCCCGACGAGAACCGCTCTTCGTAGCTGTTCGCCCGCCAGAAGCGCGACGAGTCAGGCGTGTGGATCTCGTCGATGACCACGATGCGCCCGTCGCGCGTCTTTCCGAGCTCGTACTTGGTGTCGACCAGAATCAGCCCGCGCTCCGCGCAGATGCGCTGGCCGGCAGCAAAGAGCGCCTGGGCCATGGCGGCGGCAGCGTCGAAATCTGCCGGAGCAATGCCGCTGATTCGCAGGATTTCGGCGCGGCTTGCGGACACGTCGTGTCCGCCTTTTTCGGCCTTGGTGCTGGGCGTGAGGATGGGCTCCGGCAGCCGCTGATGTTTCTTCATCCCGTCCGGCAGCCGATGCCCGCAGAACTCGCGGGCGCCCGTTTCGTAGTGGATCCAGATGCTGGTCGAGGTCGTTCCGGTCAGATAGGCCCGCATCACCATCTCGACGGGCAGCGGCGTACACTCCTCGGCGACCAGCACGTTCGGATCCGGGACCGAGAGCACGTGGTTGGGGGCCACGTCGCGGGTCTTCTCGAACCACCAAGCGGCGACGTGGTTCAGGAGCTGGCCCTTCAGAGGCAACGTCCCCAAGATGCGATCGAAGGCGCTGATGCGGTCGGTGACGACGATGAACCGCTTGCCGTCGCGCGCGCTGTAGTTGTCCCGGACCTTGCCCTCGTACTTCTTGCCGAGCTCTGGCAAGTCCGTCTTGTCGAGGGTGTGGCCGAGGGCGCTTCGGATCGTCTGTTCGTCGACGGTTGCCACGGCCGGGACGGTATCACGCCAAACCCGCGCGAACAGGCGTCATCTCAGGGCGAGACGCCGAGCTCGCTGGCCTTGACCCAGAACTGACCGTCACCCACCGGTGACACGTTGAGCCCCTTGGGCAAGACGCTGGCCCAGCCGGCTACGATGTCGAGGACGTACACCTCCGCGCCGGACTCGAGCACGCCGATGCTCTTACCCTTTTCCCCCGCGGACGCGCGCAGCGTCAGATCCTTGGGCGAAGTCGCCGTTTTTGCGTTCCCGCTGAGCTTGAGGATGGGTGGATTGCGGCGCGACGTGGCCGCCGCCTGGGAGTCCTGGGTCTCGCCGCGCGGCAAGGCCTTGAGGTCGCTGGCGCGCGCCCACGCGTCGATCACCACGTCCGAGTGATGCTCGACGTGGACCCAGCCGCCTTTGCGCTCGGTGCTCCAGAGCACGATGCCGTCGCTGCTGCTGTCCGGCGTGAGCTGGGTCACCACGCTGCGGCCATCGTCGCCGCTGTCGTACAGATCGACGTCCTTCTTCGCGACATACGCCCGAGCCTTACCCGGCGGGGTCCACCCGTTCGGTGTGGTCGCTGTCAGGGTCAGCGCCCCGCAGTCCGCCCAGCCCATGAACGCCTGATTGAACGGCGAGCCGACCTGCCGCTTGACGCGCAGCTTGCCGCTGCCGGCGCCGATCACGGTCACCTCTCGCTGAGCGCCGATCCACAAGTGGTTCTGCACCACGGCGACGTCCTTGTTGACGAACAGTGAGAGTTTGCTCGCGTCGACCCAGCCCTCGACTCGGAACCCGCCGGCACCAGCGCTGGTCTTGACGCGCACCCGATCACTGCCGCCCGCCAGGAAGTCGGAGAGCGACACACCCACTCTGCCGCCGGTGAGCTTGGCGATGGCGGCAGTCCCGGCCGCCTTTTCGTAGATGACGGCGTCGATGGCGGGCAGCGTGTTTCCGGAGAGCGTGCAGGAAGTCACCTGAGTGACATCAGCGCGGGCGGTGGGGCTCGCGAGCGCGAGCCCGAGGCAGCTTGCAGCGAGCAATGCGAGGGCTCCGGCGTTTCGACGAGAAATCATGCTAACTCTCTTCCCCTTCATCCCTGTTCTGCTCCAGCTCGGAGCGCGTGTCATGTCGCCGTTTGACGGCGCGAGCCCCCAAATCGATGCTTTCCCCCGCCCTTTCCTTCGCCACGCCGCGCAAACTCCCGAAAGTAGAGCAGCTTTCCGGGCGAGTTGTGGTTGTCGACGTCGCGTTTGCGGGACTCGGCTCGGGTTTCGAAAAAGCGACGCTGCCGTTCATCAACGGCCTCGGTGAGCGACTTCGTGCCTGGGTGGATCATCACGATCACGACGAACACCCGCGCTTCGCCGACGACCCGCGCTTCGTGCTCGCCAAGAAATCCGAGCACGGGGCCTGTCCCGAGATGATCGATCCGGCGCTGGTGGCGCGGGTCGGACCCATCGACACGATCGTATGCCACACCGACTTCGACGGGCTCGCGAGCGCAGCGAAGTGGATGCGCGAAGGGCAGGAGCCCTACCCCGGCTGTGACGATGACGCGCGCGCGATCGATACCCGCATGGGGAAACCGAGCGCAATTGCGGACCGCTTCGATCGCGCGCTCCGCGCCCGGCCCCACGACGCGGGGCTGTTCGGGTTGGTCGTGCGTCACCTGGCGACCGGTCTCAGCGACTCCAGCTTGTGGGAGATCGTCGATCGTGCCGCAGCCGAGCTGATCCCGGTCGAGCAGGAGACCCGGCGCGCTGCCAAGGAGTATCAGCGGCTGTCGCCGGGCATTGCCGTGGTCGACGTGCGCCAGGGCTACGGCAAGCTCGACAAGACACTCCTGCTCTTGATGGGGCAAGAGCGCGAGCGGGTCAGCGTGATCGTCGACAAGGACAACGTGAGCGTCGCGGCGCGGTTTGACAGCGGGCTCAACTTCCTCACGCTGTTCGGGCTGGCCGGTGGCATGCCGACCCGGGTTTCGCTGCCGCGCCGGCAGCTACCGGAGATCCTCGCCGCGCTGGGCGCCGAGCCGGGCGCAGCCGAGCGTTTTTCCTGAGCGCGACAGCAGAAATGGCCGGGGTTTTTCTGGGACGGCGGGGCGTTGCCCAGCCCCATGGCCCGTGGTAGTGCGCCTTGCACTTCTGCAAGCAGAGCAGCCAAGTGGGCTGCCAACACCGCGAAGTCTGGTCCGACCCACCGGTCTTCGAGCCAATCAAGGGGGGTCGATGGCTACTCGAACCAAGAGCGTGCAACCGGTTTCGGAGGAGATCTTCGTGCAGCGGGCGGGGGTCTCTCTGTGCTTTCTCCTGAACCGGCGCACTCGGTCGCTCCGCATCGTCGACTTCCGCAGCGGGCCGAGCGCGCAGAAGCGGGCCCTGGTGCTGGAGACCGCGCGGCGCGAAGGCATCGAGCGGGTCTACACGCTGGTCGAGCGCGACGAGTGCGGAGGCTGGGCGCGCATGGGCTTCGTGCGCGAAGGCAGCATCCCCGGCTTCTACAAACGCAGCGACGCGTTCGTGCTCGGTACGCTGGTGGGCGCCGAAGATACGTACACCGAGAACGAGCAGTCGGGGACACGCGCAGCCCTGACCGAGAGCGGCGACGATATCGCGACGGACCGCGCGTATCAGGCGGCGCGGCGTGCCATCAAGGACGTCGAGGCATTGCCACCGGTGCATGTGAAGGTCTCCGGACTGAAACCGGACGAGGCCGCAAAACACGTGACCGCCGCCGTCCGCGCGGGTCGAGCGCTCAGCAGCTTCGAACCGTTCGGGCGTGACGTGGCCCGGCAGCACTACCAGTGCACGGCCCGCGGTGGACTGTCGCTGGTCGCGTCGGTGGAGACGCAGACCTGTTTCAACAACGCCTTCATCGAGCTGCTCACGGCGCCGAGCACCGACAAGGAGCTCGCGCTCACCTCCGGCGCCATCGGGCAGCTGTGCGCGGACCTGCTGGCGCGGGAGGTCGTGGGCTGTTTTGCGCTGAGCCCCGCCGACGATCCGCGGCTGAGCGCCGTGTTTCCCGTGCATGGGTTCCGCCGGACCGGCACGCTGCGCGGGCACTTGTTGCTGGGGCAGCGGCGGGTCGATGCGTTCCTGTGGTCGCGCAAGCTGGCGCAGCCGACCGACACCTGAAAGAATCCGCGGCGTGTTTCGTCGCAGCCTGAGCGCCTTCCTAGAACACCGATCGGCTTGCGCTGCTCGTGTTCTAGAACCTTTACGTTGGGGCTGCGCCCCAAACCCCCGGCCTTCGGCCGTGCGCGCTCCGCGCGCGAGCGCCGAACACCTTGCAAGTCCCGGAAAACAAACGACGTTCGGCCTGTTCGGCGCTCTAGTCGTTACCTGCGCGGCGACCGGTGCCGTTGCAGAGAAGGCGCGCCCCGTGGTGGCGAGTGCACCGGCGGGAGACGGTCAGCCGGCGCTCAGCGTCGGCTTCGACACCGACGCAACATTGAGAGCCGCGGTGTGTGCGAGCGGACGCTGCCCGCTCGAGGCAGGTGTGGATCTGGGGTTGCCGGATGACGCGAAGGTGATGGTTGGCCGGGCCAAGCTCGCGGTGGTGCGAATCGCGAAGGCGCGCCGCCTGGTGACGGTGGACATCGACGATCCCGCGCGCTCGCGCAGCTGGGTGGCCGTCGTGGCGGCGCCGCTGGACAAGAGCGGCACGCCGAAGATCTTGTTCAAGGGCTGGACGGGTCTGGTGGAGGGTGAACCTGGCACGCGGCGCGGTCCGATGGTGCAGCGGGGGGAAGCGAACGCCGACGGGACCTGGAGCATCGTGATCGGCGAACAGCGCGAGGATCTGCGCATCTGTGGTCGGCCTGCGATCTTGAGCCCGAAATTGCTGGCGGCGGATCTCTCACTGAAACCCGCAAAGGTGCAGCGGCTGGGCTCGCTGGAGCGCGCTCGGGCGCAGGAGATTTCTGCGCGACGCCTGGCCGACGACACACCCAAGCAGGGCTACCGCCTGCTACGCGCGGTCGCCGCGAGCAGCGCCATCGGCGACCCCGCCGCTTTGACCGACGGCAAACTCGAGACGACCTGGGCCGAGAACCGCGGTGGGGATGGGCGCGGCGAGTTCGTGCTCATGGATGCGCCGTCCCAGCTGCCGGTGAACGGGTTCGAGCTCGTCGTGCGGCCGCCCGGCGACGCGCCCGCCGGCGCCACAGCCCCATCGGACTTCTGGCTCGCGACCCACGACCGCCTGTTTCACGTGACGCTGCCCGCCGACGCTTGGAAGTATCCAGGAGCGCGCTGGGAAATCCCGCTGCACAAACCCATTCGCGACGACTGTCTGGCACTCGTCACCGAGGGCGCCGCTACTGCTGGCAAGGATGTTCACGTCACCTTCGCGGAGCTCTCGGCTCGCACCGAGTTCGATCAGAGCACGGTGGACAGTCTGGTTGGTGCGCTGGCCGGCGGGGGCGAGCGGGCGGAGGCCGCAGCGGACGCGCTGCGCGCGCTCGGGCCGGTGGCAATCGATCCGATCATCGCGGCCTTCGACTCGCTCGACGAGGGCGGCCGCCGTGTTGCGTTGGCGGTGATGGATCAGGCGCCCTGCGCGCGCAGCGTGGAGCTGTACATGCGCGCCCTCATCGGACCCTTTGCACCGCAGCGAAATCATGCTCGAGAGCGACTGCGACGCTGTGGGTCGGACAGCGCGGATGCCCTGGAAAAAGCCCTGAAAATTGCGCCGCGACGGCTGCGCCCGTTGCTGGCGTCGGAGCTGTCATTGGTGGCGCCGGACCGCGCGGTGCGGCTCGTGGTCCCGCTCTTGCCCGAGAGCGACGACGCTGGACGGCGGTTGCTGCGCAAAGCCCTCGGCTGGGCAACGCGGGACCCGCGCGCCGCAGCCGACGTGCGCAAGTTGTTGGTGGATGCGGCACTGCCAGAGCTTGCCGCGCTGGATCTGTTGCGAGCGCTTGGTGAGCGTGCGCCTGCGTTCGCGCCCGAGGCCCCTGCGGCCCTACTGCGCATCGCAGGGCCCAAGGCGAGCTTCCGCACTCGGTATCTCGTGCTGGGGCCCGCTGCTGCGCTCGCCGCGCGCGATGCGGGGGCGCGCGCGGTGCTCGCGCGCTCGCTGACCTCGGACGCGAGTCATCACGTGCGGGCCGAGGCCGCGCGCCGCGTGCCGAACGTCGGGGACTTTCGCGCCGAGCTCGGCCGCGCGCTCGGCGACCCCGAGGTACGCGTTCGCGAAGCGGCGCTCGAGACCCTCAACAAACCCGAGGGCGCGTTCGCGATGCCGGCGGCAGCGGGCCTGTTGCTGAACGATCGCTGGCCGCTGGTGCGAGCCGCGGCGGCGGTCGCCCTCGCGCGTTACGGCGCGGATGCCAACGCAGATTCAGCGTTGGCCAGCGCGGCTCGGGACACATCGGTCAAGGTGCGTGTGCCCGCGCTGATCGCGCTGGGCGAGCGGCGGGCGATCACACACGCCGAAGTGGTGCGTGATCGCCTGAGCGACCGCGACGAGGCGCTCGACGCGAGGTTGGCCGCGGTGCTCGCCCTCGGGCTCATGTGTGACGCCGCGTCCGTCGACGAGCTGACCGAGCTGGCGCTTCAGCTGAAGAATCCCGGCGCGAGTCCCGAAGCGCGGGCGCTCGGTCCGGTCGCGCTCGGCGCGCTGTCGCGCATTCGGCCCGCAGATCTGAAGAAACGCCTGGCTCCTCTCACCGACCGGCGGGCGCCGCTGCTCGCGCGTCGGGCCGCCGAGGTCGCGCTCGCCGCCGAGCCGACCTGCGGTCGGCGGGCTGCCGGCAAACCCGCGCGCTGAGGCGGCAGGCCGGTGGCCGGAGCGACCGGGGCTGACAGCGGCGGAACCTCGATGGTACTTAGCCGGCCATGAGCGAGTCATGGACTCTGGTCACGGGCGCTTCCGGCTTCGTGGGGTCGCGCCTGGTGCGGGCGCTCGTCGAGCGCGGTGAGCACGTCAAGGCGTTCGTCCGAGCCGGCTCGAGCCTGCGTCAGCTCGCGGATCTGCCGGCAGACCGCCTGCGCTTGGCCTTCGGCGACATCACCGTCGAGCACACGGTGTATCGAGCGCTCGCGAGTTGTGATCGCATGTATCACGTCGCGAGCAACTTCAAGATGTGGGATCCGGATCCGCAAGCGATCTTGAAGCCTGCGATCGAGGGCACACGCGCGACGCTCGAAGCTGCGCGCCGGCGGGGCCTCGAGAAGATTGTCGTCACGAGCAGCGTCGCGGCGCTCGGCACCACCACCGCCCCCGAGGAGATGGACGAGACGCACGAGTTCAACCTCCAGGATCCGGAGACCTACGTGCTCTCGAAGTTCGAGGCGGAGCGAGTTGCGCTCGAGGCCGCGGACAATGGCATGCCCGTCGTCGTGGTACGCCCGGCGGGTATTTACGGACCGGGCGACTGGAAGCCCACGCCGACCGGCGCGAGCGTGGTCAACTACCTGAAGACGCCGCCCTTCATCAGCATTCCGGTCACGGAGGGCGGCATCAGCGTCGTCGACGTGGACGACGTCGTCGAGGGTCACATCGGTGCGATGGAATCCGGCGAGATCGGCGAGGCGTACAACCTGGGCGGAGAGAGCATGACGTATCGCCAGCTCATCGATGAGCTGGCGGAGATCACCGGGCTCGCGCTGCCAGGCATGACCTTGAGCGCCGGCACCATCGGGCTCGTGGGCTCGCTGATGGAGCTCAAGGCCAGTCTTTTCGGCGGAGAACCCCAGGTGACGCGCAGGCTCGCCCGGGACTACGCCGTCGCCTACGCCTGGGTGACCAGCGAAAAAGCGGCCGCGGCCTTCGGTTACAAGTCTCGCCCTGCGAGCCAGACGCTGTCGCGGTCCGTGCGCTGGTATCTGGAGCACGGTTACGTTCCGGAGAACGCGGCGCGCCGCGTGCGCCTGGAGTTCCGCACCACGTGAGTGGTGGGCCGGCGGAGGTCTCGCTCGGTTCGCGCTTCGGGTACGGGCTTCTGGTCGCCACGTCGCTCGGCGGCGCGGCAGTGGTACCGGCCGCGCTTCGAGTCGCGACGAATGGCCCAAGCTTGCCGGTTGCGTGGCTTGCGCTGTGGGGCGGTGCGGCGCTGACCCTCGCTCCCGTGGCGGCGTCCCTGCGAATCGCGCGACCGTTCTCGACGCTCGCATGGAGCGTACCGCTCGGCATCGTGTTCTCACTCGCGCCGCTCGCGATGTTCGCGCGCGTCCTGAAGACGGCGACGCATCACCGTCCGCTCGGCGCGGTCACCTTCGCCGTCATCGCCCTGATGCTCGTGCTGGGTGCCATCGCGGTCGCCGCGCGGCTGCTCGCGTGGGCCGAAAAGCGAAAGGGCACCGCGCTCGGGCGCGCACCGCAGCTCGCGGGAATCATCGGCGGCGTGCTCACCTTGCCGTTCCTGCCCTCGCTGCTCGCGTCGGGACTGCGGGCATCGGTCCTCGATGCGGGCTTGGGCCTGGTGACCGTCGCGGTGGGTGCCAGCGTCGCGGTTCACTCGGGGCTCGCGCAGCGCGCGTGGCTCCTCGGTCTGCTGGTCTGGAGTGCCGCCGTGGTGCTGGGGCTCGGGCTCGGCATGGGGGCAGCGGAGACGCGGGCTGTGCTCGCAGATCGGGCGCCCTTGCTGCTCGGGTTAGCAGGGTTGTTGCGCCCGTGAGCGCGCGTTCCCGCGTGCCCGACCGGTAGTTGGCGCGTTGACGAAGGGGGACTCGGCCCTTACCTTCAATCGACCATGGGCGCCTTGCGCGTCGGACGCTTCTTCTTTCGCCGGTTCGCGCTGCTCGTGCTCGTGCTTTTTGCCGTCGTGAGCGGCGGGAGTGCGGTCGCCCAGACCGAGGCTCCGGCCCCGGCAGGCATGCCCGTGCGCATTGGAGTCTCGACGCCTGCGCCGGCGCCGATGGAACCCGAGCGGCCCACGCCCGATCCCGAGACCCACGCGCCCCCGTCGGACGCACCCCGCGGCGACGGCAAGCTGACGATTCCGCCGCCCCCCGCCGGCTTCAATACTCATGACGGTGGCTGGATTCGTTTTGCGTACGAGCCCGGACTCAGAGAGCGTGTGCAGCCGCTCATCACCCAGGCCGATGCGACGCGGGCGGATCTCGTTCGACGTCTGGGTCGACCGGTGCTGGGCAAGGTCACTGTCTACGTCGCCCGCACCCCCGGAGAGATGGCCGAGCTCGCGCCGGAGGGCGCGCCGTTCCCACGTTACGCATCCGGGGTCGCGTATTCGGACATTGGCTTCGTGCTCCTCACGTTGCAGCCCGTCGACGTCAACGCACACCACGACATTGGCGAGGTGTTTCGCCACGAGCTCGCCCACGTCGCGCTGCACGACGCGGTCGGTGGGCGTCCCGTGCCGCGCTGGATGAACGAAGGCCTCGCGGTGTTCATGTCGGGCGAGGGCTCCTTCACTCGCCTGCAAACGCTATGGACGGCCACGGTCGCCAATCAGTTGCTGCCTCTGGAGCACCTGGAGCGGACCTTTCCCACGGACGCCGTGGGGGTGTCGGTGGCTTACGCGGAAGCCGCAGACGTCGTGCGGTTCTTGCTACGTCGGGAGGACCGCGAGCGTTTCATCGCGCTCCTGGAGCGCATCCGCAAGGGCGAGGCCTTCAACGTCGCGCTGAAAGAAGCCTACGGCCTCGATCTGGCGACTCTCGAGTTCGAGTGGCGCGAGGACGTCTCCCGGCGATACACCTTCTGGCCGGCGATCTTCAGCGGTTCGTTCATCTGGGCGGGCGCCATCGGCCTCTTTGCACTGGCCTGGCGGCGGCGTAAGAAGCGCGCCGAGCTCACGCTGGCGCGCTGGGGTCGCGAGGAGGCGCTGGAAGACGAAGTTCGTCGGCGCATGCGCGAGGCCGAAGCACGGCGCGTTCACATTGTGCTGACGCGGGACCCGCGCCCGGAGATCCCACCCATGCGGCCACCGCTGGAAGAAGGCGGCGAGGTGCCGCGCGTCGAGCACGACGGCTCCTGGCACACCCTGCATTGACCTCGCTGATTCGGGCGACCGAATCGACTCAGGGTTTCTTGGCGCGCTGCTCGGCCCAACGGGTCTCGTCGATGACCCGCTCGAAGACTCGACGCACGACGTCGGGCGACAGCGGGGCCTGCGCGCGCTGACACAGCCGCAGGAAGATGCCGCGTTCCCGCTCGGGGTCGTAGATCGGGATGCCGCGCTCGCTCTTCAAGACGCCGACCCGGAGCGCAACCCGGATGCGCTCCGCCAGGAGCTCCAGAATGCGCTCGTCGATGCGATCGATCTCGTCTCGGAGGTCGGAGAGTGTGGGCTCGTCGCTCACTGGGTCGAGCATACCGCGGCCCGGGGGTCTCCGTCACTTCACCGAAGTCGGACAGCCCGCAACGACCTGCACTTGCAGCACGTCGCCGCTCTTCAGCTTGTCACAGGCGGCGCCGTGTAGCTCGACGGTCGTGTCGTTGGTCCAGCTCCAGCCGTCCAGTGGATCTTGCAGGACCAGACTGGTGTCGAGATACACATTGACCAGCTTCTTGTCGGGCGGCGCGGAGCCGAGGTCCACCGTGCACGTAATGGCCACCTTGATCCCGATCTCTTTGAGCGCGGACGTCAGCTGCTCTTCGTCCGTGACCGGATAATACGAGGGCGGCGTGGACTTCGCGGTGCCGCCGGCGACCGCGGCCTCTTCGAGCACACTCTGGTAGACCTCACTCCCGGGCATGCCGATGACGTAGGTGAGAATACCGGCATCGAACAGATCGGTCACGATCTTCACCGTCGCCTGCCGGTCCACACATAGCTGCTGCCCGTCCTGCACCAGCTTGGGATCACAACAGTTGAGCGGTGCGACGCAGGGCGTGCCGTTGAGGTTTGCCCCTTCGATGTTCGCCATGCAGTCCTCGGGGCCGCACTGCGCTGAGGAGTTGCAATTGGGAGCGCCATCGGTGGCGAGCACCACGAAGGTCTTGCCGGGGAGCGCGGCCAGTGTCGGCGCGAGGACCGCAAGCGACGCCGACGTGGGTGTCCCGCCGTTCGGCTGGAAGCCTCCCAGCACCGCCAGGAGTTTCTTGAGGGTGGGGCCGTCGAGTCCCTGGGCCGCGTACGTGGGCGGGTCGCCGTCGGTCGTCGGGAAGATCTCTTTGCCCGGGTTGCACCCCTCGACGACTCCGCCGGGAGTCGGGAAGATCGCGGCGCCGTAGCGCAGGCGATGACCAATGACACGCAGCAGCTTGCCGATTGCGATGCGGGCGTTGACGTATTTGTTGAACGGGCTCTTGGGCAGTGGATCACCCATGCTGCCGGAGCGGTCCACGACGAAGTAGACGTTGGGTCTCTCGGTCAGGACGGGGATCACCGTGTTGCCGCAGAGCCCGCCCGCGTCTGGTGACGGGGGGCCGTCGACGAGACCGGTATCCACGGAGCTCGAGCCGCCGGTGGAGCCGCTGTCCTCCGGCGGAGTGGTGTAGGGCTTGGCGTGACCGCCCGGTCCACAGGCGTCGGAAAACGCGGCGATCGCCCACAGAAGCGCAGCTGTTGGGAGCAGACGCCGCACGCCGGACAGCATAGCAGGTTGATGGGGCGCGCCACGGAAGCGCGGCGGGCGCCTCCGCGTTATCGTCGCGCCGTTGCCGCGTTCGCGCCTCTTCGAGCTCCTCACCGCCATTCTCGCGATCTTTTCGTGCTTGGCGTTCCTGGCACGCGTCGTGGACGTGGGTCTCCGGTCGCCCCCATCGGCCGTCGAAGCCCCGCCGCCTCCCGCCGAGGTCGAGGAGCGTGACGCTTCTCTGGCGCTCAGCGTGAAGGCGGCAGGTGCGGTCGCGGGCGCCGAGGTGCGTGTGTTCTGGGAGCGTGACCAGCGCTATTACCTCGCCGGAAGTGGGCGCACGGACGACGCGGGCGTGACGACGATCTCCGGTCTGCCGAGGGGTGCGGCGTGGATCATCGTGGACGCATCCGGTTTCGCCCGGGCTTCGACCCGCCTCGTGCTCGACGGTGGCACTCGCACTGCCGAGGTCGTGCTGTCGTCGGCCAACGCTCTGCGGGTCACGGTCAGCGACGAGGAGGGAGCGTCGATCCCACGCGCAACCGTGCTCGTCACCTCGGGTGACCCGCTGCCCTTCGGGGCACTGACCAGCTCGACTGGCGTCGCGAGCTTCACGCGTCTGCCCGTCTCGCCGTGGACGGTGAAGGGCTCCGCGCCGGGGTACGAGTCGGTGACCCAGTCGGGGGTCACGGGCGACGTGACGCTCGCGCTGCGGCGCCTCGGATCCCTCGAGGTCAGCGTGCGGAACCCCGATGGCTCGGCCGCAGCGGGCGCGCGCGTCGAGATCTCCGGCGCGACGCTCTGGCCCGCGCGCGTGGCCGAGACGGACGCCGCCGGCGTCACGCGCATCTCGGGCCTGGTCGCCGGTCACTTCGATCTGCGTGCAACGAAGGGCGAGCTCGTGAGTGACACATTCTTCGGCTTCGAGCTCGAGCGGGGCGCGCAGAAGAAGGTCGTGCTCGAGCTGGGTCCCGGCCGCATGATCACGGTGTCGGTGACAGATGACGATCCTGATCATCCAGCGTCGGTGCGCGACGCCGACGTGGTCCTTGCCGAGGGAGGGATCTCGTCGTTCCCGATCCGAGGACGTACTGGTGCCGACGGCACGCTGACACTCGGGCCCATCTCGAAGGGAGCCGCCTCGGTCTCGGCAAGCGCCGAGGGTTTTGTCACGCGCCCGGCCATCGCGGTGCCCGAGGTGCTCGCGGGTCCGCTCCAGATCGCGCTCTTGCGCGGTGCAACGTTGGAAGGGGAGGTCGTCGATTCGAAGGGCACACCGGTGGACGGCGCTTCGATCGAGATCATCGGGATCGATCTCTTTGGTCTGCCCGTCGCGGACACACCCTCCTTGATGGCGTTCCGCCGCTCGCACTTCGAATGGGCCCTGCCGGGGCCGCGTCCGCTCATTCCCGCGGGAGAGCTCGGCGTCATGCCCGGGCCCATCCCGCCCATCCCTCGTGCGGGCGCCGCGCCGGCGGACGCGCCGAGCAATGACACTCCAGCCCCTCCGACCGAGCCCTGGGTCACGCGCTTCGATGGCACCTTCAAGGCTCATCCCGTGACCCCCGGTCGGGTGCGCGCGCTCGTGCGGCATCCCGCCTACGTCGAGGGCATCAGCGACCCTGTCGCGCTGACGCCCGGTGGCACTGGCAAGGTCAAGGTCGTGCTGCTCTCCGGCGGTGCCATCGAAGGTCGGGTCGTCGATGCGGTGGGGCGCGGAGTCTCGGGCGCGCGCGTCGATCTCACGGCAGTGCGGGGCACTCTGGAGCGCACCACGCTCACGGCAAGCGACGGCAGTTTTGCTTTTGCAGCGGCACCCGAAGAGGTCACGCTCTCGGTGGCGCGCCCGGAAGACCCGACGAAGTTGGTGCTCAAGAAGACGATCGAGATCCCCGAAGGCGGCAAGGCGAGGGTCACCCTCACGTTGCCGGCGCCGCGTGACGCGCTCGTGGTGTCCGTGAAAGACGACGCGGGGCACGCGCTGGAAGGTGCGCAGGTTGCGGTGCTCTCCCTCGACCCGGACGCGCCGCTTCGGCAGACCGGTTTCACTTCGGCTGAAGGTCAGGTCAGCGTCGCGGACGTGCGCGGACTCGAGCTTCGCGTCGTGGTCGAGGCGCCGGGTTTTGGCGTGGCCGTGCGGCACGTCGAACACGCGGGGGAAAAGCTGGAGGTCGCGCTGAGCCGTGGCGTGCTCGTCGAGGGGCGAGTCACCAGTGTGCGCGGGCGGCGCTCAGTCGAAGGCGCGAGTGTCACGCTGATCTCCGAGGGGCGACGCTTCGCGGCGATCACGGACAAGGAGGGGCACTACCGCGTGCGCGACGTTGCCGCCGCGCCGCTGCACATCGTGGTCGCCCATCCGGATTTCTCTGCGGCCGAGGCGAACGTCACGGTCAAGGACACGGGGCGCGCGGATCGCGCGTTCGAGCTGCCCACGGTCGACCTGGTCGAAGGCGGAAGCATCACGGGCGAAGTGCTCGACCCAGTGGGTAAACCCGTGCGCGGAGCCCGGGTCGGCATCGGAGTGGTGCCCGCCTATCTTCCCGCCGGCACCCTGCCGAGCGGCATGGCGATCACGGACGCCAAGGGACGTTTTTCACTGACTGGCGTGCAACCCGGCAAGCTGGACGTCGAGGCTTACGCGCCGGACGTCGGCCGCGGTTTCGTGCGCGCCGTATTGGTTCAGTCCGGGCGCGAGACCACCGGCATCACCCTGCGCCTGACCCATGCCGCCGGCGACGACGACCCGACGGTGAGCGGGAGTGTTGCCGTCACGCTCGGTGAGCGCGGTGACGGCGACGAGCTCGACGTCGTGATCGTACACGTCGCCGATGGCAGCGAGGCGGAGCGCTCGGGGCTCGCCGGTGGGGACGTGTTGCTGAGCGTGGACGGTCGCGACGTGGTCGACATGCGCGACGCTCGCACCCGGATGAGCGGGCCCATCAACAGTGACGTGGTGATCGAGATCGACCGCGCCGGAAAGACGACCAAGCTCCGAATCAGCCGGGAACAGGTGCGCCGCTGAGCGCCGCTACTTGAGCTTGGCGCTGAACTCGAGCTCGATCGGGGCTTCTTTGGCCACCTTCTGCCCGAGGTCCGACAGCGTCTTCTGGGCCAGCTTGCCGAACAACTCACGCGGCTTGACGTCGTGCTCCTCGAGCCCGACCACGACCGGCGCGAGTGTCTTGATGCTCACGCTGACGGCCTTGTCTCCTTCGTACTTGAAGACGGCCTCGATCTTGGCCGTCTTCCGCACCTTGCGCTGATGCAAGCGGAACTCGCCCTCGACCGTTGCGGTGAGCTTGCGCTCGGCGCCAGTCAACTTGCTCAGGTCGGTGGCGGAGGCGTCCGCGACCTTGTCGATCTTGAACTCCACCCAGCGATTCAGCTCGCGCTGGTCTGCCGGTGCGTCGGACGCGATCTCGAGCCACGCGCGGGCGTGTTCGTTCTGCTTTTCGCTCTTCGTTCGTTCACCGAACTCGCCGTTCTCGTCCGCGCGTTTCTGCTGGTAGAGGGTCAACTTGTCGAGGTCGATCTGGATCAACGCCGTGGTCTTCGTGATGTCCGTCGGGTCGACGAAGATCTGGCCTTTGGTCGAGTCGGCGGCTTCACCGGAGATCTTCTCGACCGGTGCGTTCATCAAGAACGACACCTTGCTGCCCGAGCCCTGGATCTCGAAAGCGATCGCCTTGTCACTCTTCGCCGCGGCGGGTGCCAGGGCAGTGGAGCTCGGAGCAAGCCCCGGAGCTGGTTTGTTGTCACAACCCGACAGCGCGAGACCGAGCGAGACGCTGAACAGAGAAACGGTGCTGATGAGTCGCATGACCCTCCTATCGAGTGTTTGTAGTACGGCGCGCGCCAGCATCAGTTTCAAGCGGCGCCAACCCGCCATTTTTCCAGGGAAAATCTGGGCGAGCTCACGGGGCCAGCAGCGCGGCCCCGCGGCCGGGTAGCGAAATCGAGAGTTTGCCGGCGTTCACCGTCACGCTTGCTCCGCCGAGCCGATCCGTCAGCAGCGTGCCGTTCGACAGCGGCAACGTCAGCGGCAGGCTGACCTCGGTGGTGGTTGGATTTGCGTCGCGTGACAGGGCAACGATGGCGACCTTGCCGTCCTTCGTCTCTCGCGCGTACGCCAAGACGGTCTCGGTTGCGTACAGGCTGCGATAGGCTCCGCGCCGCAGCGCGACCAACTCCTTGCGGGCTGTCCCCAGCTTGCGCACGCGATCGAGCACGCCGCTCTCGTTCGCCGAGAGCGTGCCGTCGCCGCGCCAGAAGGTGCGGTTGCCCGGATCGGCTCCGCCCCATTCGCCGTACTCGTCGCCGTAGTAGAGCAGCGGGGCGCCCGGCAGACCCAGGAGCCAGGACAGGGCGAGCGCGTGGCGGGCGTACGGCTCGGCGTCGGGCGGAGGACCGGCCACGTCGTTCCACTGATTGCCGGGGATGCCTTTGTCGTAGCCGGGTTGACCGCGGTAGGTCGCGAGTGTGACGAAGCGCGACGAGTCGTGGCTGCCGATGAAGGGTGTCATCACGGATCCGGCGGGATACTGGATCTGGCTCTGCTCCACCCAGTAATTGGCGTGCAAGAAGCCCTTCTCGTCGTAGGCAAACACCCGGTACGGGACGCCATGATAGAGCACGAAGTCGAACTGCCCATCCAGCGCGTACGGCCCAATGTACTGACTGATGGTGCCGTACTGCCCGATGTTGCAGTCGATGCCGCAGTCGCTCCAGCCCATCGCGGTCTCGCCCATCAAGAAGTACGGTGTCCCCCCTGGCTCCATCTCTTCCTTGATGCGGGTCGAGAGGTTGCGGATCGCCAGATCTTCGACGTGTTTGACCGCGTCCACCCGCAGCCCGTCCAGATCCAGCTCGTCCAGCCACCAGATGGCGTCGCCCACGAACTGCTCGGCGGCTTCGGGCACGGTCCAGTTCACGTCGGGTAGATAGGGCGTGAACAAACACTCCAGGCGTTTGGCGGTCCAGTCGCAGTCCGTCGTGCCGCAGACACAGCCGGTGCGAAACCAGTCCGGGTGTTGTTGGTAGTATTCGTGATCTTGGTGCACGTGGTTCGCCACGTAGTCCATCAGCACGCGGATGCCGTGGTTGTGCGCCTCCTGCACCATGGCCTCCAGGGCCTTCTTGCCGCCAATGCGCGCGTCGACCTCCCGCGCCTTGATCGGCCAGTAGCCGTGGTAGCCGGTCACCATGTGGTAGTTGTCGGAGGCGAGGTAGGCGCCGGCGGGGTTCTGCTGGAACGGCGTCAGCCACAGCGCTCGCACGCCGAGTTTATCCAGGGTTCCATCGGCGATCTTCTGGCGCACACCCTCCAGATCGCCGCCCTGGAAATCACCGCGTGGGTCCTGAACACCGCTCGTCTTCGGGGCGTCGTTGGTCTTGTCCCCGTTCTTGAAGCGGTCCGTCATGATCATGTAGATGAGCGCGTCGGACCACTCGAAGCGCTCGGCCTCGATCCAGAACACCAGCCGTAGCGGCTCGGAGAGTTTGCCGGCCGTGTCCGCGAACTGCAGGCTCAGCGAGTATTTCCCATCCGTCAGGCCGCTGAGTGACACCGAGAGGTTTGCCCCGGCGGCGCTCACCTGCTTCTTCACGTCGTCGCTGACGCCGTGGTGTCTGAGGGTCGCCTTCACGCTCGCAACATCGAGTGGCTTGGCGGACAGCCCTTCGATGAACGCGAGCTTGGCGGCGTAGGTTCCTGCGCCGGCGCTCGGTCGAGTCGTCGTGCTGGTCTCCACTTTTGCGCTGGGCAAGCTGCAGTCCCGCACTCGCACCGCGGAGTTCTCGGTGCCATCCACGTATTTGCGGTAACCCTGGCCCGCGTCGAGCACCCAGTCTTTCCCGTTGAGGATCAGCTTGTAACCCCAGAGTCCGGGCGCCAGAGCCACGCTGCCGGTGAACGCGCCGCTTGCGTCCGGTCCGCTGAGCTTGGTGGCCTTGGTTTGGTCGAAGCCCGTCCACTGTCCCGCAACCTCGACACTGGTGACCGCGACGCCAGCCTCGGGTTTGAAGTGGAACTCCGCCTTGCAGAGAATGTTGCTGGTGCTGCCACCGCTGCCGCCGCTGCCACCGCTGCCACCGGTTGTGTTCGTGCCGCCGCTGCCACCGCCACCGCCGGCGCCGCCGAACGCAGGTTTCTGTTCCGCAGCGTCGTCGGCGCAGCTCGCCGTACCCAACAGTGCCAGCGCTGCGAGGGTGAGTCCGAGCCCGAGGTACGTGAATCGCCGCATGCCTTCGGGAACGAGCCTAGCTCGAAACCCGAGGTGGGGTCAGGGTGACCGGCGTCGGATGCGCCGGAGGGCGAGTGCTCCGAGCCCGAGAAAGAGCATGCAAACCGCGCTCTCGCTGGTGCGGGCCGCTCTGCAGCCACAACCCGCGTCGTCCTCGGAGCCGTTGCTGGTCTTGCCGCCCGTTCCACCCGTCGCGCCGCCACCACCTGCGCTGCCGCTGCTGCCCGCAGCTCCACCCGAACTCGCCCCGCCGCTGCCGCCACTGCCGCCCGTCTCCAGCGCGTACTGTCCGCAGGGCATCGGCTTTGCACCCGCCATGCGATTGAGCAGCGCCAAGGTGTAAGCGCCGGCGCCGAAGCCGACCATGGGCATCTCGCCTTTGTAGTCCGCGGTAGCGGCGTCGTGCAGCTCGGAGATCAGGCCGAAGTTCTCGGTGCCTTGATTCGTGACCCAGCCGAGAGCGTCGGCGGTGTCTGCGTGCCCCGCCAGGCGCATGACATCGACCGTGCGCAGATCGACGAACACCCACTCCTGGCTGTCGTACCAGCCGCCGTCATCGTTGCGCATGAAACCACGCCCGCTCGCCGGCACGAGCTTGGCTTGCATCGCGGCCAGCGTGGCGGTCGCAGCCTTGCCCTTCGGATCGATCAAGCCGAAGCCCACGGCCTCGATGGCTGCGGCGTCCAGAAATCCCGTGCCGGCCGCCAGGTCTTCGCTGCTCTGCGCGAGGGTGCCGTCGGGCGCCGAGAGCTGGCTGATGAGCGCCGCCTGCGCTTTTTTTCCCGCGCTCAGGTACGCGCTCGCGCGGGTCGAGTCCCCGACCAGCTCTGCGAGCTTCGCGGCCGAGCAGAGGCCGTTGGCCGCGGTGAGGGTCGTGTACGCAAAGTGCTTCTGTTGACCGTTCCAGTGCACTTCCCAGATCGAGGAGTCCGCCGCGATGAGCCCGCTCGGCTCCTGGAGCTTAACCAGGACGTCGCCGACCTTCTCACTCACCGTCGGCCACCAGGCCTTCAAGCTGGTCTCGTCCTTGGTCGCGGCCACGTATTCCGCAAGCTCCCACAGGAACAGACCGAAGCCGTCGTATTCGATGTTGGGGCCGTTCTCGTTTTCGTCCGTCTCTTCGACTCCGTCACCGAAGTAGCGCGTGATCGAGATCTGATACGGCTGGCCCACGAAGTTCTGATACTTGCCCGAGTCCGCGCCGAGCTGAAACTCGATCGCACGCTTGGCTTCGCTCGTGTGTCCGCCCTTTGCTAGTGCTGCGGTCGCGTACGCCATGTCGCGCACCCACGAGATGTTCCAGTTGCCCGGCGGCAAGCTCGCCAGGATCTGCCCTTCACCCTTGCCGGGCTCGCGCACCTGACCCATGCGCAAGATCGCCTGCTGCTGTTCGTAGAGTGAGGATTCGAGAGCGCTGAGCCCGCTCGGTTTGTTCGTGTGCCAGCTCGCCCACGCCGCCTTCTCTGCCGCGAGGACTTGATCTGGGGTTTTGCTGCCCAGCCACTGTTTCACCGCATCGATGCGGGGCGCCGCGTTGTTCGCGGCGTCGAGCACGACAAACGTGCCCGCCCAGGCGGTGCTCCCGAGTGCGAGATTTCCGAGGCTGAACTGCAGCCCCGCCGCGGCGTCATCGAACGTGCCGCCCGTTCCGGCGTTGTCGCTCAGGTTCTGACCCGCGGTCAGCGCCGAAAAGGGATTGTCCGGGCTCGCGCTGTGGTGGGCCGCCGTTCCGATGCCGCCGTACCCGAGGGTCAGACCACTCGGCCCCCACTCCAGGAAGGCTGCGCGGGTGGCGTCCCAGGAAATCGTCTCTTGGCCCGCGCCAGGCTCGGGCGCACCCGCGCCGAGGTGAAAGTTGAACAATTGGTACACGTCCACGCTGCCCGAGCCGCTGACGCGCTTGGCGCTCACCAGCGAGACGAACGCGTGCTCCGGTAGATCGATGGGACAGAACAGATACTCGTCGAGCTCGAGCCCGGACGTCACGCGAGAGACATGAATGATGCCGGTGCCGAGCTCGTAGGCGACGTTCGTCGGCACCACGTTCGTCAGCCACGTTCCGGCGCTACCGACCCGAACGCCCGGGTACACGTCGAAGGCCACGTCGCGGGTGGTCGCGCCGTCGCTCTTCTGTCGATACGGGTGCTCCAGGAAGCTGGTGACGCGCCCCTGTGCGATGTCGTAGCCGAGCACCGCCCGCCCGTTCGAGGAGACCAGCTCGTTGGCCGAGCGGTGAGGCTGCACCTTTGGCGGCCCGGCATCGGCGGCATGAACGCCGGGCGCCGTGCAAAGACCCAGCGCGAGCCCGAGCCAGCGGTGCGAGATCCTCACCCTCCGACCGTAGCGCGCTTTTCCTGCGAGCCAACCGGCATCGACAAAATGAAACCGCCGGCGGGGGTCCGCCGGCGGTTGTCACAATCGGTCAGATCTGGATCAAAGACCGCACTCGGTCGCGCACTTGGCCTTCGCACAAGTCGCAACCGCGCCGAAAACGGCGACGCCGGTCGGGTTGTCGTTGAGGCACTTCTCGGTGCAGGGGTCGTCGGTGCAAGCCGCAACGCAGGTGAGCAGCGTCTTGCAGTTGGTGTCGGCTTCGCAAGCCGCAACTTCGCTTGCGCATTGCGTGCCGGTGCAGGTCTCGCAATCCGCTCCCGTGCCGCCAGCCGCGCCGCCGGTTGCCATGCCCGCGCTGCCGCCGGACGCCATGCCGGCGCTGCCGCCGGTTGCGCCACCACCGGTACCACCGGTGCTGCCGCCGCCCGTGCCGCCGCCGCCCGCGCCCGCGCCCGCCGCGCCACCGGTGCCGCTCGAGTCGTCCGAAGAGGTACAAGCTGCCATCGCAGCCAGACCGGCCATCAATCCAAGGATCATCAAGTTCTTCATGTGTGTTTCTCGCTCGCAGGAAGCTCGCCTGCCGACCCCGTGAAAATAGAGATCTGCCCGCGGCCTATCCGCAGGGGGTAGCTCGACAGCTCGATTCGGTCAAGCAAATGCCGGAGTAACCACCCGCAAGTGCTCGGAATCTCGGGCTCTGCGCGGCGTGCCCGGTGGGCACACTCACTCGAGGAACGCGAGCTTGTCCTCGGGTTCTTCGCGCTTGCCCGGGGAGAACACGAAGACCAGCGGGATCAAGCTGATCGCGAATCCCAGGAGACCAACGATTTTGGCGAGCGTGACGAGTCCGGGCTCCATGACGGCGCGATTCATACTCGGCTTGCCCGCGGGCGCAAGAGAGACGCGTCTCCGCCGCGACCGGGATGTGATATCCGCGGCCGAGATGAAACACGGGGTGTGCATTTCCGTGGTGGTGTTCGGGGTGCTCGGTCTCTCCCGCCCGCTGGCGGCCCAGCCGGGTGCGGTGCCGCCGGATCCCAACCCGCCCCCGGGCGTGGGGCCCGCGCCGAGCGAACCCCAGGAGCCGCTTCCGGAGCCCGACGAGCTGCCGAAACCCAAGCCCGCCGCCGAACCCGCCCCTCCCGAGGACGAAGACAATCACCCGATTCCGAAGGGCAAGGTCCCCGTCATGATGGGCCCGGTGAGCGCGTCGGCCCCCAAGCTGACCTATCCGCGCTCGTCGTTCTCGTTCGGGTCCTACGGCCGTGTGGTCGTCGCGAGTGACGGTCGCGGCGGTGAAGGGCGCAACGCGGACGTCGTGGCCTATGGCTCACGCATCGACGAAAGCACGTACGCGGAGCTCGAGCTGCGGCGTGACGACGACTGGAAGAAGGAGCTGTCGTCGCGCATCGTGACGACGCTCGCCATCGGTGGCCCGCTCTTTCATTACGACGGCAAGTTCGAGGCGAAGCTCGCGGTTCGCA
The DNA here is from genome assembly GCA_016706225.1 of Myxococcales bacterium. Taxonomy (NCBI): domain Bacteria; kingdom Pseudomonadati; phylum Myxococcota; class Myxococcia; order Myxococcales; species Myxococcales bacterium. Next base: position 280,948 of record JADJKB010000002.1, read on the forward strand.
ACCTGTACCTCGAAGAGCGGGGGATCGGCGACAAGGGCCTGAGCGTGTGGGCAGGCTCGCGCATGTACCGCGGCGACGACATCTACCTCTTGGACTTCTGGCCGCTGGACAACCTGAACACCGTTGGCGGCGGGGTGCGCTTCGACACCCGGGACGGCAAGAGCTTCGTGGCCTGGCACGTCGGCATGAATCGCGCAGACGATCCCTTCCAGTACCAAGTCGAAAAGCGAGCTGCCCCGCAGAACCAGCCGGGCACCAACGACGTCGCCATCCTCGATCGCCCGCGGCTGATCAGCAGCCTCAAGGCCTCGCACATCGTGCCCATGTTCGACGACAAAGGTGGGCTCAAGGCGGTGCTCTACGGTGAGGTCCACCGGTTGCCCTCCGGCGAGCGGGAAGATCAACCAGGCCGCCTGAAGAGTGTGCCCGGCGATAGCGGTACGTTGATCGGTGGGCAAGTCGGCCTCTTCACCGGCGAGCACGACACCTTCGTGAACCTGTTCTTCCGCCACGGTCGCGGGCTCGCGGCCTACGGCGAGCTGGCGACCCCCGAAGGCACCAGCCCCGAGCGCACCGTCGAGGGCGCGACGGAGACGCTGATTGGCCTGTCCGGCAACTGGGAGAGCAACCCCTTTGCCGTGGTGGTCGGCGGGTACTTCCGCTCGTTCCGCGAGCCCACGCCGGAGACCTTCAACTACCACAACGTGGACGAGGGCATCTTCGTCGTGCGCCCCCACGTCTTCCTCGGTGACAACGCGGGCGTGGCCGTCGAAGGGTCGTATCAAGCGCAGCAGCGGGGCGTGCTGAACATTGCCACCAATGCGCCGGTGCACGCCAAACTCTGGCGCTTCGGCATCATCCCCTACCTCTCGCCGGCGGGCGCCGGGGTGTTCAAACGCCCGGTGCTGCGGGCCATCATCGCCTTCACGCAGCGCAACGACGACGCGCGTTCGCTGTATTCCTACGACGACACGTTCGCGCGGCGGAAGACCGAGCAGTTCTTCGGCATTGGTGCCGAGTGGTGGTTCAACTCTTCGAGTTACGGGCAGTGACCATGCAGAAGCACACGAATCTCACCTCGGTCCTCGCGCTCGTCTGCGCTCTGGGCAGCGCCGGTTGCATGGATTTCGAAGGCCTGGACGGCGAGCGCCCCATGACCACGCACGTCGCCGACTGGCGCAACGAGATCGTCTACCAGCTGATGACGGATCGCTTCGCCAACGGCGACTACGCCAACGACTATCGCGTCGTCGAGAACGCGCCGGCGCGGTATCACGGTGGCGACTGGCGCGGCGTCGAAGAGAAACTCGACTACCTCGACGACCTGGGTGTCACCGCGCTCTGGATCTCGCCGATCGTGAAGAACGTCGAGACGGACGCCGGCGTCGATGGGTACCACGGCTACTGGACCCAGGATTTTACGCGGCTGAACCCCCACTTCGGCGATCTGCTGAGCCTGCGTCGCATGATCGACAAGGCCCACGACCGCGGCATGAAGGTGATCCTCGACATTGTCGTCAATCACGTGGGGCAGGCGTTCTATTACGACATCAACCTCAATGGGCAGCCCGACGAACGCGTCGCCGGCACCGGCCCGCTGATCGCACCCAAGCGTGGAGACGGCACACCGACCAGCCCCGTCAGCCACATCAACGAGTACGATCCGGACTACGACCCGCGCGGCGTTCAGGCCTGGACCAGCCTGGGCGAGGCGGGCCCGGCGCCGATCGTGTTCGTCTACGATCCCGAGACGAACCACCTGCCGCCGGAGCCGGCGATCTTCCAGGAGCCGCGGGCCTACCATCGCAAGTGTCGGGTCTGGGACTACAACGTTCCCGAGCAGGTGCAGACCGGGGACTTTCCCGGCGGGCTGAAGGATCTGAACACGGAAGATCCCGAGGTGCGCCAGACGCTCATCGACGTGTTCGTGCGCTGGGTCGAGCTGACGGATCTCGACGGGTTCCGCATCGACACGCTGAAGCACGTCGATCACGAGTTCTGGAAGGTGTTTGCGCCCCAGGTGCGTCAGCGGCTGGCCGCCAAGGGCAAGAACAACTTCTTCATGTTCGGCGAGTCGTTCGACGGCGACGACAAACTCGTCGGCTCGTACACGTTCGGCGACGAGGTCGACAGCGTGTTCTACTTTCCCCAGTATTACACCGCGATCCGTGACGTGTTCCAGCAGGGCGCCGCGACCAAGCAGATCGAGGACCTGTGGAAGAAACGGCTCGACGCCGGCGGCAGCTACGGCTCGGTGCCGCAGCCCGGCGGCATCGGTGTGCCGCCGAACAAGGCGCTGGTGAACTTCCTCGACAACCACGACGTCGGGCGTTTCCTGTTCTTCAAGAACGACACCGCAGCGCTGAACAACGCGCTCTTGTTCCTGTTCACCGAGGACGGCATCCCCTGTGTGTATTACGGCACCGAGCAGGGTTTCTCGGGCGGCAACGACCCGGCGAATCGCGAAGACCTCTGGTGGAGTGGCTACAACCGGCAGAGCTCGCAGTATCAGTGGGTGCAGCGGCTGGCCCGCATCCGCCGCTCGTACCCCGCGCTCACGCACGGGGATCTCAAGGTGACCTGGGCGAGTGACCGGACTGGCAGCGAGTCCGATGCTGGTATCTTCTCCTTCGAGCGCAGCGGTGGCGACGCGGGCAACGGCTACGCGCTCGTGGTGCTGAACACCAACCCCAGCCACGAGAGCTCGAGCGGGTTCAACGGCGCCGGCATGCAGGTCGGTGTGCCCGCCGGCACGCAGCTGGTCAACGTGCTCGACCCGAACGAGAACGTCACGGTCGCCGGCGACGGCACACTGACTGTCGTGGTCCCTGCGACGAGCGGGAAGCTGTTCGTGCGGGCGGGGGAAGTGGTCGCGGGGCTCTGACGGGCGACGGCGATCCGAGGTCGGCCGCCAGGCGCATTCCAGTGGAGCGGGAAGGGCTCGAGCCGGTTCACCGTACAGTGTGGTGAAAAGGACGACTCATGAAAATCCTGGCCACGGTGATCGTTGCGCTCTCGGTTTCAGCTCTCTTTGGCGGGTCCGCCGGTGCTTCCGAAGCGCTCGCATTGGAAGCCGAAGCGCCTCGGGCGGCGGCCGCGGCTCCGGTCACGGATTTGCCGGCAGCCCCCACCGCCGCGACCGCGGAGCCGCTGTACGTGGCCCGGCGCAGCTGCAAGGCCAAGTGTCAACCCGGCGACGACGTGGAGAGCTGCTCCATCAGCTGCGAGAAGGGGGAGAAAGCCTCGTGCGGATGCCTGGGTCAGCACGGCGCGTCGTGTGTGTGCCTCTCCAACGAGTGAGCTTCATCATCGCCGGCTGCCTGTTGCTCGTGCCTGCGTAGCTTCTCCGGATCGCGGAAGGGCGCCTCGACCGGCAGGCAGGACAGCGGGGAGATTGCGGCAGGCGGTGCGTACCACGCCGGGCATGGAACGAACGTGGCCGCTGCCGATGCTCCTCTTCGTGGTTGCGTGCTCCTCGGGTGGCAGCTCGGGGAGCGCGGCGGGCGGGGCGGCAGGCAACGCGGCCTCTGGCGGACTGGGCGGCACCAGTGGCGGCGGCGCGGGGGGCAGCGCGGCAACCGCCGGCACGACGGGCAGCGGGGGCAGCTCGGGAACCGCCGGCACGGCGGGCAGCGGTGGGAGCGCGGGCGCAGCCGGCGGCGGCGGGAGCGCGGGAACCGGCAGCGGTGGCAGCGCGGGCGCAGCCGGCAGCGGGGGCAGCGCGGGAGCAGCCGGCAGCGGCGGTAGCGCGGGAACCGGCGCCGGGGGCGCAGCCGGCAGCGGCGGGACCGGAGGAACGAGCACGTACTGCAAGCCAGAGTTGCCGACCACCATCACACCCGGCGCTCCGTTTGCGTTCATTCGTCCGATCTCCACCGGCTACTTCGACTCGATGATCGAATCCGTCCGCGAGATCCCGCAGCAGTTCGCCGAGGCGGCGGTCAGCGTCAGTCACTGCGCCGTGCTCAGCGCCACGGAATCGACGACGGCGCACGCTCGGGTGGCGTTCGCGTCCAACGGGAACGCTTCGCTGACCGACAAGTGGGACGGCAGTCGCGTTCTCGGAACGCAAGGATCCGGCGTGCTCGCCTTCGACCCGAACACGCTTGACGTCTCGCTGTACGCGACTCAGGACCTCGGCGTTGCGCCCGTCTTCACCAAGAATCTGAACACCGCGGGTCCCAAAGCCATCAAGCAGGGCGGCTTTTTGGCGGCGCTCTGGAACGGCTATTCCGCCAACCCGTTCGTTTGGGGCAGCATCAGCATGAGTGCGCAGGACAAGAATGGCTACTTGGCCCGTGTCTCCGCGAGCGGAGCCGTGCAGTGGGCGCACCAGATCACGGGCGGGTCGGGGTTCGTTCTGACGGTCGACGACCTCGGCGCGAGCTTGGTGCAGGTCACTCGTTCCGGCGGTGTCCCCACCCCGCCATCCGTCACGATGAACGGAACGGAGTTGATCCCGGCAGGCGCGGACGCCTTGAACTGCACGCTGGCCCAGGTCAGCTCCTCCGGCAGCGTCAACTGGGTGAAACGCGTCAAGTCGTGCAGCTCCGACAGCATCCGCTGGGCCCTGTCACCCAACACCCAAGAGCTTTACATGACCTCGATAGCCAACATCGACTGGGGCGGCGGACCTTTTTCGCAAAGCCAAGTCGAGCACGTGCTGACGAAGTTCGACACCTCCGGCAAGGTCGCCTGGCAGAAGTCCGAGGTGACGTTCTCGAACACGATCTTGCCCGCCGGATACCCCCGGCTCATCGTGGCCGACAACGGCGTTCCCATCGTGTACGGCTATCTGGACAAGACCATCAGCTTTGGCGGAGCCACGCTGACGAACCAAGCGGGCAAGCATGGCATCTTCATCGAGGCCTTCGAAACGACCGGCGCCCCGCGCTGGTTGAGCGGCTTCACCGACTGCAACAAGGTAGATTCGGCGTGGTTTTCAGCGCTCGCGCGCGTGCACGGCAAGGTCGCGCTCGGGGCCGTGCTCTCGAGTTGCACCGTCAACGGGACCGGCTTCGCGACGGCGTTCACCACCCCGAACCTGGTCGTGATCACACCCTGAGCGGACGAGAGCGCCCTCAACCGTTCGCGTACGCCGAGCGCACGATCTTCGCGATCGTTGCTAACTACCCGGCGAGCAGATTTCCCGCACCGGGCTCCCACCTTGGCCCCTCCCCCCCTGAGCTGACCCGCGCGAAGCGCACGGCCACAGCGCGGCCGCACCCGCGCCCGGTCTAGGCGCCTGATTGAGCTCTGGATCGAAGAAGCCCCGGCGCGCACCCGCGCGGAAGCCTGACGGCGCGCCGCCCGAGCTCCAGGAGCGGCAGCTCGATGCGTGGCAAGCCGTTGCGGCGTCCGACGTCGCGTCGGAGCTCGTATTCGGCGGCGGCGCGGCCCTCGCGATGATGCATCTGCATCATCGGCGCTCCGAAGACCTGGACTTCTTCCTGCAGCGCGAGCTGGCGCCCGGCGTTCGAAAGGATCTCGCCTAGCTTTGCGGCGACTCACTTTGTGAGTCATTATGACTCGCATATGAGTCACCTGAATCAGCTCACCCTCCGGGGTCTCGACCCGCGGCTCGAGCGCGCGATTCGTCAGCTGGCGAAGCGGGAGAAGATCTCGCTGAACAAAGCAGCGCTGCGCCTGCTCGAAAAGGGGGCCGGGGTCGGCACACCGGACACCTCCGCGCGGATCGGGCGTTCGCTCGACCACCTGATCGGTACCTGGACGGAGGCGCAAGCCGAGGAGCTCCTCGAGTCCATCCAAGCCTGCGAGCAGGTCGACGCGGAGCTCTGGGAGTGAAGCGCCTCTTGGACACGAACGCCTACGTCGCGCTCAAGCGCGAACATCAGGGCGTTACCGAGCTGGTCCGGGATTCGACGGAGCTCGTCTTCTCCATGGTCGTCATCGGGGAGCTGCTCTTCGGGTTTCGCAACGGCGCGCGATTCGAGAAGAACGCGAAGGAATTGAACGAGCTCCTGGCGGACGTTCGCGTCAGCGTGCTGGACGTGACGCGAACCACCGCGGATCGCTTTGGCCGGATTGCGTCCGAGCTGCGTGAGGCCGGAACGCCCATCCCGAGCAACGACATCTGGATCGCCGCGCACGTCTTCGAGAGTGGTGCCGAGCTCATCAGCTTCGACCAGCACTTCGAAGCGGTGCGCGGGCTGGTGTGGACGCGATTGCAGTAACGTACCGGGCAATGGTTGTTTCTTTGGAATCGGGTGCTGGGAGTCCGCCGCAATCATCGACGACCAATCGCCGAGCACCGTCGAGAATGCGAGCAAGACCCGCGCGTTGATCGGTCTGGTGCGCATGCCGGTCGTTACGGACACCCAGCACGTGCTCCGTTCGGAGTTGGTCTTTCGGCGCCACTACAGTAGTCGGGCCAGTGTCTAGCCTCCCTCCGGCGGGTCGTCTCCGAAGAGGGTCCCCACGGCGATCTCGATCGCATCGAAGGGCTCCGCCCGCACGACCTCGTGCCGCTCGGCACTGAGCACCGTGATGTAGCCGTCTTGGCTCCAGCGCATGACGGTCAGCGTCGCCTCGCGCGGATCGGCGATCCAATAGTGCGGGATGCCGACGCGCTGGTAGAGACGCAGCTTCTTCACCGTGTCGTGCGTGGCGTTGCTCTTCGAAAGGATCTCGCAGGTCCAGTCCGGGTGCTGCTTGACGGGCATCCCCGTGGGCCGCTCCGAATGGCGCTCGCGCCGCCAGCCGAGCACGTCGGGGCGCACGATGTCACCGGTCTCCAAGAGGACTTCGACCTCCGTGGCGATCCACCACCCTCCAGGTCCCCCGCCGCCCGACCTGCGCTGGAAAGGTGCTCGGATCGCGGTCACGATCCCGGCTTGCGCGTCCCCATGCTCACCGCTCGGTGCGGCCTTCTCGACGAGCTCGCCACCCACCAACTCGTGGAAGCGCTCGGCCTCCGGGATCGCCCAGAAGTCCTCGGGGGCCGCTGCACGCCGCGCTGACTGGCTCATGACTCGATGAGCGCAGTCTACCGCACCACCGCGCGGCTCGCATCGCCCGTCAGTGAAGCAGATACAACGCCTGTCGCGGCCCGCGACGGCGATTTCGCCCGAGCTCGCTCGGGTCTGGCTTGGCGAACGGCAGCACGAAGTCGAAGCTATCCAGGGCCTTCTTCGTGTCTTCCGCCGAGCCTTGCGCTGGGGCGCGCTCATGGCCACACCCAACGCCTGGGCGACCTGGCGGCGTAGACGCTGGTGATCCGCGACGGGCGCCGAGCTCGAGCGAACCCTGTGAAGCGCCATCAGTGCTCGGAACCCTCGACGAGAGGGTTCGCTGTTCTCAGCGCGGCGAAGCGGTTGAAGTCACGGTCGGCGGTCCAGAGCTCCGCGACTCCGTGCGCGATGCACAGCGCAGCAATGCGTGCGTCGTGGACCTTGGCCCCGCTGACCTGGGATGAGTGGAGCAGAGCTGCCAGGGCATCCCAGTATCCCTCCTCTTCGGAGAGTAGTCGGACGGCGGGCGAGCCCAGCCACTGACTGGCTTGCTCGAGCGCGAGATCGAGCGGTGTAGGTGCCTTGTAGATCCGAGCGTTGGTGACGTTGGCCACGAACTCGTGGATACACGGCCAGGGCAACGCCCAGCGCGTTCCACCCTCGACCAACTGGCGCACCACCTGCACGGCGCGATCGTGGAACGGGGAGTCGCTTCGGTGCGAGTACACCAGGATGTTGGTGTCGACGGAGATCACGCGCCGCGCCCTTCGTATGTCAGGTCGCGCAGCCTATCGCTGTCGATCCAGTCGAGCCCCTCGACGAGGCCCCCGCCACCGAACGAACAGTCCTTCATTCGGTACCGGTCGGCCCTCGGCCGCTCGCGTCGGAGTATTTCGCTGAGGCCCTCGAGCAAGAGCGCGCGAAGCGAGGTCTTGCGCTCACGCGAGAGTTTCCGCGCGCCTGCCGCAGCGCTGCGGCCGTCACCGGGGCTCAATCAGCAAGCCGGGCCGATCGGCGTCAACGTGTAGGTCTCGGTTCCGGCGCCCTTCTGGCCTGCTATCGAACCTCCCCCACTTCCAACCATCTTGCCCGGCTTGCGCGGCCCGTCGGGGAACGTGATCGTGTATTTGCCGGTATACTGGGACGCAAAGACGCCACCGAAGCTGTACGTGCCCGACATTCCCCCCGAGAGCTTCATGGTGCCCACGCCGGTGGACAGCACGAACGGTCCCTGGATGTTGCAGACCTTCTGGTTGACCTTCCAGTCCTGGAGCCCGCCGACGACCTGGTAGGCCTGCGGATCGCAGATGGCCTGCGCTCGCTCCAGCATGCCGTCGGTAGCGTACGGCTGGGCACCGCCCAGCACCGCCATGACCTTGTCCGCACCCAGCCAGTGCTTGATCAGGATGCCCGGGTCCTTCGCCGCCTTGCACGCCGCGATGGCCTCCTTCTCGCACGGACCGAACGGCAGCTGGATCAGTTGCACGAGCGGAACGGTCGTGTCTTTGTCTTTCATGCCCAGCAACGCACGCTGTCGCGCCAGTGCGAGCCCCGTCGCCGCGGCTTCCGTTGCTGCTGCGCACGACGTGCCGGCCGCCGCGATGCGCGGGTTCACCACGTCCTTCTCGTACTGGTCCAATCCTTCGCTCAACGCCCGCGCGGCAGCTCCCGATCCGCTCTCGTCTCCGAGCAGCTGCCGTCTCTTTTCCGCCGCCAAGGCCTCCCCGACCTCGTTCTGGATCCGCGTCTCGGCGCGCGAGGTCTTCCAGTGCACGTACACCTCGCGGGCCTTGTCACCCAGGTCGGCGAACCCGAAGCCGCTGAAGTGCTGGACGACCACGGCGATGTCGCCGGTCTTCGGCATCGGCTCCGCCGCCCACAGCTCCGAGCCATCGTCGTTGAACGTGAACACGAGCTGGCGTGGCACCGGGATCGGCTTGCTCGGCGTCATGGTCAGCGTGGCCGGCGCGAGGAACTGGAGGCGGCTGGGCTTGAACACCACCCCTTGACGGGCGGAGCCCGCCCTGTCGAACGACGCGACGGGTGTGGCGGTGATCTCGACCGGTCGGATGAGCGCACCTGGAGGGACCTGCAAGACGTAGCTGGTCCCTGTCGCACTCTTGACCTGGATCGACCCGCCTTCAGGTCCGATCGTGGCCTTCGCCGCGTTCGCCTCCAGCTTGATGGAAAGTGGCGCAGTGAACGGCCCGCGCTTGCCGCAACCGGCGACGGTCACGCTGAGAACGACACTGATGGCCACCGCACGCGAGATCAGCTTCGACATTGACCACACTACGGCCGCTCGTCGGCCCCGCGTCAATTCCAGCGCGGAACGCCGGCGCCGCACACGGAATCGGCCGTGATCTGAGTCACCCAGCCCGGGGCAGCGTCAGATCCTCTCGATCCAGATGGGCGCGGACCAGGCGGCGCGGTTCGCGTCGAGCTCGAGCACCTCGACGTAGAAGAAGTGCTCGCCGGGCTGAGCCAGCTCCAAGCTCAGCGCGTGCCAGCCGACCGAGACGCCGGTGAGCTCGGTGACGACCTCGACTTTGCCGCCCTGGGTGCCATGGAACAGGCGCACGTTGTACGGGCCGCTGTGGTCGGGATCCGCCAGCGAGATGCTCGCCGTCACGCTCGGGCTCGTCGCCTGGGTGCGCCCACCCATGGGCACGCGGTCGGCCGCAAAGAAGCGCGCCGGAAAAGGAGCTGATGAGCTGTGCTCAGTACGGAACCGGCTCCAACGGGCCGGAGGCAGATCGAGGCGTGCGATGCTGCAAGGACTTGCCGTGAGCCGCTGGCGCGGCAGAGCCCATGCGGGAGCGGCCCCTGATGTTCGAGTGAGCCCTCACCCGCTCACATACGCCGACCGAACGATCTTCGCGATCGTCGCCAGCTGCATTGGGGTTGCCCCCACTCGCCTCGCTGCGCTCGGCGGTCTCCCCCTCATGCGGCAGCGCGCGCCGGTTGAAGTCCATCCAAGACCCACGGCGCCTCGCCGATGGCGCGCGCCGCGCGCATGGGGGAGACGCCTCGCTCCGAGTTCGTGGCGCTCTTGCGACGGGATGGCCGACGCTCTCTGTGACCTGTGTCCGCTCGCTTTCGAAGACGGCGTCGTGAGCTTCCGAGCTGATTGCACCTTCCGTAAGACCGAAACGCCGCAGCGCGAGGCTCGAGGCGGCTGTCACGACGCCTGCGCTGTCAGTGGGTAAAGCCCGGCCGCGCTGCGGGGAGGAGGTGCGATGTCTCGGAGGCCCACTCACTCGCTCGCTGGGCCGAGGTCGCGAACACGCGTGCGCAGATCACGCGCCTGCTGCCAGAGCACGGCCTCGGCCCGAGGGCACCGCCCAGAGAGTGGGTTTCGGCAGTTCATTCCCCCTACGCGCCGTGGCGGTGGCCGGACGGGGCGATGCGCCAACGCCGCCCAAACAAGACACCCAGCCCAAGGAGCGCGAGCCACCCCGAGCCAGCTCCACCAGTCCCACCCGCCGCGCGGCAACCACATCCACCCTCGTCCGACGGAGCCGCCGTTCGACCTCCGCCCGTGCCGCCCGTGACACCGCCACCGGTGCCGCCCGTGGCACCGCCGCTGCCCCCGGTGCCACCCGGAGTACCGCCTCCGGTACCGCCCGGAGTACCGCCGCTGCCACCAGTGCCTCCGACGCCCCCGGTGCCGCCACTGCTCGGTAGCTCGCAATTGCCTTGCTGGCACGTGCCGTCTTTGCAGGCACTACCATTGGGATTCCAGCCCGAGCAGCTCTTCGCCGTCTCGTTGCAGGCCTCGGTGCAGTCGCTGTTCGTGGGATCGAGCGGACAAGGATCGCCGGTGCTGCTGCCGCACACGCTTGCCGTGCACGTCTCGGTGCCATTGCAGAAGAGCCCATCGTCGCAACCGCTGCCGTCCGTCAGCGGCTCGCAGTTCCCGTCGGTGCTGCTCCCGGCGCTCACACTGCAAGCAGCGCAGTCGCCGGTCAGCCCGCCACCGCAGGCGGTCTTGCAGCAGACTCCATCGACGCAGTGGTCACTCGCGCACTTGGAGCCCTGGCTGCACTGCGTTCCGAGCGGGGCGCCGAGGTCGTACAGCTCCGCGTTCGGAAGAGAGCTCCCGGCAACCAGGACGCGACCGTCCCCCAGCACGCTCGCCGTGTGCCACGCGTTTGCCGCCACCAGGCTCGCGGTGGGCGTCCAACTGCCCGACGCAGGGTTGTACAGCTCCGCGCTCGACAGATACTTGCCGAGGTTCGGACCGGTGCCCCCGGCAACCAGGACCCGGCCGTCCCCAAGCACACTCGCTGTGTGGACGCTTCGTGCCGTCGCCAGGCTTCCGGTGGTCGCCCAGCCACCCGTCGCCGGGTCGTACAGCTCCGTACTCGACACGCTGCTGCTCCCGGCGAAGCCGCCTGCGATCAGGACGCGACCGTCCCCCAGCACGCTCGCCGTGTGCAGATACCGCGCGCTCGCCATGCTGCCGGTGGTCGTCCAGCTACCCGTCGCAGGGTTGTACAGCTCCGCGCTCGACACGGCGCCCAGGTCGGAACCCCCGGCGACTAGGACGCGGCCGTCGCCCAACACGGTCACCGTGTGCCAGTCGCGCGGGGTTGCCATGCTGCCGGTGGTCGCCCAGCCGCCGTTGTAGAGCTCCGCGCTCGCCAGTGTCTTCCCGCCCCCGCTCGAATTGGTTCCCCCAACGACCAGAACGCGGCCATCCGCGAGCACGCCCGCTCGGTGGTCCCAGCGAGCCGTCACGAGATTCGCGGCGCTCGTCCAGACGCCCGTTGCCGGGTCGTACAGCTCCGAGCTCGACAGCTGCTCGCCGAAGAACGCGCCCCACCCTCCGACCGCCAGGACGTGGCCGTTCGCGAGCACGCTCGCCGTGTGCTCTCGCCGCCCGATCGCCAGGCTCCCGGTAGTCGCCCAAGCGCCGGTCGCGGAGTCGTACAGCTCCGAGCTCGACACCCACTTGCTCCCGCTCATGCCCCCGGTCACCAGTACGCGGCCGTCGCCCAGCACGCTCGCCGTGTGGTCGTAGCGCACCGTGGCCATGCTCCCGGTGGTCGTCCACGATGGATCGAGCAGCGCGGGATAGCTCACGGCATCGCTTTTCCAGGCGATGTGCACGCTGCACTTTCGGGCGCCGGGTGGCGTCACCGAGCGGCCCCAGGGCGCGGAGGGGTGGCGTCGAAGGCGCAGCCTTCGAGCGCGACGGATGCCTCGTGGCGCGTGCCAGCAGCATCGACCAGGTACGGTGGCGCCATGCGCAGGCGTGGTGCGCCGCCCGCGTCCAAGAGCTGCACGCAGCCGGCGACGAGGCGCAGGCCCGCCACCTGTTCGCTCAGTGCTACCTCGTAGCGGACCGACGGCTCCGCCGGTGCCTGCTCGAGCACCACGAAGTCTTCTGTCCCCACCGCCGTCGCTCGGTGCACCAGATGCGTGCCGTCGGGGCCGCCGCCGCGATACACGACGAAGCCCCCAGCGACCTCCGCGGGCGCGTCGAGCGCGCCGACGAGGGACACCCGCATAGACATGCTCGTGCTCTCGTCCGCCACCGTGAACGCGCCGCTTGCCCTCTCCGGCAAGCTCACCTGCGCCGGGCGCACCACCCTCGCGAGCGCCGCCTCCCCGATCCGCGGACGCAGCCGCGCACCCTCGCTCCGAAAGGACTCGGCCTCCGCCTCCCCCAACACCGGCGCGGGCCGCAACTGGTGCCCGCCGGCAGGGGCAAGACCTCTGGGCGCCCCCGCCGGCACGCCCGCGCGATCCGCCACCCGGAAGCGTTGCTGGATCGACGTCACCACGGCCCGGGCCGCTGCGGACTCCGCTGCCGTGACGTGAAGCTGCCCGGTGGCCCTGCCGGCGTCGTCGCCTCGCACATCATCTCTCTTATCGGATGCCGCGCACGCTCCCGCCACTCCCGCGACGAGCGCACCGACCCCGCAGATCCCAAAGACGCGCCACAGTGCTTCCACCGCCGTGACCCCCTTCGTGAGGTTCTTGCGAACGATGTGAGCGTAACACGGCCCTGATGGCAGGTGACGGCGGTGATGTCGAGAGCAAGGTAACCCCTGCAATCCGCGGCTGAGAGCGCCCTCACCCGCCAGCGTACGCCGAGCGCACGATCTTCGCGATCGTCGCCAGCTGCATGTTGCTCGTGCCTTCGTAGATCTTGCCGATCTTGGAGTCGCGGAAGAGCTTCTCGACTGGGTACTCTTTGGTGAAACCCACGCCGCCCATCAGCTCGATGGCGAGGCTGGCGGTGCGCTCGGCGACCTGGGACGAGAACAGCTTGGCCATGGCAGCCTCCTTCACGAAGGGCTGGCCGGCGTCCTTCAGGCGCGCCGCGTTGTAGACCATGAGCTTGGCCGCCTCGATCTCCGTCGCCATCTGCGCGTACTGAAACTCCATGCCCTGGAACTCGGCGATTGATTTGCCGAACTGCTTGCGCTCCACGCTGTACTTCAGCGCGTGGTCGAAGGCGCCCTCGGCCAGTCCGAGCATCTGAGCGCCGATGCCGATGCGGCCCTCGTTCAGCGTCTCGATCGCGATCTTGTACCCGACGCCGACCTCACCCAGCACGTTCTCGGCTGCGACCTCGCAGTCCTCGAGGATGAGCTCCGTGGTGCTCGAGGCGCGGATGCCGAGTTTGTCTTCCTTCTTGCCGACGGAGAAACCGGCCTGGCCCTTCTCGACCAGGAACGCCGTGATGCCCTTGTAGCCCTTGGCGAAGTCCGTGTTCGCGAACACGATGAAGAGCGAGCTCTCGGCGCCGTTCGTGATCCAGAGCTTGCGCCCGTTCAGCAGCCACTTGTCGCCGCGTTTCTCGGCGCGGGTCTTGAGCGCGAAGGCGTCGGAGCCGGAGCCGGCCTCGCTCAAGGCGTACGAGCCGACCCACTCACTCGCCAGCTTGGGTAGGTAGCGCTTCTTCTGTTCGGCGTTGGCCCAGCGCAGGATGCAGTTGTTGACCAGCGTGTTCTGTACGTCGACGAACACCGAGATGCTCGGGTCGACCTCGGCCAGGGCCTCGACCGCGAGCACGGCGTTGAAGAACGAGCTCTCGGCGCCGCCGTATTCACTCGGCACCTCGACCGCCATCACCCCGAGCTCGAACAGGCCCGCGACGAGGGACTTGTCGACGGCGCCGGCTCGGTCCATCTCATGGACCTTGGGGGCCACCTGCTCGCGCGCAAACGCGAGCACGGCGTCCTTGAACATGCGCTCTTCTTCGGTCAAGGCGGTGAGGGCGGATTGGGTCATGGCGCGCTCCATCTAGCACAGGGTTTCGCTTTTTGACCTATGCTGCACGTCAGTGGCTGGCAATAGCTTTGGAGAGTGCTTCCGGGTCACCACCGCGGGTGAGTCGCACGGCCCCGCCAACGTGGTGATCATCGACGGCTGTCCGCCGGGCATGGCGCTCTCGGTCGACGACCTCTGCGCAGATCTCGCGCGCCGTCGGCCCGGGCAGAGTCACGTGACGACGCAACGCGCGGAGGCCGACGAGCCCGAGATCTTGTCGGGCGTGTTCGACGGCAAGACCACGGGCACCGCGCTCGCGATCCTGATCCGGAACCAGGATCAAAAAAGCCAGGATTACGCGGCGATTGCCGACAAGTATCGCCCGGGCCACGCCGACTACACCTACGACGCGAAGTACGGCCTGCGAGACTACCGAGGCGGGGGTCGGGCCAGCGCGCGCGAGACCGTTGCGCGGGTCGCGGCCGGTGCGGTGGCGAGGAAGCTGATCGCGGAGGCGTTCGGCGGGCAGGTGCTCGCGTACGTGGTCCGGATCGGAGACGAGGTCGCAACGATTGCAGAGCCGGCGAGTCTGGTCCGCAGCGACGTGGAACAACTACCGGACGGCTCGCCGAACATCGTGCGTTGCCCGGACCCGGCGGCCGCCGCACGCATGGTCACGCTGATCGAGAGCGTGCGTAAGCAGCAGGACTCCGTCGGTGGCATCGCCGAGATCGTCGCGACGGGCGTGCCGCCGGGCCTCGGTGAGCCGGTGTTCGACAAGCTCAAGGCCGAGCTCGCCAAGGCGCTGTTCTCGATCCCTGCCGTCGTCGGGGTCGAGTACGGGTCGGGATTTGCGGCGGCCTCGCTCCGTGGCAGCGAACACAACGACGCGTTCGTCGCGGAGGGTGGCCGCATCGCGACGCGGGGCAACCACCACGGCGGCATGCTGGGCGGAATTTCGAGTGGCATGCCCATCGTGCTGCGCGCGGCCGTCAAACCCACGAGCAGCTTGCCGCGCGAGCAGGACACGGTGACCCGGGCGGGCGAACCCACGACCATTCGCACTGGCGGCCGCCACGACCCGTGTTTGCTGCCGCGCTTCGTGCCCGTTGCCGAGGCGATGGTGGCCATCGTGCTGGCAGATCACTGGCTCCGGCAGCGCGCGAGCGGGCGCGCCTGACGAACGAGCGCCCTCTTGCCAACCCACGACGTCCGAGCCCGCGCGTCCGCGCTGCGTCAACCAATGGGCAGCACGTGCGCGCGCTCTTCTCGATAGATGCGCAGCGCGAGCTGACCCGCGGCCGAGTCGCGAAAGTGTCGGACCTCGGAGCGCAGCGCGCCGGACGCTTGATCCTCGGTCGGCAGCGGCCAGCCGTACTCCGGCGGCAAGAGCACCGGAGCTGCCAGCGCAGCAAAGGTCAGATCTGCAGCCGTGAACTGATCGCCGGTCAAGAACCGCCGTCCGTCCGCCATGCGTGCGTCCACTTCGCTGAACACGGCGCGAACACGCTCGCGCGAGCGGCGCGCACCCTCGGAGTCGACCTTCATTCCGCGCCGCATCATGCCGCGGATGGCCGGCAGCGCGCCGGAGAAGGCCAGCTGCTGGGCCCTGGTGATTCCGGGGGTGAACAGCGCCTTCATCAGCGCGTCGTCATCCAGGATGTGAAAGTAGATCACGCGCCGAGTGTGCGGGCCGAGCTTGGTGTCGAAGTGATCTTCCAGCTCCAGAGCCTGACGTCGCTGCTCCCCGCTCCCGTACAGCGCCCCGCTCGTGTGGCGGTCACACAGCTCCAGGATGTCAGTTGAATCCCCGAGCGTGCCGCTGTCGGTCACCAGCACGGGCACACTCCGGCTGCCGCCACTCTTGCGTGCCGCCAGCATGTGCAAGAGCGGCGCCTGGGGCTCCTCTTCGAACGGCACACGCGAGCGACCCAGGGCCCAGCGGGCTTTTTCGCAGTAGTGACTGGGGCCGAGCGTGATCAGTCGATAGGCGGGCATCCTCACAGCGCCAGTAGCCCCGCACTTCGGCGCCGGCAAGCTCCTCGCGAGGGAGGATTTCCACTATCGTCCGCGGTCCGTGGCCTCCGTGACGATTCGCGGCGTGGAGAAGCAGTTCGGGCAGACACGCGTGCTGTCCGGCGTGGACATCGACGTGGAAGACGGCGGCTTCGCCGTGCTCGTTGGCCCATCGGGTTGTGGCAAGTCCACGCTGCTTCGACTGATCGCCGGGCTCGAAGAGGTGGACCAAGGCAGCATTCTTTTTGGCGGTCGCGATGTGACCCGCCTCCCGCCGCGCGAGCGCGACATCGCGATGGTGTTCCAGTCGTACGCGCTCTACCCGCACCTCACCGTGCGTCAGAACCTGGCGTTCGGGCTCGAGCTCCGCAAGACCCCCAAGGACGAGATCCAGAAGCGCGTCGACGAGGCGGCGGACATGCTTGGGCTCGGGCAGCTGCTGCAGCGCTTCCCGAGACAGCTCTCTGGCGGGCAACGCCAGCGGGTTGCGATGGGGCGGGCGATCGTGCGGCGCGCGGAGGTCTTTCTGTTCGACGAGCCGCTGTCGAACCTCGACGCCGCGCTCAGAGCTCAGGTCCGCGTCGAGATCCGAAAGCTCCACGATCGGATCGGTGCAACGAGTGTCTACGTCACTCACGATCAGGTCGAAGCCATGACCCTGGCCGACCAGATCTTCGTGCTCAACAAGGGCTGCGTCGAACAGTCGGGTCCGCCGCTCGAGGTGTACGCGCGGCCGGCCACGCGTTTCGTGGCGGCGTTCCTGGGCAGTCCCGCCATGAACTTCATCGACGCCGAGCTGCAGAAGAACGGCGAGAAATGGCAGCTCTCCGCCGCGGGCGTGAGCATCGAGCCGCCACCGAGCGCGCTCGGCGCGGCTCCGCGACCCGGCCCGGTCACCCTCGGAGTGCGCCCCCACGACGTGGCGCAAGTCGAAGCTCTCGAGGGCGCATCCGTCGGCGAGATCCGCGCGGAGGTCGAGGTGCTCGAGGCGCTGGGCAGCGAGTCGTTTGCGCACTGCAAGGTCGCGGGCGCAGCCTTCGTCGCGCGCCTGCCCGGGGCTTCGCGGCCGGCGCGCGGCGTCGAGCTCTTGCTGGGCATCGAGGCCGAGCACGTCCACGTTTTCGACGGCGAGACCGGGCGTGCGCTCTGGAGCCAGGAGAGCTGAGGCATGTTTCCGTTTCGCAAGACCACCGCGCTGGTCACCGGCGCATCTTCCGGTATCGGGCTGGAGCTCGCGCGACAGCTGGCGGAGCGCGGCGCAAGCCTGGTGCTGACCGCACGCTCGCAGGACAAACTCGAGGCGCTGGCGCAAGAGCTGAGCCAGCAATACTCCGTGAAGGCGCGCGTGGTCGTGGCGGATCTCGCTCGTCCACGCGGCGCGCTGGAGCTGTGCGCCGACGTCGACGCGCTCGGCATCGACATCGATCACCTGATCAACAACGCGGGCTTCGGGGACGCCGGCGCACTGACCCGGGCCGACCCCGAGAAACTCGCCGAGATGGTGCGGCTCAACTGCGAAGCGGTCGTGGTGCTCGCTCGCCACTTTCTGCCCGGCATGCTGGCTCGCAGGCGCGGGGGTGTGCTGAACGTGGCCTCGACCGCCGCGTTCCAGCCAATGCCCTACATGGCGACCTACGCCGCGACCAAGGCCTTCGTGCTGAGCTTCTCGGCCGCGCTGGCGAAAGAGGTGGAAGGCCAGGGCGTGCATGTCACCGCGCTCTGCCCGGGACCCGTGCCGACCGGATTCCAGGCGGCCGCCGGCATCGAGCCGGGCATGGAGCGCATTGCCGCGCTGAGCGCCAGCGAGACCGCATCCCAGGCGCTTTCCGCGTACGCGGACGGCGACGCGGTGTGTGTGCCGGGCGCGGTGAATCGCGCGCAGACCCTGTTCAGCAAGCTGGCGCCGCGAGGGCTCCTCACGAGCGCCGTTGCAGCAGCAATGAAGCGCACCGGTCGGGCGAAATGAAGCGCGCGCTACTGTTTGCGCTGTTTGCCTGCGCCTTGCTCGTTGCCCGAAGTGGGCGCGCGGAGGAGCCCCTCGCCGTCTGGCACGCCTATCGAGGCGACGAGAAGGCCGCGCTCGATCAGGTGCTCGCGGAGTTCGAACGCACGACCGGCATTCACGTCGAGGCGCTGCAAGTGCCGCACGACGCATACGCCTCGAAGCTGACCGCCGCCGTGCCGCGCGGACACGGCCCGCATCTGTTCATCGACTCCCACGAGCGCATCGGTGATCTCGAAGAGCGAGGGGTGGTCGCGCCGATCGGGCGGGAGCTGGCGGGGAGCGGACAGTATCCGGCGCGGGCGCTCGAGGCGCTCGCGACGAACGGCGGGCTGCGGGGGCTGCCCCTCGCGCTCAAGTGCCTCGCGCTGTACGTGAACCCGAAGCTGGTGCCCAACGTTCCGACGACGATCGAGGGCATCGCAGCGCTCCGGGCCACGCTCCCCAAAGATGTGGTGCCGCTCGCGTACGAGACGCGGAACATGTACTTTCACGCGGCGTTTCTGCATGCCTTCGGTGGCGCGCAGCTCGCGCCCGACGAGAAGTTCGGTTTTGACAGCCCAGCGGGCGTGCGCTCGCTCGAGTTCGTCCAACGTTTGATGCGCGAAGGCGCAGTTCCGGACGAGGCGTCGGGCGCCGTGGTCGGCGAGCTGTTCAAGACCGGCAAAGCCGCGACGGCCATCAGCGGGCCGTGGTTCGCGAGTGATCTGTCCGGCGGGCTCGAATACCGCGTCGTGCCACTGCCCCGAGTCGAAGCAGCGGGCGCGCCGCTCGCGCCCTTTCTCACCGTAGAAGCGGCGTCACTCACGCCGCGCGGGCGCACGAACCCGGGAGCGT